>NZ_JAAQWU010000057.1:0-577 GCF_012985695.1 Pseudomonas sp. WS 5027 | reverse complement strand
GCTCTTGCCCCACCACTCGGTGCCTCGCCTAGGCTCGGCATGCCCGCAGTCAGGCATTGCTCCGTGGGCCCGCCGCGATCGGCCATCCATGGCCGTGTCGCGGCTACCCCGGCATCCTGCCGGGGTGCCCACTGCGCAATACCTGCCTGCGGCCAGCGTGGTTTGATGGGGCGCCTAAGATCAAAAGCAGAGCAACAGCAACGCCAGAGCGCGAAGCTGCATTCCCCTGTGGGAGCGGCGGTGCGACGATTCGACTTGCTCGCGAATGCGGTGGGTCAGTGATGGATATATTGACTGACCCTCCGCATTCGCGAGCAAGCCCGCTCCCACAGGTATACGCGTAAGCCTCACCGATCAGGTCGGCTGTCAGGCCGCCTCGCTCTGCTTGTGATTTTGATCTTAGGCGCCCCGTTAAACCACGCTGGCCGTAATCCGATATTGATTTGGGGGGTAAACCGGCAGGACGCCGGTTTAGCCGCGCTGGGCCATGGATGGCCCATCGCGGCGGCCCCCCAAATCAATGTCGGATTACGGGCACACCGAGCCTAGGCGAGGTGCCGAGTGGTGGGGCAAGAGC
>NZ_JAAQWU010000005.1:0-300260 GCF_012985695.1 Pseudomonas sp. WS 5027 | reverse complement strand
GCTGGGCTGCGAAGCAGCCCCATTCAAGAACAATGAGGTGTGTCAGGCATTGCTCGTTGCCTGGTTTTGGGGCTGCTTCGCAGCCCAGCGCGGGGCAAGCCCGCTCGCCACAAGAAGCCCCACTCACCACAACAAGCCCGCTCGCCACGACAGCACTATGCACCCGCCTCATCGCTGACCCTGTCCGCACGCTCGCGCACAAATCCTGGCACAGCATCACCAGGCAGCGCTTTGCTGAAATACCAGCCCTGGATAATCAACTCCGCCCCGACCTCCCCCCTGCCCGACTGTAGAAACGCCAACTGCTCGGCCGTTTCCACGCCCTCCACCACCACGCCCAGGTTCAGTGCTTCACAAAAGCGCAACATGCCGGTCAACACCTGCGCGCCCTTGGGGTCTTGCTGAGCCACAACAAAACTGCGGTCGATCTTGATGAAGTCGACCGGAAACTGGTGCAGGTAACTCAGCGCGGAATACCCTGTGCCGAAGTCGTCGATATAGACCTTGGCACCTATGGTCTGCAGTTTTTCGATCATCTGCCGGGTGACCTGGATATCGCCCACCAGTGCATCCTCGGTAATTTCCACCGACACCTGGCCGTTGGCCTGGGACAGGATCTGCACCAGTTGCCTGCCGTACGCCGGGGTCATCAGGGTGGCGCTGGAGATATTGATGGTGATGGGCAGCGCAAACCCGACTCTCTGCCACTTCTGGTACTGGCGCACCGCCTGGGAAGCTACCCACAAGTCGACGTCCGGCATCAAGCGGGCCTGGGCCAGCCACTGGAGGAACTCCCAGGGCGAATGCACCTTGCCTGCGCCGTCCATGGCACGCATCAGGGCTTCGCAACCGGTGCACAAGCCCGTCAGGGAGGACACCTGGGGTTGGTATTCCAGATAAAACTCGTAGTCGCTGATCTGCTGGATTCTGCTCAAGTCAAGGGCCTGGCGTGCCAACGCCTTGTGCGACGCCAGCACCGGGTCCAACTCCAGCAGACGGCCTTTTTCTTCAAGCCCACGAAAGGTCATGTCGAATGACTTGAGGTATACGGTCGCGCCCTCCAAGGTCTGCCGGTGAATGGCCCGGATGTAGGGCCCATAGATCAGCGTCCCCACCCCCAGCAGCACCAGTTGCAGCGCCACCGCGGCCAAATCGCCCTGGGTGCTCAGGTAGGCATTGAGCAGCACCGGCGCGGTAAACGGCACGCTGGCCACCGCCGGCGAGACCCAACCGGCCTGCACCACGAACAACGCCAGCAGGGTGTTGATCACCGGCACGGCTAAAAAGGGAATAAACAGGCGTGGATTGAGGATGATGGGCAAGCCAAACAGCAACACTTCGCTGACATTGAACAGCGACAACGGCAGGCTGGCCACAGCCAGCAGGCGCATGGATTGGCTCTTGGAAAACAGCAGAATCGCCAGCAACAGACACAGCGAACCTCCAGATCCGCCAATAAAGGCAAAGCACCCCAGCAGGCCGGCATTCAACGCGTATCGGATGGGCTCTCCCGCCGCCAACGCCGCGCCATTGAGCACCACCGCCTGATCCAATGCGTCAAACAGCGGTTGGATCGCATACACGCCATGGATGCCAAAAAACCACAGCAACGAATTTATCGCAGTGACAAATATCCCGCTGCCATATGGCGACTGCAACGCATCGAGCATCTCCGGGCCCTGGAACTGCACCACATGGGGAACCTGCAACAGCAACGACAACGTCACCACCAGCAGCGACGCGGTGATTGCCCCCGGTACCACCATGTTGATGGTGCCCTTGAGGTTGTGCCCCACCAGGTCCTGATTGACCAGGCGGGTCCAGCGGTACCGATGTAGCCAGGCAATCATCGGGACATTGATCAGCGGCGAGGCAATGGCTATGAACAAGATAAAAGTCGCCGACGCACGGGGGTAGTCGCGCAGGACAAAGGTGGCGATGACTACATGCGCCAGGCACAGAAAGGCCACTGGCAACTGGGGTAAACGGTGCTGGATCGCCAACATATAGCCGATGGAAGCCGCGACCAGCAGCGGGATCACGGAGCTGATCTTGGCATGCAGACCCGCCAGGAATGCCACCACCGGCGGCGGGAAATCAAGGATTCGGGCACATTCGGACAACAGCAGAAAACCTGCCGAAACCAGCAGGCACGGCAGGATCCATAACAGGCCCTCACGGATGGCCCGTAGCGACTCCGTGCTCGCCAAGGCCGCCAGGCGTTGGGTGAAAAAGAGCTTGAACAGCGTTTGCGCCATGACTGTCTCCTTGCACCCGTCCCGGCCTTAAAGCCGCCTGACCGGGGGCAGCGCCTCAATCGGAGTGTTCAACGTGGCTTAACGCTACACGTCCAGGCACCGAGAATGAAAGGTTTTTGCCCCGCCTGGCCGCGATAAATCGTCCTGCAGTACCTAATGGAGCACTGGCAAGGGTGAAATTTCCTACGCTTTTTGAAACAATAGCCGGCTTAAGGGCAGTACTGCCCGTGGGCGCGCCAGCGATTGTCGGAACCAATGGTCACCCACACAGGTCTTGAGCTGAACAGGTCTATCGACCCACAAGCCCGTATCGAATGACTCGATCTGCAGACCACTTTCACAGGCGCGGGTGTCGGTACACCGACAGACCCAGCACTCTCAGGGAGATGTATTGAACATGCAACGCAGGATCTCAAATCGCGCACGACCTCTGGCTTTCACTGTAGTGCTCTGGTTGTGTGGGGTCGCCGTACTGTTTTTGATCAAGGCCGCCGTCGAAGCCGTCGAAGGGCCTATCAGCAAAACCTGGGTCGATTTGACACTCGTACTCGCCGCCTACCTGTTCTTTTTCATGCTGGACCCACTGCAACAGTGGACGGCCAATCGCCTGCGCAAACGCGCCCGCCGCAAGAGCCGCTACGAACAAGCTTCGTCCTGACATCCTGCAACCTGTACGCCTGGAGTAACCCCGTGTCTGAACCTGGCGAAAACCATCGGCTGGCCCTGGATATCTTTTTGAGCCAGCATCCCGAGTTGCGCGCCGAACTGGACACCCTGAACCCTCTGGCCGCCCAGGCCAAGCGCGAAACCATGGCGCAATACCGTGCCGAGCGCCTGCACGAGGCCTTTGAAGCCGAGGCAGAGGCGCGCAACCTGTTTGCCTGGGAACTGACGCTGCAACTGATCAGCCCCTCGCCCCAGGAGTTCGAAGCCAGGCGCCTGGAGGTGCACCGGGAAGTGGCCCAGATGGCGGGCCTGGAGTGGACTGAGTATTGTCAGTTGCATGGCCTGGCTGAGCGTTCCCCTTAACGAGCACGGGTAGCGAACCAGCGGCCCACCACCGAGTGTTCACACTGCATGGCTGCCTGCAACTCGTCGGTGGTGATGGTTCGGTGCTGTGGGTCGGCACTGAGCGCCATCCTCAACGCCGGCCAGCAACGCCGTGGCAGTTGTCGGGGAGGCTCCAATCGCCCCTCTGGCGCACCACGCCCGCCCAGCGCCAGGTCGTACAGCAAGCACGCTGCGCCATAGAGCTCAGTACTGGCTGACAGCGGCGCTCCGTCCAGCAGTTCCGGTGCGGCGTAGGCCGGCGTCCAGGCACTGAAACGCCGCGGATTCAAGGCTGCCAGCTCGGTCAACGGCGGTGCCATCGCTTGGGCCAGGCCGAAGTCAAACAGGCGCAACCCGTCATCCACCAACATGACATTGCTGGGCTTCACATCGCCGTGCAGCACCCCTTGTCGATGGATATGACCCAGCGCACCCAGCAGCCCCTCTGCAATAGGCCGCAATTGCTGCCAGGGCACCCCGCGCGGACAGTCGAGCAACAACTGGTCCAGGGTCATGCCATTCATCAAC
Organism: Pseudomonas sp. WS 5027; assembly: GCF_012985695.1. Classification (NCBI taxonomy): domain Bacteria; kingdom Pseudomonadati; phylum Pseudomonadota; class Gammaproteobacteria; order Pseudomonadales; family Pseudomonadaceae; genus Pseudomonas; species Pseudomonas sp. WS 5027. The sequence continues at coordinate 296,424 of NZ_JAAQWU010000005.1, read as the reverse complement.
TCCATGGTGAAGAACGCCACCTCACCAACAGAGTCCACATCAAAGGCAAACACCCGCACCACGTGCTCGTGTCGTAGGTAGCGGGTCAGGGAAAATTCGCTGTAGAGCAGCAGGTGAGCGTCCTGTGACTGGGCGAGGTTTTCATCGAGGACCTTGAGCGCCACCCGGGACCTCGGCTCACCGAATTGCTCATGGAGCAAGTCACGGGCGCGGTACACGATGCCCATGCCGCCAACCCCGAGCACCCGCTCAAGACGATAGCGACCGGCCAGTAACGCAGGCATTGAGGTTCTGGCGACGGACGGATCGCTGGACAGGGGTTGTCTTGCGATCATGGCTTTACAACCACAGCCGTCAGATTATCCCGAGCTTCACCGCGCAGGACCCCATCAAACAAACGATCCAGCATTGACTCAGGGGTTGCCAGGCTCAATGCCTGCCCCAGTTCGGCATGGCTTAGCGCCTGGTACAAACCGTCACTGCACAGCAGGAATACATCGCCTGGGTTACGGGTGAGTTCCAACACCTCAAGCGCCACCGGCTCATCGGCGCCGATGGCGCGGGTCAAGGCGTTCGCCGCCGGATGGGCGCGGGCCTGTGCAGGGCTCAACTGCTGCTCGACCCTCAGTCGCTCTTGCAGCGAATGGTCGCGCGACAACTGGTACAACGCGCGTTCGCGCCATAGATAGCAGCGGCTGTCCCCGGCCCAGATGCAGACTGCACGGTCCCCCTCCAGCAACAGCACCACCACCGTACTGCCCATGGTGCAATCCACATTCGGGCTGGTTACGGTGATCTCCTGGCGCAAGCGTCGGTCAAGCCATTGCAGGCAACGCCTGACCCTCTTGATCCGAGCGTCGAGGCCGCCGCCACAGGGCAGCGAAGCCAAGCTATCAACCACCCACCGGCTGGCAACATCCCCGGCGCGGTGGCCCCCCATGCCATCGGCCACCGCCCAACAGCCCATCTGCGGCTGATCGAGAAACGCATCCTCGTTACGCGACCTGAGCTTGCCACGATCGGTACGCCCTGCACTGCGACAGGTATCTAGCCGCGGGCTCACAGTTGCTCCGGTATACGAAAGGTGCGCCACGCGGCCATTTCAAATGGGTTCGGCGTGCGCTGGCTGGTCAGCAGGTAATTGGCGCGCAGGCCGCCGATATCGGCCTTGAGCAACCGCGCATCACGTCCATTTGACGCCTCCCCTTGCAGCACGTCGAACAGGCGGAACAGGGACCATGGCCCGGTGTTTTTTTCGATGCCCATTGGCCGTTGCGCCATGCCTTCCAGAACCAGACTGCTGCGACCGTCCTCGACGGCGCTCGGCCACTGGAACAGCATCGGTACGATCGGCCCGTGGCGGTACTCCATCTGCTGGTCACCAAAGCGCAGGATCGCTCGGCTGACCGTGGGATCCAGGCTGTAGGGCGCCAGGGTAAAGCGCACCCCTGGTTCACTCGGGTCATCGGCAAAGAATGCCTGGCGGATGGTGCGCGCCTTTGCCAGTTGCTCCAACAACGCCCGTGACATCGGCAAGCTGCGGCCATCCAGACTACGCAGTCGATAGCGCTGGCCATCGCCAATCACAAAAGGCCGCAGATCCTCATCCAGAAACCGCGCCATCAACCCCTGAGGCTTGAAAAACTCGCGGAAATCATTGAGCGCCACGTCGCTGCTGGCGTGGGCACTGAACGGGTAGCGCTGTTTGATCGCCGAAGAATAGAACCCATACACCTCACTCTGATAACGCCGATTGAGGTGACGATAGGCATCGTCGAGCACCAGGCGCCAACTGTCGTCGGCCATGTCGGCCAGCCAGCCGTTGAGGGGTGCGGGCAGGCGTTCGGTGGCATTGCGCAGGTTGCCCAGGGCGTCCTGTTGCCCCTGCATGCGCCGCTTGACCATCTCAAATGCCGCCCGCTCGGGCTGGCTTTCCCGCCCAAGGGCGGCCAACTGCAGCTGCAGCTGGTTGAGGGTTTGCAGCATCTGGGACAACGCAGGCCCCGGATTATCCTGCTCATCGAGCAAGTGATGCAGCGCTTCAAAGCGTCGCTGCAGTGCGCGCTGTGCGCTGTCGGGCACCCGTTGCGCAACACTGTCCAAGGCGGCCTGGGCCACTGGCGAGCCCGGCTGGAGCGCTTCCAGGCGCTCGAGCGGGCTGGCAAAGCGTGTGTTTTCTCTGACTTGCTGCAGTAACTGCAATAACGGCGAACGCGCTGACGTCAGGCTCGCCAACTGCCCGGCAACCTGTCGGGAGCTATCGTTTTGCTGCAAGCGTACCTGGGCCAATGCGGCGCTCCAGGCTTGGGCGTACTCGCTGAAATAGTGTTGTTCCAACTCGGCCATCAGTTGGCGCAAGCCCGTTGCACTCAGTTGCGTGCCCTCCCCCAGTACCCAGTTGTCGCGCACGATGGTATCGACCATCCGGCTACCCTGCACCGCAAAGAACTGACGGTAGCCGTGCTGAGTGAAGAAGCCCGGGATCGGCTGGTCGATGCCGGAGAATACTTGCTCATGCGGGTCCAGATGCTGGGTGAAACGATAAGGCTCAAGCTCGGCACCCTGCTCGCGCAGCAGGCGATAGACCACCCCAGCCAGGGGTTGCGTTTTCAAGACTTGGCGGGCATCGGCGACCAGTGTTTCGTCAAGCGGCCGCACAAAGGGTTGTTCGAGCAATTGCGCGAAATGTGCGTTCAACCGCTTCTGCAACCCGGGGTCCGCCGGGTAGCGCGCCGACCACAGCCCGGCAACTCGATCCATCAACCAGGAGTTGTCGCGGTGCTCGGGCAGGTTGAGCATCAGGTACGCCCGCAGACTGAGGAGTAGTTGCTGGCGGTCTTGCACGCTGCTGCGTACCTGGTCTTCCAGCATCTCGCTGACCTGTGCCAGCAGGTGTTGCAGCAATACCTGCTGGTAGGCCGTCTCCAGCACCGGGCGACTCATATCGCCCTGGTACAGACCCGCGAACTGCCACCAGCCCATGCCTCGCGGCGCAGCAAAAACCTGGGTGGCGGCCAATCGACTGTCCAGTAGCGCAACCATCTCCAGGGTCCGGTCTTCTGCCGCTTGCGCTGGAACGGGCGACCGCGCCAACTCGCGCAGTTGCTCCAGCCGATGATGGTTCTGCGAATAGCTGTACATCCACAATGAACCCATGCCGCCAAGCACCAGTAATGCGGCCAGCGCCAAGCCTCGCTGGCGCCGACGGATGTGCACCCGCTCCCGGTGGTCCAGGCCGGCCAGGTCGACTTCACCGAACACCACCTGCCTGAACAGTCCCTGGATAAACCGTGGACGGCTGTGTGCCGCATTGCCGGAGCTGGTCAAGTAGAAACCGCGCAATGCGTTGACGCGCTGGTAACGATGTGCAGAAAACGCCAGTTCGATAAACAGGCACAGCCGCTCACCGATCTGCGCCACCTGCCGGGGAAAGTCCAACATAAGGCCCCGGCGCTCGCCATTGCGCTCCAGGTGCAGGCGCCGGATCAGGTCCGCACTCAGGCGCAGCAGCAAAGCCTCAAAGGCCTGGCGCACTTCGGCAACATCGGTCCCGGCCTTGGCGGGTACGATGTGCTCGCCCCACAGGTCATCACTGGCATGCCCTTGCGCCTGCTCGAAGAACTCGGCAAACCCTGGCAAATGATCCGCCTGCGTCAGCACCAGATACACCGGCAATTCTACGTGCAAGGTCTGCTGCAGATCGTGAAGGCGACTGTTGAATTGGCGCGCAGCAACACTCAGTTCCTGCTCGCTGTCATTGAGCAGGCTATCGATCGATAGCGTCAGCAGCACGCCACTGAGCGGGCGCGCACGACGTCGGGCTTTCAACAGGTTCAACAGGGTTGCCCAGCCACCGCTATCAACCTCACTGTCAGCATGTGTCAGGTAACGCGCCGGGGTTTCGATCAATACCCCTTCCTCAGCCAAGTACCACTCGCAATGACGTATCCCGCCCGCCACATGGGGGGCGCCGGAGTCAGCACGATCCAATGGCAGTTGCAGCCCGCTGGCCTCTAGCAGCCGCGTCTTGCCGCTGGCGCTGCATCCCATCACTAAATGCCAGGGCAGCTCACTGCGCCAGCGTTCGCTGCGCTTGCCATAGCGCCGCGAGGTCTTGAGGGCGTGCAGCGCCTCCTTGAAACGGCCACGCACGTTATTGTGTTCATGCTCCATAAGCCCCTTGCGCTGTTTGGCCGGTGCCTCGCCCGGGCCGGCATCAACAGGCTGTTGCCCAGGGTCGTGCCGCTTGACAAAGACCATCAGCAACCCCCAGCCCAGGAACAATCCACTGATGGTCAGCAAGCGCGAAGTCGCGCCCAGCCAGAAACGCTTGTCATCGATCGCCAGCAACGGCCCCACCCACCACACGATGCACGCCAGCAACAACACCAGCAGCAGGCTCCAGACCCAGGTCAGACCCAGGGTAGCTGCCAGCTTTTTGAATAGACTTTTCATTGATTGCTCCCTGCGTTACAGCGGTGTCCGGATGATGTCCGTGGTGCTCGGCAGATAGGGCTGGAGCACGCTCTCGCGCTGCTCTCCAAGCACCCAGGCGAACCCCGCGTACAGAATGACCAGGCCCATCACGACAAAGGCCCAGACCCAGGTCGCCGAAACAATGCGCATCGCCTTCCGGGGTTTGCGGGTGGGCGATTGCCGAGCCCCAGAGTCCAAGGGCGCGTCCCCGCGCACATGGTTGATCTGTCGGTACAAGGCGTCACGAATGCCGTCCAATTGCAGCAGGCCACGCTCCATCACCCGGTATTTGCCTTCAAAGCCCAGCGCCAGGCACAGGTACATCAACTCCAGCATCGCCAGGTGCTTGATCGGATCCCTGGACAGTCGCTCAAGCAGCTCGAAGAATTTCTCGCCGCCAAAGGTTTCGTTGTGGAAGCGGCTCAACAGGCTTATTTGCGACCAGTCGCTCTGGCTGCCCCATGCCGTGGTGACCACTGCCTCGTCTATTACGCTGCACAACACATAGCGCGCCGCCATGATCTGGCTATCGAGGATTGCCTCGTGGCGGGCCTGGTTTTCGAAGCGCGTAATGCCCGCAGACAACCGCTCATTAAGGGCATGCAGGCCTTCACGGGCTGGGCTGCCCTTGAGTCGAACCACTTCCGACAACAGCTCCCAGGCCAACGTCACCAGCGGGTTGAGGCCAAGCCTGAAGTGCTGTGCGCCGTGCAAGTGAGCGGCATAGATCATTCGGTCCTCAAGCTGTTCAAAGCGTGGCGGCGCCTCGAAATCGGTCATGGCGCCCTGCGCCGGGCCCAATCCCTGACGATCCAGCAGGACCGTCCTGTCATCCTGCGGGTATGCATTTTCCGTCGTCATCGGTTCAGTTCCTGATAGCCCAGAATTTCAGTTCAAGATCGGCAAACTCACCACTGACATGGAAGGCAAATCCACCTGAATGCTCCAACTGCTCCAGGTCACGGGCACTGAGTTCGAGCATGAAATAGGTTTTCTCGGCATGGAACGGGATCTGCCGTGGGGCCACGGCCATCGGTTTGACGTGAATGCCCGCCAGGTGCAGGTTGACCAACTCGCGAATCCGCTCCACCGGCCCGACTTTCAGGTGTGCCGGCAGCCGCAGGCGCAACACCTCCGAATCGCACTGAGCACTGACAGCCAGGATGAAGGTTGCCGAACCCAGCAGGTTCAGGTCATTGACCGGACACACCAGCACGCCGTACTGACGGGGCTGCAGTACCAGTTCGATGGCGTGTTGCTCCAGCACCATCGACAGGACCGAACGAATCGCGGCCATCAGTTCACCAAAGCTCGGCCCCTGGTCGCTATGTCGGTAGCGCCCTTCAAAACAGGCGCGCTTTGTCGCGCTGGAAAATGTCGAAAGCTCTCCCAGCAATCCAAGCAACGCCTGATACAGCGCGTCGGGGCCCAAGCGTGGTTGGTCCAGGCAGTGTCGCAGCGTCAACTCCGTACGGTTGATCAACTGCAACATCAGAAAATCCCCCATCTCGGCCCCGGCTGCCTGGCCTGCGCTGCGCAAGCGTGCGGCAATCGCATCACCGCGAAATGCCAATAGGCTGACCACCTCCTTGAGGCAAGACAACAAAAAGGGCGAGCCATGCAGGTGCATGAATGTCGGGGAGAACGTGCTATCGAGTTGCACAACGCCTTGGGCGTTGCAATCCAGGACCTGTGCGACTTTGAGCCTGACGTAGGTCTGGACCTCATGATCATCGCCCAGCAGCAAGCGAAAGTCCGCGCGTGCACAGCTTATGGCACAGCGCGTGTCTTCGCCGGCATTGGCGTCTGCCACTTCCACTTCGTACGTGGTGTAGCGGGCCAATACGTCGGCTTGCGCCGGGTCGCGTACCTCGGCGGCATTGCCGGTGAGCATTGGCAAGGCCAGGTATACCGCCTGGCTGGGGCTGTTGGCAGGGATTTGCATCACCAGCGGCGAGGCCATGTCAAACAGGGTTCCGTCCGGCAGCACACCACTGGCCTGGTTAACCACCACCTTGCCCATGTCGAGGTATTGCGGGTCGATTTCCAGCGTCAGGAACCCCCAGGCGTAACCCTGGGACAGTTGACTGCGGCGGGTCAGTTGCTGGTGGTAATAGCGGTCGTTGTGCTGCAAATGCTGAGGGCGCAACAGCATGCCTTCCTGCCAGATGACTTTATCAATCAGCATGTCAGCCACCTGCCTTGGCGGATTGCACATCCGTCCCGTGCACGCCTGCTTCATCAAGTAGCAGATCGACACGGGTCCGTGACTCGGCGGCCAACGGCACGACATGGCGCCATCGCGCCTGGGGCAAATCACGGTAGGCTGCCAACACACCGATGTAGCGACTGCCCGGCGTTGCACTGAGCTTCAGTGCCACCTGCTCACCTGGGCGCAGTTCCCACTCTTCGCTGCTTATCAAGTCCTTTGGCAAAGTGTTTTCGGCACGGCCATACAGGCTAAAAAAATCCGCGTTCTCGAAGGCCACAGGATTTCTGAGCTCCAGCAGGCGCACCACGATCGGTGAGGGTCGGCCATGCAGGTCCGGGTTGACCAGATCACTGGCGGTCAGCGTCAGGTCGAGCTTGGTCAGCGTTGAATAGGGAGACAGATTGCTGCAACCGGGCAACAGCCCCAGCACAGCGATGAGCAGAACGGAGGGAGTGCGTGACATGAGACTCATCCAGAACAAGTACTGTGAAGGGTGGAAACCAGGCGCACCTGTTCCGTGTAGCCGTTGGCAAAATCCTCGTTGAGTAAGCGCTCACTCCAACCGTCATCCTCGATCAGGCGTTGATAATGGCGCAGGTAGGCCCGCCAGTAGGCGCCGCTGGTGGGGATCCGCGGCGTGTTGCCCTGCTGCTCGAAACGAACTAGCAGCTGCCCTGGCGCAAACGCGGCCAGGGCTCCGCGCACTGCCGCTCGACAGCCTGCGAGCACCGCGACCTGATGAACCTGCAAATCACGATAAGCCTGGGTAACCAGCAGCCCGGCGGGCAGTTGCCCCTGCTGATCGGCCTTCAGCAGGGCCTCCAATGCTTGGGCGCCCCCCGTCAACGGACTCTGGGCACAGATTGGCCCGCGACCGACCGCCATGCTCAGTTCACTTTTCAGCTCTTCATGGGTGTGCAGGTTCTGTTGCAGCCCGTCGATTGCCTGCTTGAGCAAGCCTGCGACCTGGATTGCCAGCGCTTGCCGCCCAGGCTCGTCGAGAGGGTCCAGGCACACACCCAGCGCTTGGGAAAAAGCACGCCAGAACAGCCCGTGGTCATCGGCAGCCGGTGCACTGCCTGCGGGTGACGAAATCGTCGGCGCAGGCTCGATCAGGGTCGGCACAGTCACGTGGTGCCGCTCCACAGTGCTGGTATCCGTCCAGCGCGGTGACACACTCGCCGGAGCCTGGCTATCGGTGGCACCCACGGGATCCAGCTGCAGGAACGCGTCATCCGGAATCAGCTTGTCGCTAGGAATCGGTATGCCAGCGGTCTTCACAAACTGCGTGCGAATATCAAACGGGCCCATGCGAAATACGGTGCCGTGGTCGATAGGCCGGGCCTGGCCCTTGCGCAATCGCACGGCGCTGTCCCCCAGGCAAATGCCATTGCTGCTGATGTCCGTCAGAAAATACTGATCGTCGCGAAAGCTGACCAAAGCATGATGACTGGACAACTGGCGGCTGGGATCGGGGATGACCCAATCACAATCGGTGCCACGGCCGATCACCCCTCCGGTGCCATCAAATATTTTGTTGCGGGTCGAGTCGGGCATGCCTTGCCCATTGCCACAAATTTCAAATACCAACTGCATACAGGGTCTCCTGGCTTATTGCCCGCGCTGGCCGGACCGCGGGTCACCCAGCGGCCGGTAGTCATCGTCGTCAAACACGTAATTTGCCGTGCACCCACTTAGCACCAGCACCAGTAGACCAAGCCGCAATAGCTGCCATCGAGAAACAACCATCAAGCCTCTCCCATTGAATTGAATTCGACCGAGCGCAACATTCAGCACCCCTCCTTGACGTCACCGAAGGGGATATTCAGCCGCGCCAGGCGATACAGCAGGGTGCGCCGTGCAACCCCCAGTTCCCGGGCGGTGCGGGTGCGATTGCCACGGTTCTTGTGTAGGCAATCAATCAGTAAGCCCCGCTCGACGCGCTCAAGGCGTTGGCGCAGCGTTGCGTCGCTGGCCGGCGCGGGTGAGTCCATTGGCAGCAAGAGATGTTGCGGCAGGATCACCCCGTCATCGCACAACAGCACGGCTCGCTCCACCAGGCATTTAAGTTCGCGCACGTTGCCGGGGAAGCTGTGGCTCGATAGCTGATCCAGGGCCTGGTTCGACCAGGACACCGGGGATCGCCGCTGGGTGGCGCAGGCCTTGGCGGCGAAATGCCGAGCCAACTCCCGCACATCGCCTTCGCGTTGGCGCAGAGCCGGCAGTTCGATCGGAAACTGAGCCAATCGGTAGTAGAGATCCTCACGAAAACTACCCTGGGCCACCATCGCCCGCAGGTCACGGTGGGTTGCGGCAATGATCCGCACATCCACTTTGTGGGCCGTGCTGGCACCCAGTGGGCGTATTTCACCCTCCTGCAATACCCGCAACAATTTAGCTTGCAGCGACATTGGCATATCGCCGATTTCATCGAGCAGCAACGTGCCGCCGTCGGCGGTATCGAACAGGCCAGGACGATCCCGGTCGGCGCCGGTAAAGGCGCCCTTGCGATAGCCGAACAGTTCGCTTTCCAGCAACCCCTCGGGGAATGCCGCGCAGTTCTGTACGACAAAGGCCTTGGATCGGCGCGGGCCCATGACATGGATCGCCCTGGCAACCACCTCCTTGCCCGTACCGGTCTCACCGTGCAGCAGCACGGTGTAGGTGCTGTCCAGCACCTTGCCGATCAACCGGCAGGTATCATCCATCGCCGGGCTGTTGCCTATCAGGCCAAGACCTGCGGGACGCAGCACGCTGTCGAGCGCCGGGCGGACCGGCGCCGGCGAGTTGAGTGCCTGCAGAAGCGCCCGCTGACGCAGCGCAAAAGCCCCCAACTGCCCCAGTGCTGCGGCGCACCCCTGCAGGTCCTGGAAGCGTTGCGTCACGCATAACAGCACGCCCCTGATGGGAAGGTCTCGATGGGTGATCGGCACGCACAGCAGCGACTGCCAGGGCGCCCGACCGGATGGAATGAAAGCCGTGTCATAAATGCTGCCTTGCAGGCCGCAGATGCTCAGGGGGCGCTTATGTTCTAGGGCAAAGCGCAGTAGTTGCTGGCCCTGTTGGTCGACCTCTGCGCCTGCGCCGATAGGCCAAGGCCCTTCTTCTCGCCGGTGTTCGGCAGCCAGGACCAAGCCGTGGCCAGCCTCATCTGACAGGTACACCTGGCTGAGCGAGCACTGGCTCAACTGCACGGCGGCATGGACAAGATCGCCAGGCACACTTGCCCGATCACTATCGATGCCCAGGCGCAAGAGCCATTGCACCAGTTGTTCGGCAGCGTCCAGCGGCGGTGACAACGGGTTTTCCCTCATCACGCAAACTCACAGATGACGTGACCGTCGCCATCCAGCGTGCCGTGAGCACGCTGCACATGCTCGTCCCTGGCCATTGCCTCAAGCAGGCGATCGACTACCAGGGGCAATAGATTCGCGTCGATCCATTGATCGACATACCGCGCGCCGCTGTCGCTGCGGATGCAACGTTTTGCCAGATAATCGACCAAGCGTGGGCAGTAGCTGAATGCCAGGTGCCGCTGCAGTAAGCGTTGGCCCAGGCGCTGCAATTTGCTTTCTACCAACTCATTTATAACCGCATCGTCAAGCGGGTAGTACGGCACTACGCCCATGCGCGCCAGCAGCGCCGGCCTGAAATGCTGGTTGAGCAGGGGCGCAAGTGCGTCCTGCAGTATTTGCGGGGTGGGCCGCTGCGTAGCGCCGCACAAGTCGATGATGCAGTCGCTGCCAAGGTTGGAGGTCATCAGAATCAGCGTGTTGCGAAAGTCGATCTCGCGCCCCTCGCCATCATTGGCCCGCCCTTTGTCGAATATCTGGTAGAACAGGTTCATGACGCCCAGGTGCGCCTTCTCGACCTCATCGAGCAGCACCACCGAATAGGGCTTTTGCCTGACCGCTTCGGTCAGCACCCCGCCTTCGCCGTAACCGACATAACCGGGCGGAGCACCAATCAGGCGCGACAGCGAGTGTTTCTCCTGATACTCGGACATGTTGATGGTGGTCATGAACCGCTCACCGCCATACAGCAGCTCGGCTAACGCCAGCGCCGTTTGCGTCTTGCCAACGCCACTGGGGCCGACCAGCAAAAAGACACCCACGGGGGCATCGGGACGGTTCACGCCGGCGGCAACCGCACGCATCGAGCGATCCAGCATCTGGACGGCCTGTTCCTGGCCGAGAATGCGCGTGCGCAGATCGGTGGCAAAGTCGAGAACCTTGACGCTGTGTTCGCAGGCCACTTGGCTAAGCGGAATCCCGGTCCAGGCGCTGATCACTTGCGCCACCAATCGTGGGCATACTTCGAAACTGACCAGGCGCTGCGGCGTTTGCTCCGCCAGCAAGCAGCTGTGGGCTTCGCACAGTTGCTGCTCAAGCACGTCGATGGCCTGCCCTGCCTGACGGGCCTGGCTCAACTGCATGCGCAGGGCCAGTACCCGCTCGGCCATCTCGCGCTGGCGCGTCCAGCACTGCTTGAGGCGCTCATGTTCGCCGTGGACGGTTTCCAGGCGCGCAGCCAGGACCTGCAGCGCACCAGGGTCAATGGGCAACCCGGCGTCCCGGTCGCGGCAAAGCGCCTGATGCTGGCCGCCAATTTGCGCCAGTTGGGCAGCCACGGCCTGCAACTCCGGTGGGGCAGTCGCCAGGCCGATGCGCACACGGGCGCAGGCCGTATCGAGCACATCCACGGCTTTGTCGGGCAACTGGCGCCCTGCCAGGTAGCGTGCCGACAGTTGCGCGGCGGCAACCACGGCGTCATCGCGCACGTACACGCCATGACTGGCTTCATACACCGAGGTGAGACCGCGCAGGATCGTCACCGCATCATCGACACTAGGCTCCAGTACATGCACCGGTTGAAAGCGCCGAGCCAGCGCCGGATCCTTTTCGAAGTACTTCTTGTACTCCGACCAGGTGGTGGCAGCGATGGTGCGCAGCTCGCCACGGGCCAGCGCCGGCTTGAGCAGATTCGCCGCGTCGCCGCTGCCCGGCGAGTTACCGGTACCGATCAAGGTGTGTGCCTCGTCAATGAACAGAATCACCGGCACCGATGAGGTATTCACTTCCTCGATAACGCCCTTGAGTCGGCGCTCGAATTCGCCCTTGATGCCGGCGCCCGCCTGCAGCAGCCCCATATCGAGGGTGAGCAGGCGCGTATCCTTGAGTACCGGCGGCACCTCACCCTGGACAATTTGCCTGGCCAGGCCCTCGACAAGCGCGGTCTTGCCGACACCGGCCTCCCCCACAATGATCGGGTTGTTCTTGCGCCGGCGCGCCAGGATATCGATCAACTCCCGGATCTGTGTGTCTCGGCACAATACCGGGTCGATCCGGCCTTCACGGGCCTGTTGGGTCAGGTCATGGGTGAAACGCTGCAACAGCGACTCATGGTGGCCACAAGCGCTCGCCGCGCTGACCTGGGCATGGTCGCTCAAGGCGAACTCAAGCAGGCGCTGCGCGTCGAGGCGCGCCAACAGCACCTGATAGCGACTGCCCGCGTGATGCAACGGGTTACGCAGCAAGGCGAGGATCAAGGCCGCGTCACTGACATGGGATTGCGCCAACTCCAGCTGGGCCACAACCAGCGCTTGCTGCAACCATTGCACCAGCAACGGTGCAAACACCGGATTACGCGAAGTCCCCTGCCCCATCCGGGGCTCAACCGCTGCTTGCAGTTCGCCCAGTTCGATGCCGGCATCTCGCAGCGCACGGGCCAGCAGCCCTTCCGGATGCTCCAGCAGCGCCAGCAGTACGTCTTCCACCAGCACTTGCGCGCCGCCTCGGGCCACGCAGCGTGCGGAGGCGCGCTCCAGGTCATGGCGAGTTTCAGTCGCCAGCACGCGAATCAGTTGCTGCAAGTCCACATTCATCATATTCATCCATCCGTCCCGGGTTTAGTGGTCAGCGTCAGCACGCCATCCGCGCGCGCCTGCCCCATCCATGTGGTCCATCCCAGCCGACACACATTGCGTTGGCCTATGCGTAGTGCCTGCACCTCCCCACGGCGCAGGATCAGGCGCAGGTCGTAGTCCAGAGGATCGCGTACGGCAAAGCGAATCAGCGTGCGGAGCGGCGAGTAGCTCGCGCCGCCGGGCAAAAAGTCATGAAAACGCTGCCAGTCGAGGTCCTGGATATGCACCCTGAACTTGCCGGCACGGTCGGCCACCTGCCGCCCAAGGACCAGGTCCTGCCCCAGACGGCTGCTGCCACGCGCCAATTGGTTGCATTGCCTGCGGGCAATCACCACCTTGCGCTTGACGCATTGCTCGATCAGCAACTGCGAGTGCTTGAAGTAGTAACGCAGCACCGTTTCGATAAGCGCCGCCGAATGGGCGCGCATACCCAGCAAGCCCAGGTAGGGCAGCAAGCGATTCCAATCCAGTGGTGTCGCGCTGCGAATGGCCCGACCGCCCAGGCCTATCAGGGCGAACATCTGCTCGGAAAACGGGTCGCTGGCCCCCGTTCGAAAACACGCCCGGTAGCGGTACTTGCGCCACAGAGGCAACATCAGCCGATGCAAGCGGTGGTGAAATATGTCGAGAAAGTCCGCGACAGGATTACCGCCCGCGCGCTCGGTCAATGCGTGTTCGGCATAAAATGCCGGCAGTGGCGAGTTCGCCCCCACCAGCCCCAATACGTTGAGGCGCAAGCGTGCCCGCAGTTGCCCGCGTTCGACAAAGAACGTCACTCGGTCAATGTCGTTGCCGGGAAATCCCAGCCCCGGATTGGCCTGGAACTCCAGGTGTTCATAAAGCGCCTCATCGTCAAAGGATGGGTGGGCATCGCGCAAACGCTCAATGACCTGCGAGACCGCCTGGAACAGCGAATACTCGCGAATAGTGCGGGACAGTTCGGTTAAAGCAGGGCTTGCTGGCCCATCCGGGATGGCCATAGGTACACCTCTCCTTGTGTGCTGGTAACACGCAGTTCGTGATACGAGTTAAGGCTCGCGTACAGCGCAAAAAACTCGTTGAGGACCGAGGCAAACACAAAGAGGTCGCCCTCTCCGAGAAAGTGCTGGAGGTCGACAATCAGGTCGATTGCCACACCCCGAATCGGCAAACCGCCGTGCAACCGGTCGATGGGACGCTGGCTTATCGAACGCAATCCGCCCAAACGACGGATGCTGACTTTTTCGGCCTGGCGGTCGTGGTAGCGTGGCAAGTCATAGGTTTCGAGCACTACTTTCAACGCATTGATGTCGCTCAAGGACAGGTAGTTGAGCGACATGTTGCTGATCAGCTTCCACAGAAAACCGCTGTCCAGCGGCGGCGCAATGCCAGGGGTGGCGACAGTGATGTTGCGAAAGGACAGGAGCTCGGGTGTTTGCTCGCAGGCTTGATTGATGTCACCGATCCGTAATTTGCGCGGCAAGTCATGGTTGGTACAGGTCAGTTCGACGGACAGGGTTTCTTGATCCTGGGACTGGCGAATGCCGAAGCTCAGGTAAGTATCGAGGCCGGTGTGTTGCACCGAAGGCCGCTGGCGAATGCTGTAGCTCGCCGTCTGCTGGTCGTGCTCGAACGACTCGAACGGCACATAGGTCTGGTAGCCCAAACCACCCGGACGCCATCCCGTGACCTGGTCTACGGAGAACACCCCACAGTGGCCTGGCGCATAGTCGGCACCCAGCAGCAGATACTCGTCTTGCTTGCCATCCAGTCGTATCGGCACCCCATCGTGCTTGAACAGGTTGACCACCGGCGTACAAAACAGCTTCACGTTGTCCCGTGTGGGGAGAACCTGTTCGGGATTGCGCTGGCGCAGCTTGAAGCGCAACTCAAAACCCCGGGCCTGCTTGAGCAAGTCATCCGGCAAGGTTTGCAGCACATCCAGGCCGCCTACGTCGACAAACAGGTACTTGTCGGGGAACGCGAAATATTCCTGTAGGTGCCGATACCCGGTGAATACATTCGACGGATAAGGCAACAACGCTTGCTCTTGCGAAAAACCTGCTGGCCGAACCCCTGTGGCCGGTAATGGCAATGACAGGACTTGCCCGTTGCCCGCAAGCAGCGGCTTACCCGCACTATCGAGCAGCAGCAGTTCGATGTCTTGCAGATGACGCAACAGGCTCACGTACAGCATCTGGCTGACATACCGTTCCCCGGCAAAATGCAAGCGCAAGTGCTCAAGCGCCAGTTCACCCAGATGCCCGTCGGCGGTCATCTCCAGGCGCAGGTTCAGCAAGGCCCCCTCGCCTTGCGCCGAGTAATCCAGCGCATTGAGTTGCAGGGGCAGCACATCCGTTGCATAACAGGTGCGAAAGCGGCAACGCTCACCATCGATTGCCACACTCTCCACCGGTGTATCCCGCTCCACCTTGATCGCGGGCCCGGCACGCAGCAGCGGCGCGAACTGCAGCATGCTGAACGCCGGTAAGGGCCGCATGTAATTGGGCCACAGCAGGTGCATCAGCGAATGGCTAAGCTCCGGCAACTGATCATCGAGCTTCTGTCGCAGGCGGCCCGTCAGGAACGCAAAACCCTCAAGTAGACGTTCTACATCCGGGTCCCGGCCACTGTCCCCGAGGAACGGGGCAAGTGCCGGGTTACGTTCGCAGAAGCGTCGCCCCAAATGCCGCAAGGCATTGAGTTCACTTTGGTAATAGTGGTTAACGGACACCGGTGGAGACCTCCACGCGCCCATTGCCTGCCAGGCTCGCGCTGAACACCACGTCTTGCATGACCCCGTCGATATTCAGTGCACCCTGGATATCAAAGGCCAGAGCCAACGGGTCGCGTCCCTGGGGCAATGGGACGACCCGCACATTACTCAAGCGCGGCTCGTAAGCCGCGATGAAACGCTCGATCAGAAAGCGTGCCTGGCTGAGGGACTCGTGCAGGCTCAGGCGCATGTCATTGAGATCCGGCAAGCCATAGTCAGGCAGCGTCTGCACACTGCCCGCCCGAGTGCTGAGCATATTGCCCAGGTGGATGGCCACCGAGGACGCGACGCAGGCGAATGGCGTGCGCCCCGCCAACGCAGGCGCAGTGCGTGCAAGGCGCTCAAGGAAACCGCTGTACTGACTCATCTCAAGCCCCTGGTTCATTCTTTATCGAGCTTGCCAACCAGGAACAGGGTGAAATCCGCCCCCATGTACTTGAAGTGCGGGCGTACGCTGAGGTTGATGCGATACCAGCCTGGCTCGCCGTCCACATCACTGACAACAACCCGCGCCGCCCGCAATGGACGTCGCCCCCGGACCTCGGCGCTGGGGTTTTCCTGGTCCGCCACGTACTGGCGAATCCACTTGTTGAGTTCCAATTCCAGGTCGGTACGTTCCTTCCACGAACCCAACTGCTCGCGTTGCAGCACTTTCAAATAGTGCGCCAGGCGGTTGACGATCATCATGTACGGCAGTTGGGTGCCGAGCCTGTAGTTCAGCTCGGCTGCCTTGCCCTCGGCACTGATCCCGAAGTACTTGGGCTTCTGCACGGAACTGGCGGAAAAGAATGCGGCGTTGTCGCTGCCCTTGCGCATCGTCAGGGCAATGAAGCCCTCCTGCGCCAGCTCGTATTCGCGACGGTCGGAGACCAGTACTTCTGTAGGAATCTTGGTTTCGATTTCGCCCATGCTCTGGAAATGATGCAGCGGCAGGCCTTCCACCGTTCCCCCGCTTTGCGGGCCGATGATATTGGGGCACCAGCGAAAGCGGGCGAAGCTGTCAGTCAAGCGTGTAGCGAAGGCATAGGCGGTATTGCCCCAGAGATAATGCTCGTGGCTGCTGACGACATGCTCGCTATAGGCGAAGGTCTTGACCGGAGCGTCCACCGGGTCGTAGGGCGTTCGCAGGAGAAAGCGCGGCACCGTCAAGGCGACGTAACGGGCATCCTCGCTCTGGCGGAAGCTCTGCCACTTGGCAAATTGCGGCCCTTCGAAGTGGTCCTGCAAATCCTTCAAGTCTGGCAGGCCGGTAAAGCTCTCCAGGCCGAAAAATCCAGGCCCGGCGGCGGCAATGAATGGCGCATGGGCCATGCAGGCGACACTGGAAACATACTGCATCAGCCTGACGTCGGGCGCGCTGGGTGAAAGGAAGTAGTTGGCGATGATCGCGCCCACGGGCTGCCCACCGAACTGACCGTATTCGGCGCTGTAGGTATGCTTGTAGAGCCCCGACTGAACAACCTCCGGTGAGTCTTCGAAATCATCCAGCAAGTCTTGGCGCGAGACATTGAGCAGCTCGATCTTGATGTTTTCCCGGAAGTCGGTGCGATCCACCAGCAACTGCAAGCCGCGCCAGGCCGACTCCAGCGCCTGGAACTCGGGGTGGTGGAGGATTTCATCCATTTGCCGGCTGAGCTTGGTATCGATCTCGGCAATCATCCGGTCTACCAGTTGCTTCTTGACCGGCTCCCCACGGTTCTGTGGCTTGACCAACTCCTCGATAAACGCCGCGACGCCGCGCTTGGCGATGTCGTAGGTTTCATCATCGGCTGTGAGGCGGGTCTGGGCGATGATGTCGTCGAGAATGCTGTATCCGGTATCTAAAGGGGCCGCTTGCGCGTTAGGGCTGGAGGTCATGTTGTCAGTGTCCTTTTTACTGAGTGGGTCATGCGGCAGGGCTGTTCAGCCCCAGTTCGGCCAGCACCCGCGCACGGGCCTGGTCATCGGCCAGGGCGTTTTCTATGGCCTTGCGAAAACTCGGTGTGTTGCCCAGGGGGCCTTTGAGCGCAACCAGTGCCTCACGCAAGGCCATCAGTTTTTGCAATTGCGGAACCTGCTCGACCAGATGGGCCGGATTGAAGTCCTTCATGGCGTTGATACGGACCTGGACGGCCAACTCGTCGGCTTCGTCTGTTTCCTGCAACCGATTGGGCACACTCAACGTCAAGCTCAAGGCTTGCTTGGCCAACACCTCATCCAGGGTGTTCTTATCGATACTGATGGGCTTGCGGTCCTCGACCTTGCGCGTGTCTTCACGCTGGGTGAAATCACCGAGGACCAACAGCTTCAGGGGCAGCTCTACTTCTTCCTGGGCACCGCCTATGGCCGGCTTGAACGTGATATTGATACGTTCCTTGGGGGCGACCGAACCTTCTTTGGCCATGTTGTTTCTCCTTTGCTTGATGACGGGAAAACCTATTGGAGTACAGCTTCAAGATCGACCTGGCACAGCTTGCGATGGACATCCTCCCTGCGCTCGCGCAGGCCATGGCCCTGGGGCAATACGTCGTAACAGGCATACAGCAGTTGCAACACCTCAAGGGTCAGGTCGGGCTCCCAGCGATACAGGCCGGCGTGCTGCAACTCCTGCTCGAGCTGTTCAAGCTGGATCCTGGCCAAGTCATGTTTGGCACCCTGGATACACAACCGAGCCAAGCCAAGGCGCCAGTAACAGCGCGCGCGATCACCCCGCGCAGCCTGCATGGCACTTTTGTAGGACTGGACCGCAACTTTCAGCCCCTCCTTGCGCAGTAGCGGGGCAACCGCCTGCAAGGCTTCCTCCCATGGCGCCGGACCGGCGCTGCCAATACTTCTGACCGGCACCGGTACTTGCAGGTGGCGGCTGACCTGGGTGTCGATCCACCCGCGGGTAGCGGCATCGGCAAAGGGCGCGCCATCGTGGAAGCGCAACTGGGCGACTCCGGGTAACCGTTGCAACAACAGGGCAAATTGAATCTCTGTCTCGACCATCGCCAGTTCGGCCTGCAGCGCCTGCAGGCACTCCCAGACCATGCGCACACCGTCAAACCAAAAAGGCGCACTCGCCAGGCTGGCTTCAAGCTCCAGCAGCAGGTCGGCGTAATGCCCTTGGGCAAAGCGCTCCTGATAGCGCTTGAGCTTGTCGGGCACCAGCCCGCGCAAGGGCGTTATCTGATCGCTGTTGCTATCGGGAAGACCGGTAATGCCCAGCCAGGCCAGGGTACGGTTCAGGCGTAAGGCCCGCAGGTCGGTGGCGTTCTGGCGCAGCCACCAGGCACACAGGGGTCGAGCGTTGTCCTGCAGCGCGCGCAGGAGCTTGTGCACGTCTTTTTCGTTGTTCACCACCGACTCGGGCGCCAGCAGTTGAGTCGCCACCTGCTTGACCTGGGCCACCACCGCGCTCACCCCGGACGGTGGCGAAGCGCTCTGCTGTAGCTTGTCCGCGAGCTGTCTGCGGGCTGCCAGCAGCAACGGAGCATCGTCCCCCAGGTGCCCAACCCATAGTTCGTCAAGACACGCCAAATGCCCAGCCATGCACTGGAACAGAGAACGCTGCTCTCCGAGTGCAAAGTTCTGCGCCAGTACCGGCTCAATGCGCTGCATCAGCCAGCCAAAGGCCGCAATGCGGGTACGCAGCTTGATGGGGTGTAGCGACGCCCAGTGGTGCTCACAGAGGTAACGCAACATGCCAAGTCCAGCCAACAGGCCGGAAAAGGACTCACGCTGATAAAGGGCCCAGGTCAGCCAGGCAACCACCCGCAGATCCTTGGACTCGTGACGCAACAAGGCCTCGCTTTGGTCCACCACCTGCTGCCAATCGGGCTGGTTGTTGCCATGGATCAACCGGGCCGTATCCAACTCGTTTTCCAACGTTTCATACGCTGACGAATAACGGACGTCCGCCCCTGCAAAACAGGCAAGCGAGACCGGCGACCGGGCAACTTCCAAATAATGCGCAGAAAGTTTGTCTGAATAAATCATGATGGGCCGCACTGTGCTGATCAATGCTGAATTAAAGTATGGCAAACAGCTATAAAAAACGCCGACCCCATACTTGCTGAATTCCATTTTCGTGTTGCGACAAGTGCAAACAATAACAGCCAAATTTTATTGGGCAAGCCACTCAGGCACAGTTAAGTAGATTCCTACGAAGATAATGAAAGTTCGCAATTTTGTAAGCGCGCGTACTCAACGCAAGCGCCACACAGGAAGGCTGCCTGTTTTCAAGGAGCAAAGACAACTTCCAGACATGCGCAAAAACTTGCGCATTCTTTTCAATCACGTCGCACTTAAACTAAATACTCACCCTTCAATACCGAGACACGCTCAGCAGGCAATTATCTGCGCACTATTGCGCAAAAAAGCTCAACTTATAAACCACAAACCATACCGCCCATTTACCATTACCCGCGCCTTTTCCAAGAAACACCCTTATTTCATTAGACCAACTATTATCCGGCACACTTCTTGTTAGCGGGTAATAGCGCCCTGTGGCGCCAACTTATCTATCAGGCAAGGAAACCAATCATGCCAACACCCGCATACCTCTCGATCACCGGCACCAAGCAAGGTTTGATCACGGCAGGCACGTTCACCCAGGATTCGGTAGGCAACATCTATCAGGAAGGCCACGAGGACCAGATCCTGGTCGAGGCCTTCCAGCATCAGGTCATCATTCCCCGTGATCCGCAGTCGGGCCAACCCACCGGCCAGCGTGTGCACAAGCCGCTGATGATCAGCAAGGTATTCGATAAATCTTCACCGTTGCTGTTCAGCGCGCTGACGTCAGGGGAAATGGTCAAGTGCCGCCTGGAGTGGTATCGCACATCCTCGGCCGGCACCCAGGAGCATTACTTCACCATCGAGTTGGAGGACGCGATCATCGTGGATATCCAGTCGCGGATGCCCAACTGCCAGGACCCGGGAAATGCGCACT
Organism: Pseudomonas sp. WS 5027; assembly: GCF_012985695.1. Classification (NCBI taxonomy): domain Bacteria; kingdom Pseudomonadati; phylum Pseudomonadota; class Gammaproteobacteria; order Pseudomonadales; family Pseudomonadaceae; genus Pseudomonas; species Pseudomonas sp. WS 5027. The sequence goes on along the minus strand of NZ_JAAQWU010000005.1, from coordinate 276,140 downwards.
TCACCCACCTCGAAGATGTGCACTTTACCTACCGCAAAATCATCTGGACCCATGAGGTTTCGGGTACCTCAGGCTCTGACGACTGGCGCAGCCCGGTCGCTGGTTGAACCCAGCCAGGGTGAAACGGTATAGCGGCAGGCGCTACCGTTTCACCCAGGCGCATCACACCATCGCCAGCGGATGCTTGCGTATCGGCGCACCAAATACACGGTCGATGGCGTCAAGGTCATGTTCGTCGAGAACCAACTTGGCCGCTGCTGCATTGAGGCGCACGTGTTCGGGGGTGACGGCCTTGGGGATGGCGATGACACCGTCCTGGCGCAAGACCCACGCCAGGGCAACCTGGGCCGGTGTGACTTGATGTCGACGGGCAATCTGCTTGAGGGTGGGGCTGGCCAGCAGCTCCCCACCCTGGGCGATTGGGCAGTAAGCCATCAACGGCAGGTTATGTTGTTGCCACCAGGGCAACAGGTCGAATTCAATGCCGCGCTGTTCGATGTTGTAGAGCACCTGGTTGGTGGCGCAGGCGGGTGATGCCAGTTCCTGCAGGTCTGCTACGTCGAAATTGGACACGCCCCAGCGCCCGATCTTGCCGGCTTCGCGCAGCCGCTCAAAGGCTTCAACCGTTTCGGCAAGCGGGTATTGCCCGCGCCAGTGCAGGAGATACAGATCGATATGGTCGGTGCCCAAGCGTTTGAGGCTGGCCTCACAGGCACGGGGCACACCCGCTTTGCTGGCGTTATGCGGGTAGACCTTGCTGACCAGAAACACCTGGTCCCGGCGCCCTTGGATCGCCTGCCCGACCACTTCTTCGGCACCGCCTTCACCGTACATCTCCGCGGTGTCGATCAGGGTCATGCCTTCGTCGATGCCCAATTGCAGCGCAGCAACTTGCGCTGTACGCCGTCCCGGATCTTCACCCATACGCCAGGTGCCTTGGCCGATAACCGGGACCGGGGTACCCGCCAGATCGATGGTGCGCATGCCAACCTCCAGATAAGTGTGTGTTCCTCTAATGTGGCACTGACCGGGCAATAGGGTTCAATGCAATTGCATGGCCCGCCGGCGCCCTCATCCTACGCTGCGGAATGCGCTGGGGCTGAGCCCCGTCCAGCGCTTGAATGCCCGGCGAAAGCTGCGTACATCGCTGTAGCCCACCTCCTGGGTGATGCGCTCGATGGACAGGCTCGGGTTGCCCAGCAAACCCATGCACCGGGCGCGACGCACCTGTTCCAGCAAGGCTTCGAAGGTCAGCCCGTGGTCGGTCAGGCGACGGCGCAGGGTGCGGCCGCTCATGTTCAGGTCACTGGCGACCTTTTCCAGCTGGCTACCCTGCAAATCGCGGGAAATAGCACGTTCCACCGCTTGGATGAGGTCCATTTTCCGGTGTAGTTGGGCACTTTCCAGCTCGAGCAGGCCAAGGGCCTGGCGCAGTGCCAGAGGGTGGTGATTAGGCAACGGCACGTCGAGCCACCGGGCCTCCAGAACCATGCGGTTGTGCAGGCAGCCAAAGTGCACATCGTCACCGAACAAACGCTGGTACTCGGCGGCATACGCCGGTGGCGCGTGCATGAACTCCATGCGCAGTGGCTTGAATTCACTGCCCACCAGAGTCCGCCCGTAGATCATGAGGCTGGCGAAGAACTCTTCTGCGGCAAATACCTGGACCTCGGCAAACGGCAACAGGCATTCCACATCGACCATGACCTGCTGCGCACCTTCGTGAATGCGTGAGGTGGCGATGCCGCCGGAGGTGTGTTGGTGGCGCTCGCCCACGGCAAAGGCATCGCGCAGGGTCTTGCACAGTGAGATGACATGCCCGAGCAGGCCCAGGGTGCCCAGCACGTTCTGATTGCCGACACACAGGCCCAGGCCCTGATCGGGCAGGACCTTGAGGGCACGCTGGATCATCGCCACGGCCTGGCGGTAGGAGATGCGCAACGCCGGGTCGTCCAGGTCTGTCAGGGTAAACCCCAGGCCACGGCACAGATGCTCGGCATTGGCGCCCTTTTGCGCCACGACCTGCCCCAGGGTTTGCAGGAGAAAAGGCGAAACCAGCGCCAATTCGTAGTGTGGATCAACGGTTTTGCTGTGCATGGATCTGCGATTCCCGACTCTATGCCCGGTTATTGTTTTAGAAACATCCTGACAATCATAGGTGCTTGCAAGGCTCGCCGCACTCTGAATGAACGCTGTCCGGCAAAGCCCCCCTATGTGGCCGCCAATACCCTGCCCTGCGGGGCGTCGAGGGCTTATTTCTATGGGCAAGGCTCCGATGAGGGCCGACGGTGCATTAATCCAACAATAATAATGAGCCCAGACATGAACCCGACCCGCGTGCTTGCTGCCCTGCCCCTTGCCCTGGCCCTTGTCAGCCTGCCGACCCTGGCCACAGAGGGCGGCGTGGACAATATCGGTCCTGGTACCGATGGCTTTTACATCCTGCCACTGGATGTGGATCACCTGCCGGACCACATGTTCGCCTTCAACCTCTACTACAACCACTATGAAGCCACGAAGCTGGATATCAGCTCCCTCGGAGGCAAGGTGCCACAGGTGAAGATCCGCTCGGATGCAGTCATCCCGCGCCTGGACTACCTGAGCCCGTTGCGGGTGTTTGGCGGGCGGCTCGGTGGCTACATCGCCCAGCCGTACCTCAAGCAACAAGTGGCGCTGTTTGGCATGTCTGACCAGCGCGAAAGCATGGGTGACACCACCATCGCACCGATCATCCTGTGGGACCTGGGCAAAAACCTGACACTGGGCGCCGCGGTGGAAGTCACTGTGCCTACCGGTGAATACGATGCTTCCCGCCTGGCCAATACCAGCAATAACTTCTACACCTACAAGCCACTGGTGTCGGTGACGTGGCTGCCTGACGAGCGTACTGAACTGTCGATCAAGACCACCTACAGCTTCAATCAGGAAAACCACGATACCGACTACCGCTCGGGGCAGATTTTCCACTTCGATTACTCGGCCAGCTACAAAGTGACCGACAACCTGAGCCTGGGTATCAATGGCTACTACCTCAAGCAGACAACTGACGATAAGCAGTACGGGCGCACGGTCACCAATATCTACGGCGAAGACGTCGACGATGGGGTGCGGGGCCAGGTGTTTGCGATTGGGCCGGCGGTGTACTTCACCTTTCTCAAGTACGCCAGCGCGGAGATCCGTTGGGCCAAGGAGTTTGATGTCGAGAACCGGCCGCAAGGCGATATGTTGTGGGCCAAGCTGACGATTCCGTTTGCCTTGTAGGAACCATCTGTGGTGAGGGGACTTGTCCCCTCACCCATCCCCGACCACAGGTGGTTCCTACATAGGGATGCATCATTTCACCCTGTGTAAACCGGCCAGCTGTCGACGATTTTTCCGCCGCGCACCGCCAGCAGGTCGCCAAACTGCAGGAGTACCGACTCGGTCTGGGCCGGGCGCAGGAACACCTGGTCGTCGACACTCAAGCCAACACTCGGTGAGCCATTGACCATCTCCTGGTTGGAGCTGCGGCCATACAAACCATTGCTTTGCAGCCCCGCAGGCGACTCGAAGTCGGCCATCCAGTTGCCGCCATAAATGAAGAACGTGGCGCGTTGGTTGCGATCCCACCACGACAGTAGCCGGGACTTGTCGTCCAGCGCCGGGATGTTGACCGCACCAGTGCTTTTGAGGACTGGCGTGGCGATGTAGGCCGCAGGAACATGCTCACTCAAGGACGGCAGATCGTAATGCGTGGGCTTGAGCATCGCCGTGCCCACCGAGACCTCGCTGCTCAATTGTTCCTGCTCATGCATCCGGTAGCTGGGGCTGCCAGCGGTATTGAGTGTCAGATCGTCACGCCACAGCGTCGCAAACTGCTGGCGGCTGAAGTCGACAAAACCGTTGTAACGTTGCATGACCTTTTCGAACAGCGCCTGGGGCGATCCGAGAATGCCCGGCACGCCCATGCCCACAAACGGGTCGTAGCCCATGAAGCCGGCAAACTCCAGGTGCTGTGGATGCGCACGGATCAATCCCAGCATTTGCCCCAGCACTGCGTTGTCGCTGATACCGCCGCGATGCAGGCCCACATCCAGTTCGATATTGATCCGCAGCCGTGTGCCCAGGCCCTGGGCCAGCGCCAGGTATTGTTGCAGGCGCTGCGGCGTGTCCAGCAACCACTGCAATTGCCGGGCGGGATCGAATGCCCCTTGATGATGTTGATAGAACAGCTCGGCCGAACGTACCGGCAACGGCTTGCCCAGCAGGATATCGGCGTCGGGAAACACTTGCGCGTCGTGGTTGAGAAAGGGTTGGTGAAACGACATCAAGCGCCGGGTCCCCGCGCGCTTGGCAATGTAGGCCAACAGACCCGGTGCAGGCAGGGATTTCTCCACCAGCCGCAGGTGCTTGCCACCACGCTGCACCGATTGCATAACGATGTCGATGTTGTGATCCAGGCGATCCAGGTCAATCAGTAGCACCGGGCGCATTGGCCCATGGGCCTTGAGCTGCTGGTTCAACTGGCGAAAATACTCGCTGTACGGCGACCCTCGGTCAGTCGGACGCAGCAGTGCCGCACCCGCCACTAGCAAGGCGCCGGCGCCCAGGGTGCCGGCCATGAAGTGTCTGCGATTCATCAGGCAACTCCCAGGATTGAAGACAGGTGTGCATTAAGGAACTTGCCGCCGGGGTCGAGGGCCTGACGCACCCGCGCGAACTCATTCCAGCGCGGATACAGGGCCTGCAAGGTACGGGCATTGAGGGTGTGCAATTTGCCCCAATGCGGCCGCCCGGCGTATTTCCAGAAGATCGGCTCGACGGCGGCGAAGAAGTTGTGGTGGTCCATGGTGTAGTGCTGGTGCACCGAGATCGAACAGCTGTCGCGGCCTTCAAACATGCTCAGGGGAATATCGTCAGCCTTGACGTAGCGGTACTCGATGGGAAACCAGGTGCGCAGGTCCTTGTCGCGGATCAGCTTGAGGATTTCCCGCAGGCAGGCCGGGCCGTGTTCGGCGGGCACCGAATATTCCATCTCGTTGAAACGCACATTGCGCACGTTGGCGTAGACCTCGAACGATTGCGCTACCCGCTCCTGGAAACTGGCGAAGTAGCGCAGGCTGTTGAGCAGCGTGCGGCGCATTTCGGGAAAGTCGCTGGTGTATTTGTCGAGGTTTTCGATGATCGACACAAACTCATTGCCACCCGCCTCTGCCGGATCAATTGGCGGGGTTGGGGCGTCGGCGGTTTCGTTGAGGGCGATGGACAACGCGTAGTCGGAATGCGTCACCACCAACATCTCCCAGTGCTGGTTTTGCTGGGTGTTTTTCGCCACGTCCTCCAGCAGTTCTTCGGTCTTGGCGATCCATTGGCGTTCGCGCAAGCGGTAGGGTTCGCGGTTTTGCAGGCGCACGCGGGTAGTCACGCCGAGCGCGCCCAGTGACACTCGCGCAGCATTGAACACCTCGGGTTCACGGTTGGCGTCGCAGTCCAACACTTCGCCCTGGGCCGTCACCAGTTGCAGACCGGTGACACCGGCGGAATACGAGGTAAACCCGACGCCCGTGCCGTGGGTCGAGGTGGAGATGGCACCCGCCAGCGTCTGGTAGTCGATGTCCGCCATGTTCGGCAACGCCTGGCCGATCGCCTTGAGCGCAGCCCCCATGCGTGACATGGGTGTGCCGGCGGCGAAGGTGGCTTGCAGGGTACTGGCGTCGTGATCGAGTAAACCATTGAAAAAACTCAGCGACAGCAACGTACCATCTGTCGGCACCAAGGCACTGAACGAATGACCCGAACCCACCGGGCGGATCTTGCCCGGGGCCTGGCGAATGACCTGCACCAACTCCTCCAGATCCTTGGGCGCCAGGCGCTCAAGGGGCAGGCAGCTTTGTGCACCCGACCAATTGCGCCAGGGGATCAAGCGCGGCGCCCGGGCCAACTGAGCCAGCGCCGGGTTACTGCTCATTGCGATGAACGCGCCGGCCACCGCCGAACGCTGCAACAGTTGCCTGCGTGAAAGCACCATCACCTACCTCATTGTTATTGGATGTGAATACCCGCCATAAAACCGATCAGTCCCAGGAACTGCTCCTCGGAGCACTGCATGCACAGGCCCATAGGCGGCATGCCGTGGTAGCCGTTGAGGGTATGGTCCAGCAGGGTGTCCGGGCCTTGGGCGACGCGCGGGCTCCAGGCCTGGCTATCGCCGGTCAGTGGCGCGCCGGATGCCGGGTTGGCGTGGCAGAGTTTGCAACTGCTGTCATAAATCCGGGCCAGGGCCGGATCGGTGGGGACGGCGGTGCTCGCCGTGGCAGGTTGCGGTTTGTCGTCACAGGCTGACAGCAGGCCAACCAAGGCCAGCAGCAAACCGATGCGATGGGAGGTCGTAGACCACATAGCCACCCTCTTTATTAGGTATGAACAACTGGGTTCACACTAAGTCAGTGGCGGCGCGGTGTTGAGGGTATTGGCGGACATAAAGGGGGCTTGGGCGGACAGGGTTGGGCGACCGGCGATCCATGACAGAAGGCCGGCGCCCGTAACCGCCGGCTTAGAAAGCCAGGCCGACCTTGAAGCCGTACTCATCGCGCTTGAGCTTGGTGTTATCGGCCACTTCGGAATCCGCGTCGAGCTTGTACTCCGTGCGGGTGTAGTACAGGCCAGCCATCACCGGCAGGTCGCCGTTCTGGTTCATCAGCAGGCTGACTTCGGCGTAGGGGTTGGTGCGGTCCTTGAGGTCCACGGTATCGCTGCCAATGCCGTCGACCTTGAGCTTGGCGCGGCCGTCGATGGTGTGGCGGGCACCTACTTCGACGCGCATGGTCATGCTGTCGAACTGATGGTTGTACCCTACTGCTGCCTTGGCAAACGGCGACTTGTTGGTGAGTTTCATGTCGTAGTCGCCGGAGTCCGGCTCATAGCGAGTCCAGCTGTAGCCACCACCGACCAGCACGTCGACAAAGTTGCGCGCATCCAGCGCGGCGCGCCAACCCAGGTCGAGGTCGGCCTGGCCTTCCTTGAGCTTGTTGTCGCTTTTCTTGCCGAACTTGGCGTCCACACCGGCCTGGTAGATAAAGCCGGATTCAGCGGTCAGCTTGTTGCCGAAGTTATAGAACAGGCCGGCTTCGGGCATATGGTCCTTGTCGCTTTCACTGCCGCCTTCAAGCTTGAAGTCGTTGTAGCTGCCCAGGATACCGAAGGTGGAAATCGGGTCGGTGGACGGTGCAGCGAAGACCACGGCCGGTGCTGCTACCAAGGCCAGGACCGAAGAGTTCTTGAGGATTTTTCCGAATAGTTTGGACATCGTTTTACATCTCCATTTTAGGGTGGGCAAATTATTCAGGAACCGGTTCGAACCCCCTGCTGCGCGAAAGGTTCGAATTAATTTGCCTTGATTTGGAGGTAAAACGCTTCAGCGAAGGCTCTGGATCAAGCCTCCCGGGCGCAGCTATTAAGTATCGGCCAATAACTGCGCGAGTTTGGGCCGCAGCTGTGGATGTTCGGGCAGACGCAAACCAAACGCCTCTTGCAGCAGCGCCAGCAGTTCGTCGACGTCGGTAATCTGGCGTTTCTCACTGTCCCGGCCCAGGTGATGGACGGCGTAGTTGCCATTGTTCAAGGTACGACGCAACCCTGGTCCGATCAGGGCCACTTTCAACTGCCCCAGGAACGGCGAGTCGGGGTGAGTCGAGACATACCAGTTGCCGATTTCGTAGTCGAAGTGCGACTGCGGCTGCAGGTCGAACACGTATAGCCCGCGCCATTCCTCGCCAACCTGGGCCCACAAGATGTAGCTGTCGGCATTCAAGGTCAGTCGATACGGTTCATGTGTGGTGGCCTGGGGCGCCTGAGTGTCCAGCCGCAGGGGGCTGGTGGGCACCATGCCACCAAAGCCGACATCGGTGATGTAGCGTTCGCCGTTTATTGTCACCAGGCTCAGGCGATGGGTGCGGGCGGTCAGCGCATCGGGGGGACCGCCCATCACCACGCGGCCAGTGATGCCCCGTGCGTCGAAGCCCAGTTCTTGCAGCAACGCCAGGAACATCTGGTTGAGCTCGTAGCAATAGCCGCCTCGCCCGTCCAGCAGGACTTTTTGTTCGACGCTGGCCAGATCAATGGGGACCGGCACCTGCAGCAGGGTCGAGAGGCTTTCAAAAACGAAGGTGCTGACATGGCGCAATTGCAACTGGGCCAAGGTCTCGAGCGTGGGCGCTGGCGGTGTGTCATACCCCAGCCGTTGCAGGTACAGACGGCTGTGAGTCAGGCTCGGTGAATCCTGGGGCATGGCGCATTCCTTGGGCGTAGGGCGAAGGCTTCACTAATACCTGTAACCGGTGCCGCTGCCAATACTGATCTGTAGCAATAGGTCGGCGTGTTACACCACAAACTTTCTGAACCTTTCTGAACCTGATTGCATCAACTCCATATCAAAACAGGGAGGCAATATGGGCACGGCAACGATCTACACCATCCATTACAGGCTTCACGGCGAACCCAAGTCCTTTGTGGTGCGGGCAGAGGTGATGAACAACGCCGAGGCATGGCATTGGGCCAGTTGTGATGCAGGGGTGGCTCACGTTGGGCGCATTGGCCGTCATGGCCATGAGCGCACGAAAAAAACCACCCGGCCATGGGCGGAGAAATACGGCATCACCGAGGTTACCTGGGTCGCACCCAAGCACGTGTAGTCGCTGGGTCCCGGCGATGATGCGCATCAAGGATTAACACCGTTATCTGGGTTTTAGATTGCCCAACGGATCATAAGCCGGCTGCTTGCCGGCTTTATGCTTCTTGTCCAATGGGGCTATGGCCGGGCCGACGGGGTCTACCTGTGGGTCTGCCACATCCGGGGAATCCGGGTCGAAACCCAAATCGGGCTGATCACTGGCGTGTTCCGACGAGTGCGGGCCACCAGGCTTTTTCGATTGTTCAGTCACGGCCATCTCCTTTGCGTTGCTCACGATGCATACACTTCTTAGAGAAAACCCTGGCCGCCATCGTTCAACTTTCTCACGCCCACCCACAAACCGTGAGAAGATGCCGCGCCGCGCAATACCCCTACTTAGCTCATGGAGACTGCACCCCGCATGTTTGAGATCAAACCTGTCGATCCGCAAACCTATCGCCAGCAGACCCGCCGCAGCACGTTGATCGTCGCGGTGATCTTCGTCGCCCTGGCCATGCTGCTGTCGACCCTGGCCGTGATGGTGTTTGGCGAGCCCGGCGGCGACAACTTCCGCTTCAATATCGGTGGTGTAGTGGCTGGGGTAGTGCTGACCATTACCCTGGTACGCGGCCCGCTCTGGTCACAGGCGTGGCTGGCGCCGGCGGTCTATGGCTGGCAGCTCAAGCGCAATCTGATGCGGGTGACCAACGTGATGCACAAGGTGACCGAGCGGGCACAGGCCAACGATCCGACGGCGCTGAAGTTGCTGCGGTTCTATCACTTGGGGCTGACGCAGATGCATGAACTGGACGCCAATTCCAGCGCACAGGCGCAACTGGTCGGCGAGATCGAAAAGCATAAGGCGCAGATGAAGGCGCTGGGAATCAAGACCGAGCAAACGCGCCTGGATCCGGCATGGTTGAAGGCCATGAAGGACAACTGACGCTGGGGCCGGCTTGCGGGCGATGGCGATTCTCAAACCGCTACCGCCCGCAAGCGGGCGCCTACATGGGGGTCAGACGGGGAAGATCGCGCCGAGGTCCAAATGCCCGTCCTTGAGCGGCGGGCACCAGTAGTAGCCACCGGTCAACGGCGTGCTGATGCGGTACAGGCCATCGACAATCCCGTCTTCCAGGCCGCTCATGCGGCGTAACTGGGCCTCAAAGGCATCGAAGGAGTGGCCGAACGCGAGGAACATCAACCCCGCCTGGCCATTTTCGGCCCAGGGCATGGAGCGGCGCACCACAAAGGCTTCGGGTGTGAAGCTCTCCTGGGCGGTGCGCTTGACGTGGGCGGACTCGGGGGCGTCGTCCAGTTCTTCGTTATCGCCATGGCGACGCCCGATGATGTGGTCGCGCTCCTGGGCCGGCAAGGCGGCAAAACCGTCCAGGTCGTGCTGCCATTGCTGGATCGCGGCAAAGCTGGCGCCGCTGCCGGCGACGGCGGCTTCGACTGCGGCATCGTCGTGGGGGTTTTCGGTGCCGTCTTCATAGTCGGTCAGGTCAAAACCGGTCTTGTAGCGGAAGCCTTCAGTCATCTGCACCAGGCGAAACGCTGGCGCCAGGGCTTTTTCAAAAGCCCGGCTACGCAGCAGCAACTCACCACGGTCTTCGCCATGCAGCCAGCACCACAACGCCTGTTGGGTCGCTGGGTTGTTGGCGCCCGGCCCCGAGATCGGCGGGAAGCTGCGCAAGCCTTCGACGCGCGCGCCGAGTGCCTTGACCAGTGGCTCACCCAACCCCACCACCACTGCCGAGTCGGCCAACTGCACCAGCGCGTCGAGCGCTGCCGGCACGGCGTCAATGGCCTCGATGGCAAAAAACAGATGACGTGCCTGCAACGGCACCGGTGCGGCAAGAATGCCGGGCTGGTACTGACTCATATGAACTCCTTCAAGAAAGCCGCGTAGTTTACCCGGCACAGCCCCACTGTGCGTAGGGAAATGCGCGTAAGCCTTGCAACAGAGCCCTCGGATGGGGGAATCTCTGACTCAAGCTGTGCAACCACTCCAGGGGTAGCGACATGACCACCAATCACCTGCTTGCCAATCTGTTTCCCACCGCCAACGACATTCCCGAACAATTTCGCCTCGCCGCCCCCATCGAACAGCGCGACTATCTGGTCGACGGCCAGTTGCGCACCTGGAACGGCCCGTTGGCCCAGGTACGCAGCCCGGTCCAGTTGGCCGGCGCTGACGGCGACACACCAGTGATTATCGGCAGCACGCCCCTGCTGGATGCCGAAACCGCCCTGCTCGCCCTCGATGCAGCGGTGCGAGCCTATGATCGTGGCCAGGGCCAATGGCCGACCATGCGCGTGGTCGAGCGCATCCAGCACGTCGAGGCATTTTTACGGCGCATGCGCGAACAGCGCGATGCCGTGGTGAAACTGCTGATGTGGGAAATCGGCAAGAACCTCAAGGATTCCCAGAAAGAATTCGACCGCACCTGTGACTACATCACCGACACCATCAATGCCCTCAAGGAACTGGACCGCCGCTCCAGCCGCTTCGAGCTGGAACAGGACACCCTGGGGCAAATCCGCCGCGTGCCCATGGGCGTGGCGCTGTGCATGGGCCCCTACAACTACCCGCTCAACGAAACCTTCACCACGCTGATCCCGGCACTGATCATGGGTAACACCGTGGTGTTCAAGCCGGCCAAGCTCGGCGTGCTGTTGATCCGTCCGTTGCTGGAGGCCTTTCGCGACAGCTTCCCGGCCGGGGTCATCAATGTGATCTATGGCAGCGGCCGCGAGACTGTCAGCGCGCTGATGGCCAGCGGCAAGGTGGATATCTTTGCGTTTATCGGCACCAACAAGGCGGCCAGTGATTTGAAGAAGCTGCACCCGCGCCCCCATCGCCTGCGCGCGGCCCTGGGGCTGGATGCGAAAAACCCCGGCATCGTGCTGCCCGAGGTCGATCTGGAGAATGCGGTCAATGAGGCTGTCACCGGTTCGCTGTCGTTCAACGGCCAGCGTTGCACCGCGTTGAAAATCCTGTTTGTGCATGAAGCCGTGGTCGACCGTTTCATCGAAAAATTCAACCAGAAGCTCGCCACCCTCAAGCCGGGCATGCCCTGGGAGGACGGTGTGTCGCTGACACCGCTGCCGGAGGTAGGCAAGGTGGATTACCTCAATGGGCTGGTGGCCGATGCCGCGCAACACGGGGCCAAGGTGGTGAACGCCAATGGTGGTGCCAGCCGTGGCTCGTTCTTCTACCCGGCGGTGCTGTACCCGGTGAACCCGCAAATGCGTGTGTACCACGAGGAGCAGTTCGGCCCGGTGGTGCCCATCGTGCCCTACCGCGACCTGGACACGGTGATCGACTACGTACTGGAGTCGGATTTCGGCCAACAGTTGAGCATTTTCGGCACCGACCCGGCGCAAGTCGGGCGCCTGGTGGACACCTTTGCCAATCAGGTGGGCCGGATCAATATCAACGCCCAGTGCCAGCGCGGCCCGGACACGTTCCCGTTCAATGGTCGCAAGAACTCGGCCGAGGGCACCCTGTCGGTGCATGACGCGCTGCGGGTGTTCTCGATACGTACCCTGGTGGCCACCAAGTTCCAGGACAGCAACAAAGAGCTGATCAGCGATATCATTCGTGAGCGGGCGTCGAGCTTCCTGACCACCGACTATATTTTCTAGATTCGACATTGCTCCAATGTGGGAGCGGGCAAGCCCACTCCCACATTGGACTGCATGACATCTATCGATGAGGCCCTCTTAATCCCGATGAACCTGCCGCCCTTCGCCCGCCGCCTGTTGCGGCCCCTGCTCGATCCCTATCGCCGCTATCGCAACGCCAAACTGATCCACGCCGTGCGTGTGTCCATCGGCCTGCTGGCCACCATCCTGCTCACCACCGGTCTGAACCTGCCCCATGGCGAATGGGCCTCGGTCACCATGCTGGTGGTCATCGGCGGCTTGCAGCACCACGGCAATATCGGCAAGAAAGCCGTGGAGCGGGCCTATGGCACGCTGATCGGTGCCAGCGTCGGCCTGTTGCTGGTGGTGCAAGAGGCGTATGTGGGTCAGCCGCTGCTCACCTATCTGCTGATGTCAGTGGTGTGTGGGTTCTTTTCCTACCACGCCATCGGCAAGGGTGGATACACCGCGCTGCTGTCGGCGATCACCGTGTTTATCGTTGCAGGCCATGGGGCTAACCCGTTGTCCGATGGCCTGTGGCGCACCGTGGATATCCTGATCGGCATCGCCCTGGCGCTGGCGTTTTCCTTCGCCCTGCCGCTGTATGCGGTGTATTCCTGGCGCTACAACCTGGCCAGTGCGCTGCGTGATTGCGCCGCCATCTACAGCCGGATCATCAGTGGCCAGTCGGTCACCGATGATGAGCATCTCAAACTGCTTAATCGCTTGAATGCAGCGATGCTGCAACTGCGCTCGCTGATGCCGTCGGTGTCCAAGGAAGTGCGGATTTCCATGACCGAACTGGATGCGATCCAGCGGCATCTGCGGATGTGCATCAGCACTCTGGAAATTCTCGGTAACACTCGACCTGATCCACGGGATAAGCAGGCACTGGCCCGTATGCAACTGGCGCTCAAGGCTGAGCATCGGCAGATTCGCGTGCAGTTGATCGGGATGGCGCGGGCGTTGAAATCCGGGATAACGGAACGCCTGGAGCGAGTAAGTCACATTGCTGGCGGCGACCCTATGCCGGATACCCCGGTGTACAGCGCACTGGATGGGTATCGGTTATTGACGCTGCAATTGATGGCGAATGTAGAGGCGATGCGCGAGCGGTTGGCCAAGAACGCCGGACGCTGGGGAATTTAAGGAGAAACACGTCCGAGATGGAGAAGCGGGACGGACTTATTCTATAAATAAATCCGCCCCGATTATTGCGATTGCTTTCTGGCTCCTCGAGAGGTTCTACCTGAGCCCTACCCCCAGGAATTGACTGCCAACCCATTGCTTGATTGTTGCTTCGCCCCCGTTGTTTATATTCCTCCCGTAGTAGTAACTGAAGAAGAGGAAGCTATGCGAGAAGGTACTTGACCAGTACAAGGCGTTCCCCATCGGCCACTGACTGCCATACGCATTGCTCAAGTCGCGCAGTTCGTAGATATTGGCGAGGCGTACCCCCTGGCGGCTGGCCGCATTGATGATATCGGGGTAAGTCCCTTGTCCCAGCCCGTAGCACTGCACAACGCCCGCAACCGATACCGTGTAACTCCTGGTTTGTGGCGGCACCGAATTATCGCGAACACTGATCGTCGCCCAGCCATTGCCCCGCACGCTCACGAACCCCGTCTGTGTCACGACTGCAACTGCGGTATTACTCGACGAATAGAAATACCCGGGTGTACCTCCCGAGGCGACGCGGGTGATTGAGTTACCCGAATTAAACGCCGGCAATACATGGGGATTTCCGGGAATCAGATAAGTACGTCCAGTCAAACTGACCGGCGCTTCCGAGAAGACAAGCGGCGCGGTATGTACGATGGTGTACTGAGTTGTGGGGAATACAACGGCTGCGGACTTATCAGAACTGCCATCAAAGGTCACAAACACCGACACCACGACCGCTGCATTGTTCTGCAGACTCAGCAGCCAACTGCGCAATACGGGTTTGTTCACAAGCCCGTTGGCCATTTCAATGGAGGTGATCGGATAGTCCTCCAGGACCTCCAGTGGCGCAACACCCGAGCTGCTCAGGGTTATCCAGACACGCTGCCCGGTACGACTCAAGCGCCACTTAGCCATGCCCAGCGTGGCATTACCGCTCATGCTGGAAGGTCTCAGTGCTCCTCCGTGGGCAACACCATTGATCAACGCGCGTGGCAATTGACTTGGCTGGATAGTGGCGACCGTGACCTTTTGCACCTCCGACTCAGCCGTGCCACCACGCCCCAGCTCCGTTGTGTACTGCAGAGAAAAGACGCTGTTCACACTTTGGGCAAGCACATCATTGGAGATATTAAAGGTAACAGTGCCGCCAGCCAGGCCGTCCTGTGTCCCGATTTCAATAACGACGCCACTTGCCAGGATCCAGTACAGGGTAATGCGGTCCGTTCCGCCAACGTTCATGTTCTCGTAACTCGCCAGCACCTGGCACTTGTTTTCCACAACCACCGGATCAATCGTCACCTCTGGCTCGTCAAGCGGTACAGAGTCTTTGATTCGAGGATGGGGGTACGTGTTGACCACAAGTTGGACCATGTGATGTCTGACTTCGAACAATATGGCATTGGCCAAGTCTCCACTATGGTCGAAGGTGACCCAGAAACGGATCGTCAACTCTGACCAATCCTGCAAGTTACGCAAAGCCAGTACCGGGGTTTCGCTGGTGATGCCATTGATGACCTCTACCGCATCGACATCTCGCCCCCGATAAACTTCGTTGACATAGGTATTCCCGTTGTTGCGGATACCGTCATAGCGCAACCACATGCGCTGCCCCTGACTTGCATAGATCCAGGGGGCGACACGGGTCTCATCAAAGTCCTGGAGCAATGGCACTTCCAGCACAGCGTTGTCGCCAATGCTGTCGATCAATGGCCCCGCCGGGTGAACCAGCGGTAAAAGGTGCAACATCAGAACCGGCGAAGGCGTTTCAAAGCCGTTGCGGATGACCTTGAAAAACACTTGGATGGTGCGTCCACTGGGGTGGATATTGAAACCGATAGGTGCGGTCGGAATCCTGAAGTCAATAAAGGTCCCACTCTGGTTTTCCACCAACTCAAAGTGACTCCCTAGCCCAGGAAGACCTTGCCAGCACATTTGAACTTTGTCGGTGGGCTTGATGAACTCATAACGCACCCGCACCGTTGCGCCATTTGGCCAGACCAATGCCGGGTCCAGTTCGTCCGGTCCTGTTGTTGCTTCCAGCACTTGAGGCAGGAACAACTCTCCAAGGGCGGTGCCTATCGTGACCACCACCGCCTCAGAGTACTGAATGACGTCGAATCGCTGACGCAAGTAACTGACAGTGAGCGTGCCGTCGAGATTATCGAGAAACAACCGCCGGGCGACATCAGCAATAAATGGATTGCTTGCCACGCCCACAATGTATTCAACAGTTTCTCTACCCGTCAGCGAACCGATAAATTCAACAATGACGATGTCCCCGGATTTGAACTCATCCTGCAATTCAAGGGTGCCGACACTGCCAAGATGCGCAGGGTCGATGTTGCCATTGACGGCCTCTTGAATGATCGGGGCGCGCAAGTCTCTTGGAGGGCGGCCAATCTGCACCCACAAGCGATCCGACTCACGGCTTCCCGCAGCATCAGATACAACATAGTGAATATTGGTATCACGCAGCCCTTCGAAAATGGAGTAATCCGGATTAAGGAAATCCCGCAGCCGTGGATGATTACCCGCTACACGTGAGCTTGACCGGCGCTCAATACTGCCGTCCGGATAGTGGGCAGAGATCTCGACTTTCAGCGCGTCCCCGGCATTGCCTGGCGGTTGGTAATCTGGCATCCGCGTGGTGATATAAGGTAAATCCGCCGGGATTGACGGCCCGTGTGCCTGGTCAACCGAGGGTTTGGGCAACTCAAAACGAACCCCGGCCACCGTATAGGTGGACGTTCTGGAGGGTAGGTCATCCTCCCCGACTCGTTCCCGAACATACGACACAGAGATGGTGCTCTGGATCAGCGATCTGACAAATTCGTTATGTATCGGGAACTCAAGGAATACATTCAGACGAAGGACTTCCTGACGCATGGTCAAGTGGACGTACTCGCCGTCAACCGTCGTACCCTGGACCGTCAGCACAATGAAATCGCCAATATTAAAAGGCCCGCCGCGCAAAACCGCGACTTCGGCAGTCGCCGGTGCTCTGCCAAGCGCGTCGGCATCCAGTACCATCGTTGGCTCATCGGCTTCGATGATGATGGGCTCTGCCAGCAATGTAAGTTTCAGGTCCACTACCACTGGTACCGGCTTGCACCATGGCTGCAACTCGCCAGAACGATTGCGCACCTCATCGAACAAATAGAACTGCACGACAAAGTGCCCAGTGTCGGCCCAGTGCAAAAAATCTCGATTGATGTGAATTACCAGATCCTGTCCTACCTGGTCCTCGGTGATCGGCGGAACATCAAACCTGTGCGCCCCCCAGTAGAACATGACCAAGTCGTTGACCCGCATATGTTCCCAATGCTTGATCGTGGCGGTAATGCCACGGGCCGCCACAACAGAGTCAATAAGGACATCCGATAGCGTCAGTAGCAACTTGGAGTGCCAACTCTCATGGGGCCGCTCATCGGCACCACCTGGTCGGGTATCCTTGGTAAACACACGCTGGGGCGCGGATGTGCTGAGCCGTCCGCTACCAATCCTTTCGACTTCTCCAAATACATCCGACACCCAGCCCAGCGGCACATGCTCCCTGGGAACGGTTACAAAAAACCGGCTGTCGCCTAAGTTTTCTGACGTCACCTCAGCCTCCGCCAAGACTATCCCCGCCATGTAGATCCGATAGGTGTCCCCCACATTGATCTGGTCCCAACGCTCGAAGACATAAGTAAGGCCTTCTTCCAGATGGCGGATACCCACACCGTAGGCCGCCCCTTCAACGGGGACCACCTGTGCAGGCGAGGTGTAGGGTGAGTCAAGATCTTCCACCACCCGAGGCGGTTCATCTGGAGAGAGTGAAGGTTCGCTATCAGCGCCTTCGGATGTTTGGAGGGATGTCCCTTGGGCTACCTCGGGATCTTCCTGTGCCTCCACGTTCAGATGGGGAGCGGCTCGTTTTCTAGGCATGATTTCTCTCCAGGTGTAAGGCGCGCAAGGAACACGCCACTGGAGAAATCAAACGCTCGAGGAGCTCCAGCGTCTAGCTGTCAAAGTTGACAGTAGCGACGAGTGGTCAAAGCCGTATTACAGATAAACTTTGCCTACATTTTTTCTTACATTTTTTTCACGTTTTATTCACATTCACAACCGTAAGGTGAAGCCTCATCCGTTACAAATGTTGCATATCAAGCCCGCCGCCCCAGCGGGCTTTTTTTTGCGCGTAATTTGATCAGAACGACACCGCCAAACTTGTGCGAGCACCTGTTGAGCCTAGCGCAGGCGATAGAGCCGACTCGATATGGCGGTGAAGCCGAGTCGCCTACACCCTTATCAAAAATAAAATAAGTTATTGATTTTAAACAACTATATTTTACTTAGATGGCCGTATTTGTGTGGCGAGCGGGCTTGCCCCGCGTTGGGGCGCGTAGCGCCCCCAATGGAGGACGAATGGGGTGTACCAGTATTGCACGGAGACTGTTTTTGGGGCTGCTTCGCACCCCAACGCGGGCGATACGGCGTTCCGGCAAGCCCGCTCGCCACGAGAGGTAGTGGGGCCTAATCCATTTGATCCGTGCGATGGGTTCAGCCCGCGACTTTGCTGCCGGTCGGCAGCGCAGACTGTCCACGAATCGCACGCTGGGTATCAAGTACCCGCGCCAGCGCGGTTTCCGCTTCCGGGCTTTGCTGCGGCACACGAATGGCCGCCGAGACCAGGGTGATCAGCTTGGCCATGACTTCCGCGTCGGTGGCCGGGCGTCCCAGGCTCATGGAGTTCATCAAAAGGCGCAGTTCGGTGCCAGCCATCACCCCGGAAATCGCCTTGAGGGCAAATTGCAGACGCACTCCCAGCTCATTGCGCGGCAGGTCGGGCAACGCCAGGGCGAAGGCTTCGAAGAAGCGCTGGAACACCGGTTGGTAATGCACCTTGAGGTACTCCTGGATAAACGGCGACGTGTCGCTGTAGACCCGACCCAGGAAGCGGATGAAGGAGCGCCCTTCGCCGCTGGCCGGATCGCTGCGCTCCAGGCCCATGGCCGGGGCGAACAAAACGCCGAGCAAGGTATCGCAATCGAGCGGGCCGTCAGACTCTGCTTCGCAGCGGGCGAGCAGTTCCAGGCGCTGCTCGTTGAGCGGCTCCAGGCGTTGCATCAATAGCGTCTTCATCAGGGAATCCTTGTCCCCGAAGTGATAATTGACCGCGGCGAGATTGACCTGAGCCTTCTCGGTGATTTGCCGCAACAACACGGCGTCGTAGCCGTATTTGATGAAGAGAGCCTCTGTCGCATCCAGCAGTCGAGTCTTGGTTACATTTGGAGCGCTGAGTTTCTTCGCGACCATATAAGTTCCACGGAGGAAATATGTTTTAAAAAAAAATTTGATTTTTTATACCGGGGCAGGTGCACGAAAGCAAGTAGTGACAGTGCGCAATACTATCCAAACGCGTGGTGAGTCTCGCCGAAAACGTTCGCCCCAGGGTTGGCCCGGGCGTTTTCCAGGCGCCGGTATCGGCTCTATTCCCAGAAAAACGGCTCTATCTCTGTGGCTGGCGAACCCGCCGGATCGCAGTTACTATTCAAACAATGTTTTTAAAAAAAGAATAAAAACCAGCTGTTGGCAGCCGCAAAGCAGGCCCTGAACATGTTACAAGTATTTTCAGGGGGCAAGCAGGATTGCCGAAGCGCAAGGCGTAGTCATGATGACAGATACCCCAACGCTCCCAGGCTTTATTTCCCTGCAAGGCATCGGTAAAAGCTATCAATTGGCTGGGCAGCACCTGGCCATTCTCAACGACGTCAGCCTGTCCATCGCCCGTGGCGACAGCTGCGGCATCCTCGGCGCATCCGGCTCCGGCAAAAGTACCCTGCTCAATATCCTCGGCCTGCTGGACCTACCGGACTGCGGCGCCTATCGCTTCGCCGGCCATGACATTTTCAACGCGACACCGGACCAACTGGCCGCGATCCGCAACCAGCAGATCGGCTTTGTATTCCAGAGTTTCAACCTGCTACCGCGCCTCAGCGCCCTGGACAATGTTGCCCTGCCCCTGGGTTATCGCGGTGTATCGCGCCAGGAATCGGTAGCGCGGGCCCTGCATATGCTGGAACAGGTAGGCCTGGCCGAACGGGCCCATCATCGCCCCGCCGACCTCTCCGGCGGCCAGCGCCAGCGGGTGGCGATTGCCCGGGCGTTGGTGGGCGCGCCGGCGGTGATTCTGGCCGACGAACCCACCGGCAACCTCGACAGCCACACCGCCCAGGAGATCATGGATCTGCTGCTGGCCCTGAACCGCGAGCAAGGCGTGACGTTGATCATCGTCACCCATGATGCGCATATCGCCGAACGCCTGAATCGCCAGATCCTGGTACGCAACGGCGTGGTCCATGAGGCAGAGTGCGTATGAGCCTGCGGGTCGAACAGAGCCTGAGCCAGTTGCTGCATGAAGCATTTGTCAGCCTGCGAACCCTGGGCAAGCGCTCCATCCTGGCCTTGTTGGGGATCGTCATCGGCAGTTCATCGGTGGTCGCGCTGATCAATATCGGGCATAACGCCGCCGAAGATGCGGCGATGATTTTCAAGGACATGGGCACCGACACCCTGGTGGCGCAGTTCCCGCCCAAGGGCAACAGCACTGCGCACATGCCTACCAGCCTTAACCTGCAAGCCGTGCGCCAGGCGGTGCCGGGCATCGTCCATATCGGCGCGATTACCTCGTTCAGCGGGCCGGTCGTGTTTCATGGTCGCACCACCAACGCCGGCCTGATTGGCAGCACCCCGGGCCTTAAGGAGGCCATGCGCCTGGCACTGCGCGAAGGCCGCTTCCTGTCCGAGTTCGATAACGGCGAAACCTACGCAGTGGTCGGCGACCAGATCGCCCAGGCGTTGAGTACACCCGGCGACCCGCTGCGCCTAGGCGACCGGGTGCGGGTCAACGACTATCTATTCCTGATCATCGGCATCCTGCAGAACCAGCCGCGATCAATGCTGATTCCAGTGCAAACCAACGAATCACTGTTTATCCCGGCGCCTGGCATGCGCCGTATCTATTCTGCGCCGCAGATTGGCAGCGTGATCCTGCGCGCAGCTGCCGGCCAGGACATGGAGCGCATCGCCGCCGATGCCACCAACGCCTTGAGCGCGCAACTCACTGACCACACCGTCGAGATCCAGATCCCGCAGCAAATGATCGATGGCATGACCCGCCAAAGTCGCACGTTCGCCTATCTATTGCTGGCCCTGGGCGCCATCTCTCTGGTAGGCGGAGGGGTCGGCGTGATGAATGTGATGCTGATGAATGTCTCGGAGCGCCGCCGGGAAATCGGGATCCGCATGGCCCTGGGCGCTCGCCAGCGAGACATCCGCAACCTGTTCCTGCTCGAAGCCGTCACCCTCACTGCCGTCGGCGCGCTGTGTGGCGCGGTACTGGGCATGAGTGCTGCCTATCTCTACGCCTGGCTGTCGGGGTGGCAGTTTTCCCTGGCCGTGTCGGCCCTGCCCCTGGGGGTGGGCAGTACGTTGCTGGTGGGGTTGTTTTTCGGCATTTACCCGGCCGTTTCGGCGTCACGCTTGCAGCCGGTGGAGGCACTGCGCGATGAATAATCCCCTGCTGTTGCTGATCGCCCTGGTAAGCGTGCCGTGTGTGGCGGCCGATATCGTGATCCGCCCTTCGGCGCCGACCACCACACGCAGCGGCTATGAGCGCAGTGTCTCGCTCAATGCCCAACTCACCAGCCTGACCCTGGGCGACGCGGTGTACCTGGGCCTGCGCAACAACCCGGCGATTCGCAGCGCGTACCTGCAACGGGTGGCGCAGAAATTCGACCTGCGGGTGGCCGAAGATGCCTTCAACCCCAAGCTGGTGCTCAACAGTGCCTACCGCACCACCCAAGGCAGCGACGACCGTGCCCGTAACGCCAACCTGGCGCCCACCACCAGCTTGCTTGGCGAATACGGCACCCGGCTGAGCATGGGCTGGACCCAGCAACTGAACAACGCCAACCGCGCCGGGCGCTACCGCAGCGACGGCCTGGACCTGGCCATCATCCAACCGCTGATGCGCGGTGCCGGTTGGGACGCCACCACCGCACCACTGCGCTTGTCGCGCCTTTCCGAGCAGGCCAACCGCTTGAACCTCAAGGCCAACGTCGCGCAGACCATCAGCCAGATCATCGCCACCTACCGCGAATTGCTACGTGCCCAGGAGCAACTGAACATCGCTCAGGAAGCGCTCAAGCGTTCCAATACCCTGCTGGAAGTCAACAAGGCCTTGATCAATGCCGGGCGCATGGCCGAGTTCGAAATCGTCCAGACCGAAGCCGACATTGCCTCGCAGCAACTGGGGGTCGAGGAAGCCCAGAACCAGTTGGATATGAGTCGCCTGTCGTTGCTGCGCCTACTGGCCCTGGACCTGGCCACACCGATCCGTGCCACTGAAGCCCTCGAAGCATCGCCCATGGACATCGACAAACGCGAAGCTTTCAACCTGGCGCAGAGCCAGCAGCCCGAATACCTATCGGCCCTGCTGGGCAGCCAACAGGCCGACCTCAATCTGGTGCTGGCCAAGGATTCCGGGCGCTGGCAGGTCGACCTGGTGGGCGGCGCCAATCAGATCCGCGCCAACACCGATAACGATGCGGGCAGTACCAGCAATCGGCGCTGGGACAGTTATGCCGGTGTCCAGGTGCGCATTCCCATCGGCGATATCAGCACCCGGCAGGCCGAAGTCCGCGCGCGGGTCGATGTGGAGAACCAGGCCATCTTGATCACCGATGCACGCCAGGAATTGGAGCGCAGCGTCAATAACGTGGTGCGCGACCTGGGCACCCGTTGGCGCCAGTATGAAATTGCCCAGCGCGCCGTGGAACTGTCCCGGCGCAAGATCGAGATCGAGCGGGACAAACTTGGCGCCGGGCGCTCCACCAACTTCCAGGTGTTGAGTTTCGAAGCTGACTTGCGCAGCGCCGAAAACTCGCGCCTCAATGCCCTGATTGCTTATTTGAATGCCCAGACCCAGCTCGACCTGACGCTGGGCATGACCTTGGAAAGTTGGGAAATCGCCCTCAATGACTACTAAAAAAGCCCTACTGGGCGCAGGACTGCTGATACTGCTGGGCGCTGGCGGGTTTGCGCTGCTCAGCCGCCCAACACCTGCCGCCGACCAGGCCGGCACCGCCGAGCAATGGCTGGAGGTAAAAAATGACGCCCTGGTACACCAGATCGGCCTGGTCGGCAGGATCGAACCCGACACCACCATTACCCTCACCGCCCCCTTCGACGGCAACGTGCAAGCCAACCTGGTGGAACAGGGCCAGCGGGTCGAAGCCGGCCAGGTCCTGTTGCGCATGGACCCCGCCACCCTTGAAGTGCAACTGCGTGAAGCCCTCTCCGCTCAGCTCAAGGCCCGGCGTACCGTGCAGGAAATGCAGGACTGGGACGCCAGCCCAACCGTCAGCCGCGCCCGACGCAGCCTGCGCACCTCGCAAATGAGCGCCGACAACACACAGCGCAAACTGGCTGAAAGCGAGAACCTGTTCAAGCGCGGCATCATCCCGCGCAACGAATTGGACGACCTCAAGCAACAGGCCCAACAGCAACAGCTGGATCTGACGGCCGCCCGCAGTGAACTGCAACAAGCCCTGGACCAGGGTAAGGGTGAGTACCGTCAGATTGCGGACATGGAGTTGACCAACGCCACGGTCAAGTACGAGGCCCTGAGTAAGCTGCTCGAAGGCCGGGAGGTCAAGGCCCCGTTTTCCGGGATTGTCGTGCCCCCACCGGGCAGCAACACCGCGCAGGGCGGCGCAAGCAGCAACGCACCGGTGCAGGCGGGAAGCAAGGTCGGCCAGGGCCAGGTGCTGTTCGGGCTGGCCAATATCGAACGCCTGAAAATCGTGGCCAAAGTCTCGGAACTGGATATCAACCAACTGCATCAGGGCCAGCCGGTGGAAGTCATGGGCGACGGGTTTGACGGCGAGCGCCTGAGCGGTTCGGTCAGCGTGGTCAGCGGCCTGGCAATCGCCAATGACAGCCAGGGCAGCGCGCAATTCCCGGTGACCTTGTCCATTCCCAAATTGACCGAGCAACAACTACAACGGGTTCGCCTGGGCATGAGCGCGCGCCTGACCATCGTGACCTACAACAACGACCAGGCGATCATCGTCCCGGCGCAGGCGATCCGCCGGGATGCCGGGGCTATGAGCGTGGAGTACCGGGCGGCGATGGACAAGCCGGTGGAACGGATAACGGTCACCACCGGCCAGTCCACTGCGCAGGGTGTGGAAGTGTTCGGACTCAAGCCCGGTTTCGTAAAAATGGATGCGAACCCAAAATAAACACAGCTCCCACATTTAGAGTTGCGTTAACGTTGATGCCAACGCCTTAGCTTGCAGCGCCACATCCGTCACCGCCGTGCTCTCCCACCACATGCCGCGCAGCGGTGGGCCCATGGCAAAGAGTCGTGCACTGGCCACACCCTGCGCGTCCAGCACCGCGCCCGATGTATCGGCCGCAATCCCCAGCGCCAGCGGCCCGGGCTGGATCAAGCCTCGCGCCAACAGTTGCTGGGGCAACGGGCGGGCCACGCGGCGCCAGTCGTATTCGATCCCGCTGGAGTTGATCAACGCCGCCCCACTGACCTGGGTGGTGTGCTGTTCACCCCGACGGCGCAGGCGCAGAGTCACTTCGCCGTTCACTGTCGGTTCCACGCCCTGGAACGATGCTGCCTGGATACGCAGGCGCCCTTCCCCATGCAGCCGTGCCACCAACTCGGCGCTCAGCGGCGGCGAGCGATGGTGATGGCTCTCCCACCAGGGCCGAACGTGGCGCACGAACTGGCGTTTCTGGCGTTCGCTGGCCTGGCTCCATAAACGACCGATATGGGCGCGCACAGTATCCAGTGGTGCTTGCCAGTCGATACCCAGTGCCAGGGCGCTCTGGCATTGGCGGCGCACTGCACGCATTAACTGCAGCGGGCTGCGCAGGCTGTGATCTTCAGCGAGAAAGTCCGCCCAGGCCGGTGGTTGCCGACGCACATGAGGCAACAGGCCATGGCGCGAAAAAATCTCGATCGGCCCACGATGACCGGCCAGCTCCAGGGACACCACCGCATCGACCATGGTCAAGCCGGAGCCGATGATCAGCACCGTGGATTGTGGGTCCAGTTGCGTCATGGCGTGCACATCCCACGGGTCGACCGCCGCCGCATTCAAGCCGCTGGATTGGGTTTGTGGTGTGCGCGCCGCCGGGAACATGCCGGTGGCCAGTACCGCCTGGGCACCCTGCAGTTGTTGGCCATCATCCAGGGTCAGGTGTACACCGCTCGGGGCCACCTGCAGGTCGATCACTTCGGCGCGAACATGTTCCAGCGTCGACGTCGACCGCGCCCGGGCCTGCGCCAGGCGCTGTTGCGTGTACAGGCCAAAGATCCCTCGGGGTGGGAACAGCTCGCTGACAGGCACATGTTGCTGGTCCGATTCCGGCCAACCGCCAGCAGCGATGTAGTCGGTCAACCAGTGGGTCAAGTCATCGGGGTTGTCCGGGTCCACGCTCATGCGCGCGGCATTGCCATTAAGGGTGTGCCCCAGCTCCACCGCGCTATAGGCTTCGCCCCGCCCCAGCTCCGCGCGCGGCTCAATCACCAGGATCTGCCGTGTGCCAGGCAAGCGCAGCAACTGCACAGCCAGCATGGTGCCGCTCAGGCCCCCGCCGATGATCAGCACATCGGCGTTGCGGATGGCCTTTGTCGCCTGTCCGCGTTCGGTTTCACTCATGAAAATACGCCCTTATTGGTTGCCCGAATAATGCTCATGCCATCGCCTGCGCCGGCGTCAAGCCGCGTTCAGCGCGATGTGGATGCGCTATTTATATAGCCAGGCGCACTCCGTTGCACGAGTTACGCCAAGATTGAACCCCCCATGAGTCCTCACTTTGCGACAGACCAATAGGCATGCCACACACGGTTATTCAGCAAACTGTTTATTGACTGTTGGCTGGCCAACATTAGTGCGTGCAACCGCAGATTTACAGTGAACCGGCGCAAATCAAGGCTCAAACACCCTGCACTTTCTCGATTGCGATGAAACTGTTAGCGCCATTGGTGGGTTTTTCCATACACCGGGAACGCACAACATAAGTCGCAACGCGCCTTTGCCTGCTTATTTCCGGAGTTCTTCATGCACCTCAAGCATCCCTTTATCTGGTCGATCCTTGCCTTGACGATTGCCAGCAACAGCCATGCCGCCCAGAGCCAGCCGTTGCCCAGTGAGCAAACCATTGGCGCCATCGAGCAGGTGTTCGCCTTCCACGACGCCATGCCCACCGGCGTCAGCGTTACCGAAAACGGGCGGATTTTTGTCAACTTTCCACGCTGGGGCGATGCCGTGCCGTTTACCGTCGCTGAACTGCGCGATGGCAAGGTTGTGCCCTACCCTGACATGGCGATGAACCAGGCCGATCCGAAGGACCCGGCCAAGGGTTTTATCAGCGTGCAAAGTGTGGTGGCCGATGGTCGCGGGCGTATCTGGCTATTGGATACCGCCGCCCCCGGCTTCGCATCACCAACGCCGGGCGGTGCCAAACTGGTGGCCGTGGATCTGGCCACCAATCAAGTGGTCAAGACCCTGGTATTCCCGAAAAACGTGATGCTGCCCAGCACCTACGTCAACGATATGCGCTTTGACTTTCGGGTCGGCGATGAGGGGGTGATCTACATCACCGACTCCTCCCTCAGCGGCCCCGGGGCGATCATTATCATGGACATTGCCAGCGGCACCGCCATACGCCGACTCAGTGGCGCCACGTCGACCTCGGTAGACCCAAGCTTCGTGCCCAAGGTCGAAGGCCAGGTCTTGCAGGTGCGCAACGCCGACGGCAGCACCCGGCCGTTTGCGGTTGCGTCCGATGGCATCGCCCTGTCGGCAGACGGCCAGACGTTGTACTTCTGCCCGCTGTCCAGCCGCCATCTGTACTCGGTACCGACCGCACTGCTGCGTGATCCCTCGGTCAGCGAAGCGCGGCTCGATATGGCGGTCAAGGACCTTGGGGAAAAAGGCGCCTCCGATGGCCTCGAAGCCGACGCCGTCGGCGCCGTGTATGCCGGCGACTACGAACACAACAGCGTGCGCAAACGCCTGGCGGACGGGCAGTGGCAAACCATCGTCCACGACCCACAAGTGCTTTGGCCCGACACCCTGTCCATCGGCCCGGATGGCTACCTGTACTTCATGGCCAACCAACTGCATCGCCAGGGGATCTTTCACGCTGGCAAGGATCTGCGCCAGAAACCCTACAGCCTGCTGCGGGTGAAGATTGATGCCGCGCCGGCGCCCACGCGCTAGGCACTGGATCTGTCCTATTGGCGTCCTACGCCGCTCAATCACCGTGAAGGAACAACCATGGGTAAAACCACACCAAGGCGTCCGGGTAAAAAACTGCCTGTGACCCATCAAGACTTCGCCCGGGCCAACATCGCCAACGGCTCACGGCTTGTACGGCTGGGTGTCACCGACCTGTCGTTCCACCGCGCCACCGCTGCGGTAGTCGCCCAGGTCATGCAACACATGGGCCTGACCGTGGAGCGCCAATATGCCCTGCACGAGGACAACTTCAAGCGACTACGCGAAGGCACGATCGACATGATTGCCTCGGCCTGGATTCCGTTCAGCCACGGGATCTACAAGCAGACGATCGACGCGGTGACGCCCACCCGTGAGCTGGGTCTGCATTACCAGCCCTATGCATTGTGGGGTGTGCCTGACTACGTGAACGAGCATGAGGTGGCCTCCATCGAGGACCTGCTCAAACCCGCCGTGCGCGCCCGGATGAACCCGCTGATCCAGGGCATTGGCCCGGGGGCCGGGATTACTCGGTTTTCGCTGAAGATCATGGACGAGTACGGCTTGACCCGCGCCGGGTACCAGTTTCGTACAGGCACCCAGGATGACTGCATTGAGGCCTTTGAAGCCCTGTACCGCCAGCAGCGATGGGGCATCGTCCCGCTATGGCATCCACAGTTCCTGCATCACCGCTATCGCATCCGCGACCTCAACGACCCCAAGGGTTTGCTCGGCAGCATCGACCGCGCCGTGCTGCTGGCTCGCGAGGATCGCCTGGCGCTGCTGACAACCGCCGAGATCCAGGTGCTGGACAACATTCGCCTGTCGAACGCCATCGTTGCCGAGCTCGACGACGCCTTCAATCGCGGCGAACAGTCGGCTGACGAAGCCGCGAGCGACTGGTTGGCAAGACACCCTGAAACCTTGCGTGACTGGTTGGCGCCACTGGCCTGAACAGGCGTGTCATTCGATACATGTGACGAATTCTGAAAAAACGGCCCCCGTCCATCCCCGCACCCTAGGGATGGATCGGACATCCGACCCGCGTACCTGCGGCAACACACCAGCGGCTTTATTAACCAAGAATGGGGATTCAATGATGGACATGGTCACACTTTCCAAACGCCGTTACACCGCCAAACTCTTCGATGCTTCACGCAAGATTCCCAAAACCACCCTGGAACCGTTGCTGGAACAACTGCGCAACAGTCCCTCATCGGTCAACTCGCAACCCTGGCACTTTGTGGTCGCTGACAGTGAGCACGCCAAAGCACGCATTGCCAAAAGTGTGGAAGGTGCCTTTGGCTTCAACCAGGCAAAAGTCCTCGACGCCTCCCATGTGCTGGTGCTGTGTACCCGAACCCAGATGACCGAGGAGTACCTGCAGGCCCTGCTCAGTCAAGAGGCCAGCGATGGACGCTTTCACGACGAGCAAGCCAAGGCAGGCCAGGACAGAGGGCGACGCAATTTTGTCAACTTGCATCGCTATGACCTCAAGGACGTCCAGCACTGGATGGAGAAACAAACGTATCTGGCCCTGGGCACCCTGTTGCTAGGGGCTGCAGCGCTGGACCTTGATGCAACGCCCATGGAAGGTTTTGACAGCAAGCTGCTGGATACCGAACTGGGCCTGCGTGAGCGCGGGTTTACCAGTTCAGTTGTGGTGAGCCTGGGATATCGCAGCACCGAAGACTTCAACGCGCGCCTGGCAAAATCCCGGTTGCCTGCCCAGGTGCTGTTCGACTTTATCTGATCGCGGCGACAACTAGCCGGCCACGCGCATATCCCCTGTGTGTGTGTGGGCTTGCCCGCGATTGTGGTGTACCAGTCACAGAAATATCGACTGACCCACCGCTATCGCGGGCAAGCCCGCTCCTACAGGGGATAGGCTACGACGTTATCGTCATTATCAATGCTGGATCACCGCCTTGAGCACGGTCTTGAAGGTCTCCAACTGCTCATCGCTGAATTGGCTGAAGACCTTGTCTTGCTGCTCACGGGCGATGGTCCACAACGACTCGGTTTCATCGACGCCCTTGGTGGTGAGTTTGACCCGATCCTGATCGTCGCGTACCAAGGCCTTGCGCTTGAGGTTGTTGACCGCCTCTTCAATCTCCCGCGCTGGCATTGCTACTTCGCGTTGCAACTGGGCCAGGCTCAGGCCTGCGTCGTTCTCCAGCACCATCAGCATCCGCGCCTCACTGGTGCGCAGGCCGGTGGACAGCTGGCGGGGCTGGTAGCTGGACTGATAAGCCCGCAGCGCCTGGGTCATCAGGTAATAAAGGTTATGGCTCAGGCGGCCCTGGAAATGGCTGCTCGGTGGCTGGCCGTCCTCGCGTTTGGTCATGCGAGTGTGCGGCAACACCATGGAATAGGCGCCCTGGTGATACAGCAACGGCGAACGACCGCAGTCGTCGAACGCGACCACTTTGCCAATCATGATCCAGTGGTCACCCCCATCTACCTGCTGGTACTTCTCACACTCAAAACGTGCCGAACAGTCGGCCAGAATCGGTGCCCCACCCTCGCCGGCCTGGTACTCGACTTCGGCAAACCGGTCCTCCTTGGGCCGGGCAAAGTTGTTGGACAGGTCGATCTGATCGGCGGCCAAAACGTTCACCGCAAAGTGGCTGGCTGTCTCGAACACTTCATGGCTGGTCGAGCGCTTGTCGATGCTCCACAGGATCAGCGGTGGGTCCAGGGACACCGAGTTGAAGCTGTTGGCAGTCACCCCGACCTTGCGCCCGTGGGCATCAGCTGCGGTCACCACCGTGACACCGGTGGCGAAATTGCCCAGGGCGCGGCGAAATGCGCGGGTATCGACTGCGCTGCTTGGATTTTCAGTAGACATGCAAGACTCCCGGGCAGGCCGATGGCCCTGCCCTGATTGTTCTTATAGGTAAAGAGTGGTGGGTCAGACCATTGCCGGGTCCGGCTCCAGGCCCATCAGTTCACGCCCCAGGATCTGTGCGCAAACGTCGTAGTCGGTATAGGCATGCGCCCCAGTGAGGTGAGCGTCGCGGAACAGACGTTGCAGCTCGTTGGTTTCAAACCAGGCGCCGCCGCCCGCCGCTTCCATCAAGCGATCCACCGCCTGGATGCACATTTTGGTGGCGTAGCCCTGGTTGGTCCGCCAGAACGCCAGGGTGCCGCGACTGGGGTATTCATGGCGCTCGCTGTGCTCGGCGATCTCATCCCAGCTCTTTTCCAGCAACGCCCGTGCGGCAGCCACTTGGTGAGTGGACTCGGCCAGGCGCATCAGCGCTGGCGTCGCAGCGCCGACTGCCGCACCGGTGTAGGCCCGTACACGGTTTTTGGTTTTTTCGCGGAAGACGTCGAGCATGCGCTCGGCAATCCCCAGGCTGACGGTGGAGAAACCACTGGCAAAATACGGACGGTACGGCGCGAAGAAAATCTTGCTGTCGGGGTACAAGCCAAAGCCCGCCGACTTGCCTTCCATCATGTCCTTGGCCTTCTGGATGCGGTGCTCGGGAACGAAGGCCTGGTCGACGATCAAGGTCTTGCTGCCACTGCCGCGCATGCCCACGGCAAACCAGTCGTCACGAATCGTGTAGTCACTGCGCGGCAGCACGGCGAAGCAATAATCCTGGGTGCCTTCGGTGTTTTTGCGGCGAAAGCCCATGATCGCCCATTCGGCATGATCGCAGCCTGAGCTCCAGCCCATCTCACCGCTGAAGGTCACGCCACCGGGCACTTCTTCGGTACGCCCGAAAGGCGCGATGCTGCTGCTGGCGGTGGCGTCCGGATCGGTGCCCCAGACCTCGTCCTGCAGCTTTGACGGAAACATTGCCATCTGATGGCTGTGAGTACACAGCAGGCTCATGGCCCAAGCGGTACTTGCGCACGAGCCCGCCAACAGGGCGATGCACTGGGCAAATTGCGGCAGGGAGATTTCCATGCCGCCGTACTTTTTCGGCAGAAACGCCCGGTGCATGCCGATGCCCTTGAGCAGCGCGATGTTCTCGGCTGGCACGCTACGGTCTTGCTCGGCGGCGAAGGCATTGGCAGCAATGATCGGCAGGACTGACTTGAGGTCTTCCAGCAGAGGGTTTGGCTTTTTCATGGGTTGTCTCTTTATTATTGGATATCCCCATTCCTGGTGCGCCTGCGCCCTGTTCAAGCCAAAGGCAGAGTAAAACAACCGGGAACGTTCGTAATGACGCGACCAGTATGTGGCGCTTGGTCGCAGCGCAAAATGCACGTTCCAGATGGAAGATTGTACTTTCCATGGCCCACAAAAAAGCCGTCGCAGAAACTGCGACGGCTCGGCCGGGGTGGAACAAGATCCAATGGGCGCTGGCTTGTCTGCGATAGCTGTGTGTACCTGGCGGAAAAGTAGCGCCTGAACCACCGCTATCGCGGGCAAGCCCGCTCCCACACTTGACCGGGTTGGAATGCGCTCAAGGTGGGAGCTGGCTTGCCTGCGATAGCGTCGTGTGCCTCAGCGATAGCGCTCAAGCCAATGCGCATAAGGCGCCGGCAGGGTCCAGGAGGCCTTGTCCACGCCCAGTTCCTTGGCGGCGAAGTACGCCCAGTGCGGGTCGGCCAGGTGTGCGCGGCCCACGGAAACCAGGTCCAGATGACCGGCCTGCAGTGCCCCTTCGGCCAGTTGCGGCGTGCCGAAACCCCAGGCCGACGTGACCGGCAGACCGGCTTCGCGACGCACACGCTCGGCAATAGGCCCCATGAACGCCGGGCCCCAAGGGATATTGGTGTCGGGGATGGTGAAGCCAACGCTCACGCTCAACAAATCCAAACCGCCGTCCTTGAAGCGACGGGCCAGTTCAATGGATTCCTCCAGAGTCTGTTCGTCGCGCCCGTCATATTCGATAACGCCGAAACGCGCGGTCAGCGGCAGGTTTTCCGGCCAGACTTCACGCACGGCGGCGAGGGTTTCCAGCAGGAAACGGCTGCGGTTGTCGAAGCTGCCACCGTAGGCATCGGTGCGCTGGTTGGAGTGCTCGGAGAAAAAGCTCTGGCCCAGGTAACCGTGGGCGAAATGCAGTTCGATCCACTCAAAGCCCGCGTCGCGGGCACGGCGCGCGGCATCGACGAAATCCTGCTGCACACGGGCGATGTCTTCCAGGGTCATGGCCTGGGGGACTTTCGGCAGGTTCGCACCAAACGCGATCGCCGAGGGTGCCAGGGTTTGCCAGCCACGGGCGTCGTCGGCGGGGATATGGTCATCACCTTCCCATGGACGGTTGGCGCTGGCCTTGCGCCCGGCGTGGGCGATCTGGATACCGGGCACCGAGCCTGCTGCCTTGATCGCTTGCACCATGGGTACGAAGGCTTGCGCATGGGCATCGCTCCAGATGCCGGTACAACCGGGGGTGATCCGGCCTTCAGGGGCCACGGCGGTCGCTTCTACCACCACCAGGCCGGCGCCACCACGGGCCAGGCTGGCGAGATGGACGTGATGCCAGTCATTGACCATGCCGTCTTCGGCCATGTACTGGCACATCGGCGGGATAGCGATGCGATTGCGCAACGTAACGTCTTTGAGCGTAAAGGGTTCGAACAATGCAGCCATGGTAATGCTCCTGAAACGAGGGTTACGTCTGATTCGATAGTTCGATCTTAATCGAACTATGGTAATCAATGCCAGCCCTGTTATCATTCGCGCCATGCGAGCCTTCAAACACCCCTCCCCCGAAGACCTGACCCTCGAACGCCTGCTCTATGCGTTGAGTGACCCCGTGCGCCTGGACATCGTGCGTTGCCTGGCCGGGGTGGAAGAAGCCAGTTGTGGCGAGCTGGACGGCGGGCGTCCGAAGTCCAGCATGTCCCACCACTTCCGGGTTTTACGTGATGCCGGGCTGGTGCATACGCGCAGCGTTGGCACGACCCATATGAACTCGTTACGGGCCGATGTGTTGGCCGAGCGATTTCCGGGGTTGCTCGAGAGTATCCTTTCCCAACATTGAGACAGCTCCTAGATTTCGTCAGTAGAAATACGCCAGGCGAAACTGCAGCGAATTATCGATCTTCACCCCTTCGCGCACCGATGTGTCATGCATCAACTGCCCCAATACCTGCACCTGCTTGCCCAACATCGTGGCCACGGTAAAGCCCAGCGTGCCATTGCTGCGGCTGGTGGCCAGGGTTTCATGGTCGAGCGTCTCGCGGGCGCCCCAATTGTGGCGATAGGAGACCGCCGCGTAAGTCTCTGGGGTGAAGTTGTAGCGCAGGTGGTTGTGCAGTTGCAGCAGCGGATCTTTCTTGGCATCGGTGGCGCGCTGTTCGCCGTAGAACTCGGTCTCGGCAATCACATCCCAGGTGATTTTGTCGGTCAGCCCCTTGATATAGCCCACCTGGAAATCCAGGGCCCAGCGGTTGCTGCTCAGGGCAAAACCCTGGTTTTTGTCGCTGCCCGTGGGCGCGGTGACAAACGCCGACCAACCCAGATGCTGGTTGTTGGCCAGATCCGCAATGGTCCACACCGTGCCGCCAAACGTGATGTCGCCCAACCCCGAGTGGTTGCTGTCGCTGGCACCGATCTTCTGGTAGCCGAAAGGAATGACGATCTGCGGATCCCAGGTCAGCCCGGTGTTGAAGAACTCGGTGAAGTGGATCAGGCGCAACACGCCAACGGTCATGTCCAGGTCAAGGTTGTCGGCGACTTTCTTGCCGCCGGAGTACACCTTGTCGCCTCGCGGGTTCTGCTGGTACAGCACCACCACATCAGTGCCCTGGGGCAAGGCCGTGTAGTCGCCGGGATCGGGTTTGACGTCGGCATGGGCCAATGGCGCCAGGCTTGCGAAAAGTGTACTGAGGGTCAACGTGCTAAGTGTTTTCATGGCGAGTCCATCTTATTGTTATTGGAGGCAAAGCTTCGCCGTGACGACTCCACGGAGAGTCGCCAGACGTAGGTTTCAACGAGGGGTCAGTGGAGCGTCTTGAGATCGGCCTGCAAGTCCTGGGTCCGCTTGACCAGGTATTGGCGCAGCAGCTCCATGTCTTCGCGCTGCAGAATGTCAGAGAAGTTGGGCATGCCTTTATTGATCAACGCCCCACTGACAAAGGCTGGAAATGCCGCGTGCTTGTTGTCGTCCAGATAGCGCAGGTCTGGCACCACCCCACCGCTGATCGCGTTCAAGCCATGGCAACCGGCGCACAGGCCGTTGAACATGTCACGCGCCTGGGCCAGTTGCTCGGGTGTCGCCGAGAGTACCTGGCGGGTCGTCGGCAACAACGGCGCGGCCTTGGGCGGTGGCAGCTCGCCGGTGGCGCCGAGCTTGAAGGCAATCACCCGCGACTCGGCCCGCACCTTGCCCTTATTGGTCAGCGGGCCCGTCAACAGCGGCAGGATCCCGCCCCACCCCACCGAAAACGCCACGTACTGCTCGCCGTTGACCGTATAAGTGACCGGCCCCGCCATCACGCCGGAATTGGCCCGGTGCTCCCACAGTGGCTTGCCGGTATCGGCGCGATAGGCCACCACCCGCCCGTCGGCGGTGCCCTGGAACACCAGGTTGCCGGCCGTGGCGAGGGTGCCGCCGTTGCCGGCACTGACGTAGGGTTGTTTCCAGGCGGCTTTCTGCGTCACCGGGTCCCAGGCGATCAACTCACCGCTCCAGGCGTCACGGATCTGGTTGAGCACTTTCGGGTCCTCCGGCAGGTCCGGCACATCCAGGCCAAAGTTGACCACTGATTTGTTCGCCAGGAACTGCGGGGCCTTGGCCGCCTTCAATTCGGCTAGGGTGTACTGCGCCGGTATGTACACGTAGCCGGTCTGCGGGCTGTAGGACATGGGGTGCCAGTTGTGCCCGCCGAGGAAACTCGGCTGCACCACCTTCGGCTCCTTGGAATAGTCCGCCGCGCCGGTGAGGATCGGCCGCCCGGTCTGCAGGTCGATGCCACTGGCCCAGTTCACTGGCACGAAGTTGTTCGCTGACAGCAGTTTGCCGTTGGTGCGATCCAGCACATAGAAGAAGCCGTTTTTCGGCGCCTGCATGATGACCTTGCGCACGCTGCCATCAATCTTGATATCGGCGAGGATCATGTGTTGAGTCGCGGTGAAGTCCC
The DNA here is from genome assembly GCF_012985695.1 of Pseudomonas sp. WS 5027. Classification (NCBI taxonomy): domain Bacteria; kingdom Pseudomonadati; phylum Pseudomonadota; class Gammaproteobacteria; order Pseudomonadales; family Pseudomonadaceae; genus Pseudomonas; species Pseudomonas sp. WS 5027. Next base: position 241,343 of record NZ_JAAQWU010000005.1, on the reverse strand, counting down.
ACTGGTCCTGGGGCGTGATCTGGTAGTGCCAGACGTATTCGCCGGTGTCCGGGCGCAGCGCGAGGATCGACGACACATACAGGTTGTCGCCCTTGCCATTGCTGCGGAACCGGTAATTCCACGGCGAGCCGTTGCCGGTGCCCACGTAGAGCAGGTCCAGTTGCGGGTCGTAGGCCATCGAGTCCCACACGGTGCCGCCGCCGCCCCACTTGACCCAGCCGTCGCCATCCCAGGTTTTCATGGCCTTGGCCATCGCGGCGTTTTCCGCTGGCAGCTTGGGGTCACCCGGCACGGTGTAGAAGCGCCACACTTGCTTGCCGGTGTCGGCGTCATAGGCGGTGACGTAACCGCGCACTCCGAATTCGGCGCCGCCGTTGCCGATCAACACCTTGCCTTTGACGATGCGCGGCGCACCGGTGATGGAGTAGCTTTTGCTGCGATCAATGATGGTGTCGACGCTCCACACCGGCTCGCCAGTGCCCGCATCCAGCGCAATCAAGCGCCCATCAAAACTGCCCACGTAGACTTTGCCCTGCCACACCGCCACGCCGCGATTGACCGGGCCGCAGCAGCCCTGGCTGAGGTTTTCGGCGGGCACTTTCGGGTCGTATTTCCACAGCAACTGGCCGGTGGCCGCATTGATCGCATAGACGATGCTGAAGGCGCCGGTGGTGTACATCACCCCATCGACCACCAGTGGCGTGGCTTCGGTGCCGCTGTCGATATCCAGCTTGGTGGTCCAGACCATGCCCAACTGCCCGACGTTGCCGGCATTCACACTGTCCAGGGGGCTGTAGCGTTGCTCATCGTAGGTGCGGCCATGGCTCATCCAGTTACCGGGCTCCTGGTCGGCGGCGATGATCCGCGCCCCATCGACCTGGGCGGGCCCGGCCAAGGCCAGCGTGGCAAACGCGGTCAATAGCAGAGGCGTGCCCAACAGCAGGCTCCGTGTATTCATTGTTATTGTTCTCCAACATTAATCGGTTCTGGCCACGCTATTAGAGGGCCTGCCACCCGCGACCACTTGACTGAGGCTGCCAAAGCCCTTGGCATTCCCTGCCAAAGCGCTGCCTAAACCGGCTGCTGACGAAAGTCCCGGGGCGCATGTTGGAAATGCCGCTTGAAGGCCCGACTGAAATGCGCAGCGTCGACAAACCCCCACTTAAAGGCGATCTGGGTGATCGACTCATGCCGCAAATCGCGGGCGCGCAGGTCCTGCGCCACCCGCTCCAGGCGGCGCTGCTGGATATAGCGCGCAATGCTTTCATGGCGCTGCTCGAACAGCCGGTACAGCTGACGCACCGAGACATTCAGGTGCCGCGCCAGGTACTCAGGGCCAAGGTCGGTTTCTTGCAGGGAGGCTTCCACCAGGCGCGTGGCCAGGCCGTAAATATCATCATGACCCACACAGGCAAAACCCGGCTGGCCCTCGGCACGCTCGTCCAGGCCGGCAGCCGCCAGGCCGATCAAGGCCTGCTCCACGGCCGAGCCATCGTTCTCGCCGCCATAACCTTCACTCAGTTGCGCCTCCTCCAGGGAGCGCACCAGTGCACGAATCATATGGGTGGCGACGCTGTTGCGCGCCAGCTTGCCAAACAAGCGCTGCTGGCCGAGCTGGCGGGTAACCTCGGCGCGTGACAGGTGCACCGAGGTGTTCTGCACCAGCCCCTGGGGCTCGATCTCGAAGGCCTGGGCCGAGTCCACCAGGGCGATATCGTCCGGCCCCAGATCGATCACCCGGTGCTGCTGGCGGATGCGCTGATGGCCGCTGCCCTGCAGGATCAGAAAGCAGTGGCGGTCATCGTCGCCATCGCCGTGGGTGTGGTGGCGGCTGATCAGCCCGGCATTGGTACGGATGTGGGCCAACTCCAGGCCACACACATCCTGGCCATGGACGCTGCCGATAAACAGGCTGTGTCGATCTGAGCGCGCGGTGCTGAAATTGCCGCACACCGCACGCAAATCACGATTCCAATTGGCGAACTCAACGCAAGGGTTCAACAAGGCAGGCATACCCCCTCCCACAGACCATTTATAGTTATATTGTTAACATATTATCTATATAGGGTCAGCGCAAGCGTGGTATGGAGCGACTAACCAGTCCGGCCCGTGATCAACTCACTGATCGCCTGGGCATTCACCGGCACGCTGAGGTAAAACCCCTGCGCCTCATCGCACTGCACATCCTTCAGCGCCTTGAGCTGGTCGAGGGTTTCCACGCCTTCGGCGGTCACCGTCAGCGAGAGCGCCCGGCCCAGGCCGACAATCGCCTGGATGATCGACTGATCGCCGCCGCTGGCGGTCAGCCCACCGACAAAACTGCGGTCGATCTTCAGCCCGTCGAAGGGGAATGAGCGCAGATAACTCAGTGACGAATAGCCAGTGCCAAAGTCATCCATCAGCAAGCGCACACCCAGGGCCTTGAGGCCTTGCATGATGTTCAAGGCAACTTTCTCGTCGTTGAGCATCACACTCTCGGTCAACTCCAGCTCCAGTCGCGCGGGGTTCAAACCCGTATCGACCAGCACTGCCTTGACCCGCGCCACCAGGTGCCCGCGCTGGAACTCGGTAGAAGACAAGTTGACCGAGATCATCACGTCGTCAGGCCAGCCAGCGGCCGTCTGGCAAGCCGCGTGCAGTACCCAATTGCTCAACGGCAGGATCAGCCCGGTTTCTTCGGCAATCGGGATGAATACGTCAGGGCCCAGCAACCCGCGTCGTGGATGCTCCCAACGCACCAAGGCCTCGGCGCCGGCCAGGCGCTTGCCTTCGATACGGTAGCGCGGCTGGAAATCCAGGCGCAGTTCGCCGTTCTTGATCGCGTGGCGCAAATCGGCTTCAAGTTGGCGCCGTTCAATGATCCGCGCGTTCATGTCGCCCGCATAAAAACGCCAGGTATTGCGCCCGCCTTCCTTGGCTTCATAGAGCGCGATATCGGCGTAGCGCAGCAGCTCGTCGGCCAGGATCGCGTCCGCCGGCGCCATGGCAATACCAATGCTGGCGCTGATGAACACTTCATGCTCAGTGATGTAAAACGGCTGCTCGATACAGTCGATCAGCCGCCGGCACAGGCCTTCGACCTCCAACGGCGAGCTCATGCCCGCCACCACCAACATAAACTCGTCGCCGCCCATGCGCGCCACCAGGTCGTCACCGCGCAGGCAGCCCTGCAAGCGCCGCGACACCTGATTGAGTACGTCATCGCCGGCGGCGTGCCCCAGCAGGTCATTGACCGGTTTGAAGCGATCAAGATCGATACTGAGCATCACCAGTGGCTGTTCCAGGGTCGGCACCGCCTTGAGCTTGCCTTCGAGGAACTCCTGCATGCGCGTACGGTTGGCCAGCCCCGTCAAGGCATCGTGTTGCGACAGGTACTCAATGCGTCGCCGGGCGTGCACCTCTTCGGTGATGTCACTGGCGGTGCCCCGATAGCCCTGCCCTGGTATCTCGCGCACCGACAACCGGCAGATCCGTGGCTCACCGTCGCCAGACAGGTAGTTGCAGTGCACGATGGCATTCGGGCGATGGGCGTGGTCCTTGAACCAGTTGGACAATAGGCCCTGATCCGAGGCCAGCAGGTCGTCCGCCGCCAGCCCCAGGCATTTGGCCCCTTGGAGGCCGGTGATCACATCGAAACGCTCCGACAAGTAGGTAAAACGCAGCTGGGTGTCCAACTCCCAGATCCAGTCGGATGCCGCCTCGGCCACATCACGAAAGCGCGCCTCGCTGACCAGCAGCGCGGCGCGGCTGGCTTGCAGGATGGCGTAGTGACTGTCCATGATCCGCGCGGCGGCAGTGCTGCGGCGCTGGATCACCCAGGCCATCAGGGCAAAGATCACGCCGGCGACCGTGACCAGAGGCACGACCAACACCAGCAACTGGTGCCCCGGGTCCTCGGAGTCCCATTGCACCACGCCGGCATTGTCCCTGAGGCGCAGGCTCGGGACGTCCGCCGCCGTCCCGCCAGGCGGCGCGATCCGCAGGCCTTGCACACCAAAGTCCGCCCCCAACGCAGCCAGCCGTTGCGGCGCAAGCTTGGCAATGAAGATCAACACCGAGGCGGGCCCGCTATCGGCCTTCACACTCGGGTCAGTGCCCGGCGTCAGCGCCGCAGCGGCCAGCACCGCCGGCGCCCCGTCGGCCTGTACCAGGCGGCTCACCGATTGGCTGTTGACGGCGGCCTCCCGGGCCTGGGCCAACAGTGGCTCGATCGGGATGTGCAGCCAGTCCTGTACGGCAACGGTCTGCAACTGGCCATCAATCACCGAATACACCGTACGGCCTGTGGGATCGACAACAAAGACCCCTTCGAAGCCCAGATCGGCAAATAGCGTCGAGCCCAGGTTTTGCCGGCCAAACGCCCAGTCCACATCCACCTGCTGATGCAGGTGTACGTAGGCGTCGCCCCAAAACGCATAGTCCTTGACCGTAGAGCCAGCGACACGCTCCACAGACAGTAAGGCGTTTTCGATATCGATCCGACTGTGCTCGCCGGCATCGTGATTCAGGTGATCGGCAATCGAAACCAGCAGCACCCCGACCAACAGAAACATGGCCAGTAACAGCAACGAACAGGCAAGCAGATAAGCCCTTGCGGTAGAGAGATTGGAGACTTTGCCTTCCGGCGACGACGTTGGATCAACCTTGAGCTTTTCCATAGTGCTCCAGGCGCCAGGCGCCCTAACCACCCGCACCGAAAATCACACCACGCACACACAGCTGCGCGACTGCCTGCCCATAGACGATAGACAACTTTTACGCTTCGAACAGCCCGAAAACCGCCTTATGCGCAATGCACCACATAACGCACGGCAAACCCGCTCAGGCGCTGATCCAATTGCTCACGTTGGACCGCGCTAAGCTGCGACACATGAATATCCACGCGCTGCCCGTGGCGCTCGTCACTGTGGACCTCCACCCGGCTTGCCGCCGCGACCTGCCACACCTCCTCCTCGAACACCCGGCGGATCGCATCCAGGCGCAAGGCGGGCTTGAAGGTCTTGCCCACAGCGGTCAACGGAATCTGCTCTACCAACCAGATGTTCTTGGGCACCGCCGCACGTTCGTGGATGTGCTGCATGGCGTGCTCCAGCAACTGGGCCTCGCTGGCATGCTCGCCGGCCTTGAGCTGCACGTACACCACCGGCAGTTCCCCGGCCCTGGTATCCGGCTTGCCCACTGCGGCGGCCAACGCTACGCACGGATGACGATGCAACGCCTCTTCGATCATCTGCGGGTCGATATTATGGCCACCGCGAATAATCAGATCCTTGCTGCGACCGGTCAGCCAGATGTAGCCATCGGCATCGATACGCCCCAGGTCGCCGGTATTGAACCAGTCACCATCAAGCCAGATGCCGGCGTTTTTGTCCGCTTGCAGATACCCCTTGAACACCGTCGGACCACGCAGGCACAGGGAGCCAGGCTCGTCCGTGGCGGCATCACGCAAGTAATTGCCATCGCTGTCGAGTACCGCAATCTTGACCTCGCAATACGGCAGGCGCAGGCCGATGGAACCGGGACGACGCTCGCCCTCATAGGGATTGCAGGCGGTGGCACAGGTGCCTTCGGTCAAGCCGTAACCTTCGATGATGCGCAGCCCCGTGCGGGCTTCGAACTGGCGGATGAGTTCCACCGGCATTGGCGCTGCACCGCAGAGCGCAAAGCGCAGACTGGAGACGTCGATACCGTCATTGGGGATCTGCAGCAGTGCCGCATAGATGGTGGGCACCCCACTGAAACTGCTGACCCGGTAGCGCTCCACCAGCCTCCAGAAGTCCTTGATCAATGCCGGGTTGCGGTAACCCTGGGGCCCGGCGAGCAGCACCTGCGCGCCGTTATGAAACGCGGCAAGCCCGGTGACCATCACCCCGTTGACGTGAAACAGCGGTAGCCCGCAGAGCAGCACATCGTCCGGTACATAGCGCCCATGCAGGCCAATGATCTCGGCCATCGCCACTTCGTTGAAGTGGGTGTGAGGGGCCAGTTTCGGGGTGCCCGTGGTGCCGCCGGTGTGAAAGTAGGAGGCGATATCGTCAGGCTGGATAACCCGCCCGCTTTCCAGATGATCGGCCGGGGCGGCTGCAAGTACTTCATCGAAGTCCAGGACGCCTGCCGGCATCGCTGGCCGCTGGGCCTTTACGGCGCTGCGTTGCGGCTCCGGCAACCGGTTGGCGAGGTCGACCGTCACAATCGTGGGCATCTGTGGCAAAAAGTCTGCCAGGGCCGCCACTTTCTGCCACAGCTCGGTACCGGGGAACGGTGCCAGTGTGACCAGCACCGAGGTATTGGAAGCCCGGATCAACTCTGCAATGTGCTCAGGTTCGAGCAACGGATTGATCGCATTGACGATCCCCGCCGCCTCACCGCCCCAAATCACAAAGTGCGTCTGCGGCAGGTTAGGCAACAGGAAAGAGACGGCCTGGCCGGGGCGCAACCCTAGGCGATGCAAGGCGTTGGCGGTTTGCGTGACCTTGGCAAAAAGCTCGGCATAACTGATGCGCCAAGGCTGATCCTCGATGCTGCCCGTTGGCAGGAAACACAAGGCCGGCAGATCGGCAAAGCGTTCGGCGGCACGCTGCAACAACTCATAGGTACTGCCCGGCAAGTCACGCTGGGCCAACGGACAGTGTTGCTCCAGGGCTTGGATATCGCTCAACCGGGCAAGGGAAACAGGACTGTTCATGGGTTTATTGTTCTTCCGTGGTTTTTACAAAGGGCGCCAGGGGATGGGGGCTGGGAAATGCGCCAGCGTCGTGTACTGGCACTGCTCGGTAAAACGCAGCAGCCCCGGATCCAGCAACCCCTTCTACTCGCTGCTCAGTTGCGCGGCCAGATCCATGGCCCCAGCGTAGACCACGGTTTTGAACAACTCCAGTGGGTCACTTGTGCCAGGCCGGACGCACACTCTCACCGATTGCCCAGCAGGCGGTGGACTCAATCATCGCCAACGCCCACGGTGGTCGTGTGGCGAGCGGGCTTGCCACAGGGGGGGTCGTCAGTGTCTGAACGTTGTGTAGATACCGATGTTCCCACAGGGGTCAGGGCCTGCCCAACACCTTGCTGAAGCTTTGCGCCGCCGGCTGTAACCAGCGTGCCTGGACCAGTAGTGGGGTCACAGCGGCACCCGGTTCAATCTGCCCGTCCACCTGCAAGCGCCGTGGGTCCGCTTCGATCTTGAAGTGGTGTTCGGCAGCCAGTTGCAGGTCGGCCAATAGCCGCAGCCCATCGCGGCACTGTAGCGCTATCCGAGCGTTTCCCAGTTTGACCAGCCATGGGCTCAACACGGCAAGGTCCTGCCCCAACAACTCCCCTTGCGTTTTACGGCACCCCGTTCCGGCGCCATCGACCTGCAATCGCCCTTCCCAATGGCCGTCCAGCACGAACATCGGTGCCGGCAAGGCGTTGACCGCACGCGGCGCCAACTGCGCCTGCCAATTCCACGGCCAGCCCTGAACCGACAACGCCCAGAAGCGTTGTTGAAAGCCCAGGTTCACATGCATCCTCCATGGCCGCAGGTTCCACTCCACCGGGCCCAGGGCGCCAACCCGCGTCGCGTGGCCATTCCACACACTGCCTGCGACACCGATGGGTTGCCAGCCAGCCGGCCATGGCACTTGGCGGGCGACAAAGGTGGCGGGCAGCTCCAACAGCAAGGTCAGGGCAAACACCAGAATGGCCCATGTGATGACCCCGCGACTCATGGCCGCGCCGCCACTTCCAGGCTAAAGGCATACCCCTGGCCGCCACCCTGCTCAAGGCTCCATTGCAGCGGCCGCGCCCCCTGTTCCTGCACGGTGCGCAGCAGTTGCTGCAGGGCTTGGGGCCCGGGCAGTTCGCCTTGCAATTGCCAGCGATCGCCCTGCTGCTCGACACGGGTCAACACCCATTGGCGCGACACCGCCAGCGCCTGCCATTGCTCGTTGGAAAACGCTGCCGGCGGGATCAGCGCACCGGCCTGTTGCGCCAGTGCCTGCCACTGGCGCGCCTCCTGCCAGGCTGCCAGTAGCGGCCGTGTCAGCAACACCAGCAGCAACAGCGCAACGGTGGACCAGCCGGCCAGCAGGCTATAGCGGCGCTTGGGCGGCAGTTGGTTGAAATGGGCCAGGTACGCGTGCATCCGGGCTTTCATGGTTGTTCTCCCAGATCAAAACTCAGGTGCAGTTGCCCGCCGACCCCTTGCGCCTCATCGGTCCATTGGGCGCCCGCGAGTTGGGCAATGGCCTGCCATTGCGCCGGCTCCGGCCGCGGACCATTACCGCGCAGGCCGAGGCGCCAATGCTTGCCGTCGAACGCCATACTCATCACCGACCACCCCGGCTGCTGTTGCAACCAGGCCGAGAGTCCCTGCTCCAGGGCCACGATTTTTTGCTGGCGCACCTGCCATTCGGTCGCCTCGCCTTGCACCCGCGCCAACGCCGTACGGGCCTGTTGCGGATTGCTGGCGGGCCCGGCCACCGCCCGGACCTGGGTTTTCCAAACGTCGATCTGGCGCAAGCTCTGCAGCAGATACACCGCACTCCAACAGGTCGCCAACACCACACACCCCAACAGCAAGTGCCGCTGTAAGCGGTTCATCAGAGGGGCTCGCTGTGCACGGACACGCGTCGGCCGCGAGCCTTCCAGCACACTGGGCAGTTGCTCCAGGCGCGCCAGGCGCGACGGCCAGTCGCCCGCAAGCGTCTCGCCAGGCAGATCGCGCCAGGCCTGGGGCAAGCGCTCACCCAATACCGATGGCCACACCAACCATTGCCGGGAGTGGGCCTTCAGGCACAGCAGTTGTTCGCGCTGCCAACGCACCGCGTGCCCCGGCTCGGCGTTCGGCAACAACTGCACCTCTGCCCAACCGTGGGTGATCTGCACGCCAAGTGCGGCACACTCGGCCAGCCAGTGCTGCACCTGCTCGCGCTGCATGACCAACAACTCCAACTGCCCGGCTTCGCGGGACAGGCAACTGACCAGCAACGCTTCGGCGGGCTGCTGCGCATACTCTTCAAACAATTGCGGCCACTCATGGCGCTTGAGCCCCGGCGGCGCCGGCAGGCAGAAATGGCTGCAATCCAGCGCCGGAATAATCAAGGCGCCCGGCAGTTGCAGCAGAGCGTGCGGTGGCGGCCAGACGCCGCTTGCGCAAGCCTGTTGTGCGCTGTAGTGCAGCCACTGCCAAGGCCCCTCGGCGGTGGCTGGCGGGCGCACCAGCAACCATTCCCGGGGTTTGGCCCGCAGACGCTCAAACATACCGATGCTCCCACTCACGGCTGGGTATCGGGCAAGGCGAAGGTGCAGACATAAGGGGCTCCATGATGCTCGAACTCGATCCGCACGCCGCGATTGGGCTGGGCGGCAGCAGTAGAAGGAAAGGCCAGCCAACGCGTGCCCTGATAAAAACTGAAGGTGGCGCGAGAGACCGGCGCCAATGACTCCTTGAGCGTCCAGCGTGGCTTGTCGGCGGCGTACAGGTCGGCCGAGACCCATAGCTCCAGGCGCTGCTGGCGCGCATCGAACAACAGGCGCTGGCGTTGCACGCGTGATGCGCCGTCGGCGGGCGGCCAGGCGGCCAGGGCCACCCACTGCAATTGCCCCAGACTCGGCTGCCACTCCAGCCACGACAAGTCCAGGGGCAAGCGCTGCTCGTACAACTGGCGCAACACCAGGGCATCGAAGCGGCGCTCCAGGGCCATGCACCATTCCAATACCTGGGGCTCGCCGCCGGGCTCTTCCAAACGCTCACGCACCTTGACCCAGCCATTGACCAGGGCGGCCAACAACACCCCGACCACTGCCGTGAGCGCCATCGCCACCAACAACTCGACCAGGGTCAAGCCACGCTGCGCAGCCTTCATGGGCGCACCAGAAACAGGCTGAACTGGCCCAGGGGCTGGCGCTGCCCAGGGTCGGCAAACAGCGTCAACTCACCTCGGCGCAAGCGATTGACCCCGGTATTGCCCAAGGTCAGTTGCCAGTGACAGGTGGCGTGCCCCTGGCGCAGCTCGCCGCTCACCGCATTGATCTGCGGCCAGTACTGCTCCACGCCGAACCGCGTCTCCAGTTCCCGTGCGCACAAACTGCCCAGGCGATGTTGCGCGACGGCCTGGTGGGTAGCGATGCGCTGGCGCAACAACTGGCTGACCATCACCGCCATCAGCGCGGCAATCCCCAGGGCGACCATGACTTCGAGCAAGGTAAAACCTCGTTGGCGCTTCATGGCAGGGTCGCGATATGCAGGGTGTTGTCCGCTTGCCATTGCCAGCGCTGGCGGCCCTCGGCCCAACGCCAGGTCAATGACACCGGGCGGGCCAATCCCGATGGGGTAAACATCACTTGGGGCTCGCTGCTCACCGGCCAGTCAGGTTGCAGACCAGTCGGCCAGGGCGCGCTGCGCGACGGTTCGACCTGCCACCCAGGCGCACCCCGCCCGACCTGCCAGCGCACGAACTCGGGGCTGCGGCCATTCCAGCGCAAGCCCAGCAACTGCCCGGCATGCCGGGCTTGGGCGGCCTGGCTGCGCGCCTCGTTGGCCAGTTGGGCCAGGGCCTGGCGCATCGGCGCCTGGCCGGCATCGAGGAACGCCACCCCCAGGGCGCTGAACAAGCCGACGATCAGCAACACCACCAGCATTTCCAGGAGCGAAAACCCGCGACTGCGCTGCATGCCTAGAGGTTCCAGTTACCGATATCGGCATCGGTGCCTTCGCCGCCTTCCTGGCCGTCGGCGCCCAGGGAAAACAGGTCTACCCGGCCATGCTGCCCTGGCGTGCGGTAGCCATAAGCGTTGCCCCACGGGTCCTCGGGCAGCCGGCGGATATAGCCATCGGCGCGCCAGCTGCGCGGCAACGGCTCCAGGGATGGTTTGCTGACCAGCGCCTGCAAACCCTGTTCGGAGGTGGGGAACCGCAGGTTGTCGAGGCGGTACATATCCAGCGCCTGCTCAAGGGTCGCCAGGTCAGCCAGGGCCTTCTGGCGCATGGCCTTGTCCTGGCTGCCGAGTACGCTGGGGGCGACCACCGCGATCAGCAGGCCGATGATAAAAATCACCACCATGATTTCCATCAGGGTGAAACCGCGTTCGCGGCGTTTAACTGCACGATTGCCTGGCATGGCTTGGCTCTCCATTTTCAAGTTCTCAATTTTCAAAGGCTAAGGCCCTGATTGAGCTGCATGATCGGCAGCAACACCGCCAGCACGATGAACAGCACCACCGCGCCCATCAGCAGAATCATCAGGGGTTCGAATAACGCCAGTAGCAGGTCGACCTGGCGCGCAAAACCACGCTCCTGGTTGTCGGCGACCCGCTCCAGCATGTCGGGCAAGGTGCCGCTGGCCTCGCCGCTGGCGACCATGTTCAACAGCATCGGCGGGAAGTGCCCGCTGGCACTGAGGGCGCGGTACAGGGTCACGCCGCCTTCGACCTGCTCACGCACGGTTTCCAGGGATTGATGAATCTGCCGGTTGCCGACCGTGGCGGTGGCGACTTCCAGGGATTCAAGCAACGGCACCCCACTGCCCAGCAAAATCGCCAGGCTGCGCGAGACCCGCGCGCTTTCCAGTACCGACAACAGCACGCCGATACGTGGCAGGCGCAAGACCTGGCGGTCGCGACGCAAACGCCATAGGGGCTGGCGCAGCAGCCACCGCCCACCCAGCCCCAGCAGCAAGCCCAGCCCCAGCAACCACGGGCCAAGCATCACCAGCCCTTCGCTGGCGCCGATCAGCACCCGGGTAATCAGCGGCAGGCTTTGCCCGGTATGGCTGAACTGCTCGGTGAGTTTGGGCACCACAAAGGTCATCAGGCCGATCACCACCGCCAATGACACGAGGATCAACACCGCCGGGTAGATCAACGCCGTGCGCGCCTTGTGTCGTTGTTTTTGCACTTGCTCCAAGTGCTCGGCCAGGCGCTCGAGGACCGGCGCCAATTTGCCCGAGCGCTCGCCGGCCTCGACCAGTGCGCAATACAGCGTGTTGAACTGCCCGCCCTGGCGGCGCAGGCTCTGGGCCAGGCTCAAGCCTTCGCCGAGGGCGCCGCGCACCGCCACCAGCAAGTTGCGGATCGCCGGCTCTGCCAATTGGCGTTCCAGGGTGCCCAGGGCATCCACCAGTGGGATGCCGGCACTCAAGAGCGTGGCCAACTGGCGGGTCAATTCGCACAGTTGCCCATGGTTCAAACGTTGCCCACGCGGGCTCGACAGGCTCGCGCCCTGCACCTGCAGCTCCCGGGCAAACAGGCCCTGCTCGCGCAGCAGTTGCCGGGCATGGCGCTCGCTTTCTGCCTGGATACTGGCTTTGCGGCGATTGCCGCGCAGGTCCAGCGCCTGGTAGCGATAGGTCGGCATCAGTCACGCACCGCACGCAGGACCTGCTCCAGGCTGGTGTCGCCACGGCGCAGGCATTCGGTGGCCATCGCGGTCAGGCTCTGGCGTTTGTCGGCGAGGTATTCGTGCATGGCCGCTTCGCTGGCGCCGTCGTACAGCAGGCTGATCAAGCCGGCATCCAGGGTGATGAATTCGTAGAGCCCGATCCGCCCGTTATAGCCGCTGCCCTGGCAGTCGTCGCAGCCTTGGGGGTGAAAGCTTTGTTCGAGGGTTGCCAGTTCCGGCCACAGCTGGCGCTCGGCGGGCTGCAACGGGACGGGCGTTGCGCAATGGCACAGGCGCCGTACTAGGCGCTGGGCCATCACGCCCTTGAGGCTGGAGGCGATCAGGAACGGTTCGATGCCCATGTCGCGCAAGCGGGTGACCGCGCCCACCGCGCTGTTGGTGTGCAGCGTCGACAGCACCAAGTGCCCGGTGAGGCTGGCTTGCACGGCGATTTGCGCCGTCTCCTGGTCGCGGATTTCACCGAGCATGATCACGTCCGGATCCTGGCGCAGGATCGCCCGCAGGCCACTGGCGAAGGTCATGCCGGCGCGGGGGTTGATCGCGGTCTGGCCGATACCGGTAATCGCGTATTCCACCGGGTCTTCGACGGTGAGGATATTGCACGAGCCATCGTTCAGCGCATTGAGGCTGGCATACAGCGTGGTGGTCTTGCCCGAGCCGGTGGGCCCGGTGCTCAGCAAAATCCCGTTGGGGCGCGACAGGCACGCACGCAGGGCCTGCTCCACCTCGGCGGGCATCCCCAGATTATTCAGGTCCAGCAGATTGGCCTGTTTATCCAACACACGCATCACCACGCGCTCGCCGTGGATGCCGGGCAAGGTCGAGACACGGATATCCACCTCGCGCCCCCCGGAGCGCAGGGTGATACGGCCGTCCTGAGGCTGGCGTTTTTCGGCGATATCCAGGCGCGCCATGACCTTGATCCGCGATACCAACATGGCCGACAAGGCCCGTGGCGGGCGCAGGATCTCGCGCAGATGGCCATCGACCCGCAGGCGCACCACCAGGCTCTGCTCGAAGGTCTCGATATGAATATCCGAGGCCCGCAGGCGCAGGCCTTCGGCGAACAGGCCGTTGATCAGGCGAATCACCGGCGCCTCGTTGTCGCTCTCCAGCAAGTCTTCGATACGCGGCAGTTCGTTGATCAGGCTGTCGAGGTCAACCTGCTCACCGATGCCTTCGATCAGCGCCGCCGTGGCCGACTCACCGGCCTGGTACAAGGCGCCCAGGCGCAGTTCGTATTGGGCCGGGTCAAGGTGCTCGACCGCCGACGGCAGGCCATGCACGCGCAACACTTCCTGCAAGGCGTCGGTGTCGACACCCTCGCGCAGGCACAAGGTCCAGCCCTGCGCGCCCGGCGCCCGCGCCAAGCCCGCCTGGCGCGCCAATCGGTAAGGTAACAACGTACTCACCACACGCCCTCGTCCAGGCGTTCGCGGCTGGCCGGGAACAGGCGCAGCAAGGCGTTGTTATCGGAGATTGCAGGTAATGCCAGGTTCGAATTGACCTTGAGGTTGCGGTACTTCTCGCTGCTCAACTGGGCCAGGGTCTCGCCGTCGCGCATGATCCGCGGGCGGATAAATACCATCAGGTTCTGCTTGGTGCGCTGGCTGGCGTTGGAGCGAAACAGCCGCCCTATCCCCGGGATGTCACCGAGCCACGGCACACGCTGGTCACTGTTCTTGGCCTCGTCGCCGATCAGCCCACCGAGCACCACCAGGCCATTGTCTTCGACCATGACCTTGGTCTTGATCTCGCGCTTGTTGGTGATTACATCGCTGGCACCGGTGCTTTCGGCAATCGACGAGACCTCTTGCACGATGTCCAGGCGCACGGTGTTGTCGATATTGATCTGCGGCTTGATCCGCAGCTTGATCCCCACTTCCTTGCGCTCGATGGTCTGGTAGGGGTTGGTGTTGTTCTGCGTTACCGAGCCCGTCACAAAGGGCACTTCCTGGCCCACCAGGATCGACGCCTCGGCGTTATCCAGGGTCAGCAGGGTCGGGGTCGAGAGCAGGTTGAAGCCGCTTTCGCTCTTCAGTGCGTTGAGCAGCGCAAGGAAGTTCAGCCCGCCGCCGTTGAGCTTGCCAAAGCCTGCGGTGGCGCCGGGCACATTGGCCAACAGCTTGCCCAGGCCAGCCGTGTCACCACTGGCAGCGGCCCCGGCCAGGCCGGCGATGCTCGTCCCGCCATTGGTAAAGTTCACCGCGCCGCCGCCAAACGAGTCACCCAAAAACAACCATTGCACCCCCAGTTCCTGGGCACGGGTGTCGGAGACTTCGGCAATGATCGCCTCCACCACCACCTGGGCACGGCGGATATCCAGTTGTTCGACGATGGTGCGGTAGGCGGCGATTTCGCTGTCCGGGCCGACCATCACCACGGCATTGGTGCCCTCCTCCGACTCCATGCGAATCCCCGAGGCGCTGGCCGCCATCTGCTTGGGCGCGCCTTCCCCGGCCACGCCCTCGCCACCGGCGCCGGGGGTGTCCTGGCTCAAGCCGCGCAGCACCTTGACCACTTCGGCGGCATTGGCGTGGCGCAGGTACATCACCACGGTGTTCGACGGGCGCAAGGCATTTTGTGGCTGGTCCAATTGCTTGAGCAGCGCGCGTACCCGTTGGCGGCTGTCGGCACTGCCGCGTACCAGCAAGGCGTTGCTGCGCGGGTCGGCCACCACCTGCGCGCCATCGGCGCCCTGCTCGCGGGCCAGCAAGCGGGTCATCAATTGCGCGGTGTCGTTGGCGCTGGCGTTGACCAGGGGCATTACTTCCAGGGGCTCCTGGCTGACCTGGTCGAGTTGCTGCAACAGGGCGTCGATACGGTCGAGGTTGCTGCGCCAGTCGGTGATCACCAGCAAGTTGGCCGACGGGTATGGGCTGATCACCCCGACCCGAGGATCGATCAGCGGCTTGAGAATATTGAGCATCTGTTCACTGGCGGCGTTGCGCACGCTGAATACCCGGGTGGCCATGCCATCGTTGGCTTGCACAGCCTGGCGCGCCGACTCCACCGGCACCGGCTCCAGGCGTGCGGCCTGGTCCGGCACGATCTTCACGCTGCCATTGGGCAGGTTGACGGCGGCAAAGCCCTGGGCCCGCAACTGAGCGAGGAAAATATCGTAGATAGCCTCGCTACCGAGCATGTCCAGGCTGCGCACCGTGACCTTGCCTTTGACCCGTGGGTCGATGATGAAGGTGGTGTTGGTGATGCGCGACACGCTGTCGATAAAGTCCGTGAGTTCAGTATCGATGAAGTTCACTTCATACAAGGCCGGCGCTTCTTCGGCGCGGACCGGGTTCACGCTCAGGGCCAGGCACAATGCGCTCAGGCCCAGGCATTTATTGATCATGTGCATCGTCGGTTCATTCCTTGCGCTTGAGGCCGATCACCGGGCGCTCAGTCGGCCATGGCAGGCGCTCGCGCTGCCCTTGATTGTCGAAAATCAGCCCGCGTTCATCGATGTCCTGCAAGACGATGCCCGGGGCCAGGCGCTGCCCCAGGGTCAGCGTGCGTTCTTGCTGCGCAAAGCGCAGGACCAGCACCGTGGCGCGCAAAGGCGTGGCCTTGAGGCTGCCCAGGTAATCGACCTTGAGCGTGGTCAACGGCAGGTCGTCGCTGGGCGCTTGGCGGGGTGTCCAATGGCTACTCAATAGGTCGGCGACCGGCGCCGGGGTCGGGTTGGACGCGATCGGCTGCGCGATCCCGTGCCACAGTTGCAGCACGCATTGCGCCGCGAGCCAGGCCACCAACGTAACCAGCAGCACGTTGAACAGGCTGCCTGCCCGGTTCAACTGACCTGGCTCCGTGGATGCCATCCCGGGTGCCCCTGCACGTAGCGCACTTCGGGCAATTGCAATGGCGCCAGTTGCCAATCCGCCGGCTGCTCGCGCAACCAACCTTCAAGGTGTTGCCACAACGGTTGCCCGGCATCGGCGGCAAAGCCCAGGCCAAAGGTGCGGCAGGTGCCCACCGGTTCGGCAAACTCACTGACCCTTTTGCCGCCTGGGCTATAGGTGACCTGCCAGGGCTGGCCGAGCCAGCGCGGCAGGTCCTGGCTGTTATCCAACAGCAGCGGCTCGCCAAACAGTTGCTCGGCGCCGTTTTCCAGGACCTGGCGCACCTGCTGCGCCGGTACATCGACCACCGGCGCTGGGTAGCTGGCGCTGAGGCTAATCAAGTGTTCGCGGGTAATCATCTGGCCGCGCGCCAAGGGACTGTCATAGCGCAGCCCCGGCAGCAGCACCGCGCTCTTGGGCTCGCGGGCCAGGGCCTGGTGCAACAGGCGATCCCAGCTACCGCCGCGCACATCACGGCGCCAGAGGTTTTCCGGGGCCTTGGCCAGGGGTTGGTCGAGCCAGGCCGCGTGGGCAGCTCGCTGTTGTTGCAGGCGCGGTTGCAGACGCTGGGCGTGGGCCTGGGCAGTAGCGTCCAACGCACTGGCCTGGGCCGCAAAGAAGCGCGCATCGAAACGCCATTGCCCCGCCTGCGCCTGGCAGCGGATGCGGAAGGCGCCGCTGGCCCGCGTCCCACCCAGCACCACCGGGACGCGCTTGCCGGAACTTTGCAGGATCTCCACCGGTTGCGGCCACAGGTCCTGGCCACGAGCGCACAACATCAAGTCCACCTGACTCAGGCGCTCAGCCAGCCAGAACCCCGGCCCGGTGCCGACATCGGCCAGGGCCACCACCAGGTCGGCTTCTTCACGGGCTTGGATGAGCACCGGTTGCAGGCTCTGCAACCATTGCTTCAAGGAAGCTTGCTGGTCCCGCGCATAAGGATCGGTGATGCCAACTACGGCAATCCGCACACCACCGCGGCGGAACACCTGCATCCCCGGGGTGGCCAGGCGTTGCGCACTGGCGTTGGCCAAGCCGGCGCCCAGCACCGGATGACCGAATTGCTGATAGAGGCCCTGGCATTGTTCGGGCCATAGCACCCGCTCATCGCTGCTGACCCGTACCTCGCTGCCAAGCAACTGGCTGCCCTGGACCCCGGACAGGCCCCGAGTCAGGTAAGCCAGGCCGCTGCCGTTCCAGCACTGGCCGTTTTCCAGGGTCAGGCTATTCTCATGCCCGGCTTCATCACGCAGGCGTTGCAGCACCGCGCCGAGTACCGCATAGCCGCCGGTTTGTACGCTGTCACTTAAGGAGGCATCCAGCAGGCCGTCCAACTGGCTGCCATCGGCTTGGCGAAAACGCGCATTGGGCCCGGTGATCCACGGCGCTTGGCCGATCCGTGTCGCCGGCCCCAGGCGTGTGGCGGGTACCACCGGGCGACCTGGCAGGCGTGCATCGAGGGTGTCGGCGATATACAGCAGGTCGACCGGCTGGCTGTCCGCAGGCCCCGCCGCAGCCCCCAGGCTAGAGCAGCCGGCCAGCCACGGCGCACAGGCGCCCAGCGTCATCCATCCCAATACATCGCGCCGCACCATTGAAGCCATTGTTCTCTCACCCTAGGGCTAACTCTGCTTTAAGGGCGGCATAGTGGGGGTCAATTAATGACGGTTTAATGTCAGTTTTTTAACAGGAGTGAAATATGCGCCCTTGTAACAAAAGGAAATAAAAGAAATACAATTAAATACATTTTTAACAAAACCGACCGCGAATCATCACATTCGACTCTTAGAGTTCGGGCTCCTTTCAAAAATCGTGATCTACAAAGGACCTGATGAAATGAGTCGAGAGACTGGCGACAACCAGAATCGCAACCTGAGCCTCAATGAGCCGATGGAATCGGTACTCACTGCCTACCTGAGCCGCCGCAGTGTGGTACGGGGCGGGCTCGGTGCCGCGATCGCCATGATTGCCGGCACCGGCCTGACGGGCTGCTTTGACAGCGGCGGCGGTTCAGACAACGACACGCCTACCCAGCCGCCAAAACCTGCGCTGAAGCTAGGCTTCAACTCGATCCCAGGCTCACTCACCGATGCCTGCACCGTGGCCGCCGGCTACACCGCCCACGTGCTGGCCCCGTGGGGTACGCCGCTGAACAGCAACGCAGCCCCGTGGAAAAGCGACGGCAGCAACACCTCCACCGACCAGGCCAACTCGGTGGGCATGCACCATGACGGCATGCACTTCTTCCCCATCAATGGCAGCTCCACTGATGGCTTGCTGGCCATCAACCACGAATACATCGACGCGCAAGCCTTGCACCCGGCTGGCCCGACCCTGGTTGGCGGTGTTCGTCCGGTTGAAGAAGTGCGCAAAGAGATCAACGCCCACGGCGCCGGTGTGATGCGCATCACCAAGGTCAATGGCCGTTGGCAGGTGATAGAAAACGACCCACTGAACCGTCGTTTCACCACCGCCACCGTCATGGACCTGGCGGGCCCGATGAAAGGCACCGATCACGTAAAAACCAAATTCTCGCCGACCGGCACCCAGACCCGCGGCACCAACAATAACTGTGGTAACGGCTACACCCCGTGGGGCACCTACCTGACCTGCGAAGAAAACTGGCCTGGGATTTTCGTCAACAAAAGTGGCGCCCGCCCGGCAGACCAGGTGCGCATCGGCGTGGGTACCGGCAACGGCAACTATCGTTGGGAAAGTGTCGCGGGTGACCCGAGCGAAGTGAACGGCGAGTTCAGCCGCTTCAACGTGACCCCAAGCGGCGCCACCGCGACCGACGATTACCGCAACGAAGCCAGCACCTACGGCTACATCGTCGAGATCGACCCGTACAACGCCTCGACCCGTGCGGTGAAACGCACCGCACTCGGGCGCTTCCGCCACGAAGGTTGCTGGCCGGGCCTGACCACCGCTGGCAAGCCAGTGGTGTTCTACAGCGGCGACGACTCGCAAAACGAGTACCTCTACAAATTCGTCTCCACCGCGTTGTGGGACCCGGCAGACGCCAACCCCAGTGATCGCCTGGCCACCGGCGCCAAGTACATGGACAGCGGCAAACTCTACGTGGCGCGCTTCAACGCCGATGGTAGTGGTAACTGGCTGCTGTTGGACGTGGCCACCAGCACCACCGATGGCAGCACCCTGGGCGCGAAATTCACCAACCTGCCGGGGATCATCCTCAACACCCGCGGTGCAGCCGATGCCGTGGGCGCCACGCCGATGGATCGCCCGGAGTGGACCTCGGTCAACCCACTCAATGGCGACGTCTACCTGACGCTCACCAACAACACCAGCCGCACGGTGGCCAACCCCGCCAACCCACGGGTGAACAACAAACACGGGCACATCATTCGCTGGCATGACGCCGATAACCAGGTGTCGTTCACCTGGGACATCTTTGTGTTTGGCGCCAACGCTGCTGGCAGCCCGGACCTCAACCGCTCCGGCCTGACCACCCTGAACCAGTTCGCCAGCCCGGACGGCATGACCTTCGACAGCCGTGGCGTGATGTGGATCCAGACCGACAACGGCGAAAAAACCCTGACTGACTACACCAACGACCAGATGCTGGTGGTGATCCCCACCAACATGGTCGACGCCCAGGGCAAGCAAGTGCCGGTCAACGCCCAGAACCAGGCCGACCTGCGCCGCTTCTTCGTCGGGCCTAATGGTTCGGAAGTGACTGGGGTGACCTTTACCCCGGATAACAAGACGGTGTTCGTCAACATCCAGCACCCGGATAACTGGCCGTCCACCGGCGTGGCGACTGACGTCACGGTCGGCAAAGTACGCCCTCGTGCGTCTACGGTAGTGATCCAGCGGGCCGATGGGGGGGAATTGGCGATCTGATAGTGATGTAGCCACGTACTTGTGGCGAGCGAGCTTGCCCGCTCGCCACAAGGTAGCGACTTTACTTTATGAAGTTTCCACGTGCTTTGAAGATATAAAAGAAACCCACTCCAGTAGCACCTTGCGGGGATAACGAACAGTCACTGTCGACGCTAAGCCGGTCCCAGGACGCCAGTCCCTTCGTCCCCGCATTCACCGCCTTCTGCTCAGCGTCCTGCTTTGCGCGATTACAACCCTCTACAGGATTCGGTGGGTTTATCGCTCCTGCGGCGATTGCAGCAACGCCTTCGAACTTCAGCGTATCCGCGCTCGCCATCGCAATAGTGCTGGCAACCAATGTCAGCGCAACCAACGTATCTCTAAGAAAAGGCATGTTGTTCTCCTTAACACCAAGGCAGACAGATGCGTTTGCCAGCCACCGACCCAACCTGAAGCGGCCTTGGCTTTGGAAGCAATTGCCCCGGGTTGTTGAAGATCGAGTTGTTCCCACCCCAGAACTGGCCCGGGTTTCTGGCGAAAGAATTTGATCCCCCCAAAATCTGATGGGGATGCCTTACAAACGAGTTGTCGCCGCCCCATATCTGATCAGGATTATTAATCACTGAACCGGAGCCGCCAGCAATCTGCCCCATGTTGCGAGCGACCCAGCCGTTTCGACCGACTAGATCATTGGAGTCGCCAAAACAGCCATCACCTCCGACACCATCAGCAAGGCACTTGGTAAGTTCCCGCACGGTGAGCCGGGACGCCATGCAGCCAGCTGCCGCGTAGGGCTGCCCCCCACTAGAAACGATGCACTGGACCGCAATTTGCTGTTCTGGATTGAGCTGCATCTTGAACATATTGGCGCCTGCGCAAGTCGCCGCCAGGGAAATATCACCCTGTGCCTGCGCCGCGCACTGTATTGCAACCTGCTGCTCCCGACTTAACTTGCCCCCCAACAGCTTGTTGGCTGAACAGCTTGCAAATTTTGAAGTATCCCCCGCGGAACTGGCCGCGCAATTGAGTACTGCCTGCTCATTGGGGCCCAGACTATTACCCACAAAAGCAGAGCCCGCACAGGCGGCAACGTCGTCGATGTCACCACGGCTCTGCATGGCGCAGCGGGCCAGGATCCGTTGCTCGTCGGACATTTTTATGCCCACGTTGGGCGCTGCGCAGCTGGCGAACGCGGCTGCATCCGCAGACTCGACAGCGCAATCAACCACCGCTTTCTGCTCCTGGGAAAAGACACGCGTTGACGCACATGTCGCGAACTTTGCGGGGTCACTGTTTGCGTTCGAGGCACAGTTCAGTATCGCCTTCTCGTCGCTGTTCAGAGCTCTGTCCACCAGCGCTGAACCCACGCACGCTTTGAATTGCTCTTCGCTTCCATTTGCGCCCATTGCGCAACCAACAAGCTTGCGTTGATCAGCAGAAATCTTGATGCCCAGTTTTGGCGCTGCACAATAGGCGAACCTTTGGGTGTCGTTGGACTTGACGGCGCAATCAAGCAGAGCCTGCTGGTTGGCCGGGAGAACGATCTTCTGGCCAGTGCATATGGCAAACGCAGCCACATCAACCTTCACCTGCCTGGCACACGCAGCGGCAATTTTCGCAGGGTCGCTCACCCCTGCCGGCAACACAAACGAACCGGGCGCAGGTAAGACGCCCATTCGATCTAGGCTCGATTGCCCGGCAAGCGTGCACGGTATCTGACCAAAAGGTCCCTGGCACAAAGGCCCGCCATTCTGATCCCCTGGGGTTCCTACCACCCGCACTGCCCTGGGATCTATCTGCTGGTTGGGATCAACGCCGAGCTGCGCCTGCATCAAGTAATCGCGCAGCGCTTCACAAGGCGCAGGTCCGAACGGCCCCACACACACGTTGCCGACTTGTTGCAGCTGGAACTCTTGCGCAGCAACTTGGCGCACTGCCAGGAACCATGCGATTTGCTGGCAGGTTGCATTCCCAAGTGGCCCATTGCAGATGGGCCCAAAATAGGGATCCATACCGACCACGGGTAAGTTGATCGTTGCGGCAAGCTGTTGGACCTTGATGAAGCGCCGGACATCATCGCAAGGCCCCGGTCCTAAAGGCCCGGCACAGATGGGGCCGAAGACCGGGTCGATGTGTACGACTACAAGAGGTGGGGACGAGCCGGCGACTGCATGGCCAACCCAGAAAAGACACAGCGTAAGAAGATAGGTGATGCAGGGCATAAGAGCGCGCATAAGACTGTCCTAATTAGTCTTTTTAAGCCCTATGCAAAAATTTACGACTACCCCGCAGGCTCTCTTCCAGATCGAGTTGAGCGAGCGAACGCAAGCGCAGGGTCCGTTCTTTGAATCGATGATGCTTACTTAACTGAGGTATAGACGTTCCACACACAGACGAGTTAATAACCGACGAACGTAATAATGGGTGGGCTTTTCATAGTGGCAACGGCTCCCGCGAGCGCAACAGCATGCCCTGCGCCGGCACCCGCGCATGCCATTTCACCACGCCCAGGGCTTCGACACGGTACTGGCTGCGAAAGCGCTGGCCATCCAGGTCAACCTCCAGTTGCAACAGGAAGTGGTCACCGTTGAGCTGCAATCCTTCGCTCAGCCGCTCGAACATCGCATCATCCACCGCCCCCAGGGCCTGGCGCAGTTCGCCCGCATCACGATAACCCCCTGCCGGGCGGGCGCTAATCAGCCGGGTCAGCACCGAACGCGAGACCTCACCTTCATACAACGCATCCAGCAGCGGGAGCATGTCCAGGTTCAGTGCATTGGCGTTCAGCCGCCAGCCAGCGGTCTCGTCCAGGCTGCATAGCTGCGGGTAGCGCACGGCCCGTAGCGCGTCGGGCACCGCCAGCAGGTTCAGCTCGCTGATATCGCGCATGCGTTGATTGGCCGCCAGGCGCGGTGGTGATTGACGCAGGTATTCGTTGCTTTCGGCACCTTGCAGGCGGGTCTGTTGGTCGGCGTCAAGCCAGTCGGCCAGGGTCTGGGCCAAGCGCTCGGCGGCCATGTCGGCGCCCAGCAGATGCACCAACTGACGCTGGGCACGTTCGGCTTCCGGGCCGATCAGGGCGTTGACGTTGAAACAGGTGTGCAGGTCGCGAATCTGGATGCTTGCCTTGCCACCCTTGAAGTCATAAGCCAACGGTTGCCCGCGCATGGCCTGCCAGAACAATGGGCTGGCGCGCCACAACGGGTCTTGCAGGGCCTGTTCGGTAAAGGCCAGTGCCGCCCGTTCGATCGCCCGCGCCTGTACGCGCTGCTGCACCAAACGCACGCTATCGACCTGCTGGCGCCCCTGCTCGACCATCCAGGCCATGCCGCCCGCGAGCATGGCCAGGGCCACCAGCACCATCAACAACGCCGCGCCCTGCTGCCGCTTCTTATCCATTGCCCCGCCGCCTTTTATGTAGAACCTGGCGACAGTCAACACACCGGATGTTTCAACCAGGTGGCAGGCTCACACAATTCCCGCAAAAACGTCACCGCTCCGTCATAAAGCCTCGGCAAACTGCGCCTTCATATTTCAAATCAATGGCTTGGAGTGTCGGTATGGGTGGTATAGGGATTTGGCAACTGGTCATCGTGCTGCTGATCGTGGTGATGCTGTTCGGTACCCGGCGCCTCAAGGGCCTGGGCAGCGATGTGGGTGAGGCCATCAAGGGTTTTCGCTCCTCCATGGGCAACGAAACTGGCGCCCAGACGGCAGAAAAGACCAGCCTTGAGGTGCAAGCCGAGCCTCAGCGATCTGCAGACAGCAAACACTGATGTTCGATATCGGTTTTAGCGAACTGCTGCTGGTGGGCCTGGTGGCCCTGCTGGTGTTGGGCCCCGAGCGCCTGCCGATTGCCGCGCGCAATGCCGGGCTGTGGCTGGGCCGCGCCAAGCGGGCGATGAATACGCTCAAGGCCCAGGTCACTCAGGAACTGGACCACGAACACCTGTTGCAGAGCATCGATCAGCAACCCTTGCGGCAACTGGAGCAGCAACTGCGCGACGGCATCCGCCTGGACGCCGCACCGCCACCAGAAACCACCACTTCCCCAGGACAACCTGCCCCATGAGCGACCTGCCCTTGCCTACCCCGCGTCTGTCGGTGACGGGCCACCTGACCCGGTTGCGCTCGCGCCTGGTGCGCTGCGTCCTGGCGATCCTCCTGGTGTTTTGCGCCCTCTTCCCTTTTGCCCAGCAACTGTACAGCTTTGTCTCGCAACCGTTGCGCGACTTCCTGCCCAGCGGCGCAACCATGATCGCCACCGGGGTGACCTCGCCGTTTCTGGCGCCGCTCAAGTTGACCATGATGATCGCCCTGTTCATCAGCATGCCGCTGTTGCTGCACCAGGCCTGGGGCATGATTGCGCCGGCAGTGTACCGCCAGGAACGCCGCACCGCCGCCTGGTTGCTGGCCGCCAGTGTGGTGCTGTTTTACGCGGGCATGGCGTTTGCGTTTTTCCTAGTGTTCCCGATGATGTTCGGCTTCTTTACCAGCGTGACTCCGGATGGCGTGGCGATGATGACCGATATCGCCCTGTACCTGGATTTCATCCTCGCGCTATTGCTGGCGTTCGGCCTGGCATTTGAAATCCCGGTGGCCACCTTTCTGGTGATCTGGGCCGGGATCACGGACGTGCAGACCCTGCAAAAAAGCCGGCCGTATGTGATCGTCGGCTGCTTTGTGGTGGGCATGCTGCTGACCCCACCGGACGTGTTTTCGCAAACCATGCTGGCGGTGCCGATGTGGGTTCTGTTTGAGCTGGGGTTGTTGGCCAGCCGGTCCGTGAGCAAGCCGCGCACAGAGGCGCCGGAGCCTGATACGG
Organism: Pseudomonas sp. WS 5027; assembly: GCF_012985695.1. Classification (NCBI taxonomy): domain Bacteria; kingdom Pseudomonadati; phylum Pseudomonadota; class Gammaproteobacteria; order Pseudomonadales; family Pseudomonadaceae; genus Pseudomonas; species Pseudomonas sp. WS 5027. The sequence continues at coordinate 216,457 of NZ_JAAQWU010000005.1, read as the reverse complement.
CGGGCTGATTACGCTGTACCCCAGCGCGCACTGACAGCGGCGCGCCTCGCCAAATAAACAAAATGTTGACTTAGTAAGGCGCCAAGATAAACTGCGCCTTATGAATATTTTAGAGAACAAACACCACATCATGCTCCGCGAGCTTGATGGGGTGCCAGCCGAGGTCAGGGACAGCGTCAAGCTGTGCTTCGAGCTGCTGTCGGCCGCGGCCGCGATCAATCGTGTGTGTGCCATCCGCCTGGCTCGCTACAACCTGTCGGAGGGCCGCTTCGTCATCATGCTCACCCTCAAGAGCGCCGGCGGGAAGCTGTCGCCCCTGGAGTTGGCGACGCGTCTGTCGATTACCACCGGCACCGTCACCGGCTTGCTCGATGGGCTGCAGGGCGACGGGTTTATCAAGCGCAAGACCGACCCGACCGACCGACGCAAGCTGATCATCACGCTAACTGCCGACGGCAAGCGCGTGGTCGATGAGGTGTTTGCCGAACACACCGATTGGATCAGCGGCATCATCCAGGGCTTGAGCCTTGAGCAGCGCCAGGCGTTGTCCGAGTCGATCTATTGCATCTCGGCCAGCCACGCGCTGTCCCAGCAACTGCCGGATGAGCATTAGGCCCGGGGTTCAATTGCTTCAATCGCGGTAGTCACACAAGGAGGTGTTTGATGCTGCACAGTCAACGAGTGATGACCAATTTCGGCAGGAAGCCACGGATCCACAGTGGCGTCGATGTCATCCGCCACAGCGTGGTTTCCCTGGAACGCTACATCCCTCCCACGCTTTACCGGCGCTTGTTTATCAAGCGTATCGCCCGTCACCCCCTGGCCATCGAAGGCTTTGAGTTTCGCCCGGTGCAAAGCCTGTTCGAACTGGAAGAGGCCTTGCGCCTGGTCAACGACAGCTATGCACGGCGCGGTATCTCCACGGTGTGCCGGGCCGGCATGCGCTTTTCGGCGTTCCACCTGTTGCCGGGCACCACCACCTTTGTGGCGATCAAGGATCAACAGATCGTCGGCACCGTCTCGTTGATCGAAGATTCCATGCTCGGTTTGCCCCTGGAAGAAGTCCATGGCAACGAGGTCGTCATGCAGCGCCTGGCCGGCGGCCGGCTGGCAGAGGTCGGCACTCTGGCGGTGGCCGCAGGTTATCGGGGCAAAGGGGTGCCCTTGATGCTCTACAACGCGATGTTTCGCTGGGCCATGCATTTTCGCGGGGTACAGCGGCTGCTGATCGCCGTGCATCCGCGGGCGGGGGCGTTTTATCGCAATGTATTGTTCTTTTCCCCCATGGGCCGGGTGCAGCCCTACACCAAGCTAAACAACGCCCTGTCGCTGCCCTTGTGTCTGGATCTGGGCAACGCGCCGGCAATTTTCCAGCAGGCTTATCAGCGCCCTGCCCTGGGGTTTGCCGTCGAAGGCCAGCGCACGCATTTCTTCGATTTTTTCTGCCGCAGTGACTACGCCCATATCCGCCTGCCCGCCACCGGCAGCGTACGCCGCTGGGACGCACAAGAAGTGCTGACCCATATGGCGCGCTGTGGCGTGCACGGCCGAAACCTGTCGCCACGGGTCCAGCGAGCACTGGCCCTGGCGTAAGCACGTTCAAACGTCATTTCATGGAGGAAGCAGTATGGACAGCGGATTGCTGCGCGCGATATTCAGGGAAATAACGATCAAGCAACCGTTCGAGCGCATACCCGAACCGGCCTTGGTCATGGAGGAACAGCAGAGTGTGGCGTCTTATGCCGACAGTGCCGCCCAGGGCCAGGCCTTGTCCGGCACCCACCTTTATCACTGTGCGCAGATGTGCGCGCTGATCAAGCCCGGCGATGTGGTGCTGGACATCGGCTGCGGCCCGGCAGCCCTGTTGCTGCAAGTCGCACGGCTCAACCCACGGGCCGAATTCATCGGCATGGACCTGTCGCAGAATATGCTCGAGGTGGCGCGTGAAGCGTGTCACCAACAAGGCATCGACAATGTACAGCTGATTGAAGATGACATGACCCGGCTCAGCATGATCGCTGACCGCAGCGTGGATGTGGTGATCTCGTCGATGGCCCTGCATCACCTGGAAAACCTCGGCCAGCTGGAAGGCACTTTTCGCAATATCTCCCGGGTACTGCGCAATGACCGGGCGATTTACCTGAATGACTTCGGGCGCCTGAAAAGCATCGAGTCCGTCGACTACTTTGTCGAACGCGCCAGCGACGGCGCGGACGCGGATACCCTGCTGGACTATCGCAACTCACTGCTCGCGGCGTTCTCGCTGGAAGAGTTCCAGACCCTGGCCGCCAGTTACCTGGGCCCGTGCGCCAAGGTCTACAGCACCGCGTTCAGCCCGTTGATGATGGTGATTCGTACGCCCAAGCGGCGCTGCGTGAAAGTAATGAAGCCTGAGTTCCGCCGCCGCTACAGCGCGCTGCCCGCCAGTCGCCAGGCGGATGTGAACCAGTTGCGCCTGTTCCTGCGCCTGGGAGGCTTGGCCAGTGCCTTTTGAGCCCGCCCACCTGACACTTGCCCAGCAGCAATGGCGCGAGGTGCTCGGTGACGCGGGTGTGCGCGTCGACCCGGCAAGCATCGAGCGTTTCGGGCAAGACACCATGTGCTCCCCCGCGTATGCCAGGGTGGTGATTGCGCCGCGCTCCACCGAGCAAGTGTCGGCGTGCATGGAGATCGCGCGGCGCTATGGGGTTGCCGTGCATCCGATCAGCACCGGACACAACTGGGGCTACGGCAGCGCCTCGACCACCGACGCCCACTGTGTGTTGATGGACTTGTCCGGGATGGACCGGATTCTGGGGTTCGATGAAGAACTGTCGGTAGTGACCCTTGAGCCTGGGGTGACCCAGGGCGACCTCGCCCGCTATCTGCAGGAACACAACCTGCCGTGGCTGACACCCGTCACCGGCGCGGGCCCGACCTGCAGCGTGCTGGGCAATGCACTGGAGCGCGGTTTTGGCATCACCCCCCATACCGACCACTTTCAGGCGGTACTCGGCATCGAAGCGGTGCTGGCCGACGGGACGCTGTACCGCTCGCCAATGGCCCTGGGGGTCACCGCGCCCTGCTTCAAATGGGGTGTGGGGCCGTACCTGGACGGCCTGTTCAGCCAAAGCGGGCTGGGCGTGGTGACGCAAATGTCGATTGCCCTGGTGCGCAAGCCAGAAGTTATCCAGCCGTTCTATTTCTGGGTGGATGAAGAACAAGGGCTGGAAGCAGCCTTGGCAGGTATCAAGCGCATGCTGGACCTGGCCCCCGGGCAGATCGGCGGCATCAACCTGATGAACCGTACGCGGCTGTTGACCATGGCCAGTGAGAACGCCCAGGTGGTGGGCCTGAGTGAAGCGCAGCAACGGGCCGCCGCCGATGCCCTGGGCCTGCCCGCGTGGATGGGCGTGGGTTCGATCTATTGCCAGAAGGCCCAGCACGCCCCGCTCAAACGCATGATCAGCCGTGAACTTGAGGCTTTCGCCAGCAAATCGCTGTTCAAGACCCGGGGTCAATTGACTGCGGTCAGGCGCCTGCTGGGCCATCTGCCCGGCGGCTGGTCGCGGCGCTGGCAGCGGACCCTGGACAAAATGCTGCAAGGCATCGACCTGATGGAAGGCCAACCCAGCGAAGTGGCCCTACCGCTGGCCTACACCGCCGGCGCCAAGCCGCTGCCCGATGCGCCACTGAACCCTGCGCGAGATAACTGCGGGCTGATCTGGTACGCCCCGATCCTGCCGCTGAAGATCCAAGAGGTCGCCGACTTTGTGCGCGCCATGGAGCGTCGTTGCCGCCAGCAGCAAATGCCTTGCCCGGTGACGCTGACCAGCCTGTCGAGCCGTGCCATCGACTGCACAGTGCCACTGCTGTTCGACCGTGCCGATGCCCAGGCGTCGAACCGCGCCCATGAGTGCTATCGCCAGCTGTTCGCCCACGGCAAGGCACAGGGCGTATTGCCGTATCGCGTGCCCACCCGCTTCATGCACTTGTTGACCGACTCCCAGGGGCCTGCCTGGCAGCTTGGGGCGCGGATCAAGACAGCACTGGATCCGGACAACCTACTTTCACCGGGGCGCTACTGCGCCGCAAACCCAACGCCTGACCAGGCCAAGACCGCGTCGGTGGTATCGATATGAGTGAAGAACGCAAAGACCTGATCGACCAGGGCCGCCTGGCCACCCGCAATCTGGGCGAATGCCTGGCCGTTGACCAGATAGCGCTGGCAACGGCCCTTGGCGCGCAGTTGGAGCCGTCCCTGGCGCAAGCACTGCGCAACGCAGCCCAGGCCGGCCAGGCCCTGGGCATCTCCAAGAAAGTCGCCGCTCTGGGCCTGGCGCTGGGGCAGTGGCTGGAAAGCGCCGCCCTACCCCTGCGCGAGCAGACCTGGGGCCTGCTGCTGGAGCATCCGTCGGACACCGTGCGCAGTTGGGCGGCCTTTGCCAATGCCTATTGCCAACGCAACAGCGAACTGGAACAGGCTTTGCTGAGCCAGTTCCGGTTCGCCACCGACCCACATTTTGGCGTGCGCGAATGGGCCTGGATTGCCTTGCGACCGCTGCTGGTCCAGGACCTGACGGGCGCGCTGGAACTGCTACGCCGCCATGCCCGCAGCGATGACCCGCTGATCCGCCGTTTCTGCGTTGAAATCCTGCGCCCGCGTGGGGTCTGGTGTGAACACATCGCCTCGCTCAAAACCGAACCGCAGATGGCCGAACCGTTGCTGATTGCCATGCTCGATGAAACCGACAAATACGCCCAGGACTCGGTGGCCAACTGGATCAACGACGCCAGCAAGACCCGCCCGGAATGGGTGCAGCATTTGTTCGAGCGCCACCCACCCAGCGGCAAGGCCGCCACCAGGATTTTTACCCGGGCTACCCGCAGCCTTTCTCAATAGACGTGAACAGGAGTCACCCATGTCGCTCAAGGACAAGCTACAAACCGTCAAGGACCAGATGGCCCAGTTGCCTGCCGAGGTCCTGCACAAGTTCCAGGCGTCACTGCAGACGCTGCTCGACAGCCATCTGGTCGACAAGGCCCTGAAGGCCAACGACAAGGCGCCCCTGGCGGTGCTCAAGGATGCTGACGAACAGGATGTGGACCTGCGCCAACTGCTGGATAAAGGCCCATTGGTGCTGGTGTTCTACCGAGGCCTGTGGTGCCCCTTTTGCGGCCAGGCGTTGACCGCCTACCAGCAGATGGTCGCGGACCTGGCCGCCTCGGGTGCCACCCTGGTGGCGGTGTCGCCACAAACGCCAGAGTTCTCGCACAAGACCCGCGAGGCCCTCGGCATCGAATACCTGTTGCTCAGCGATGCCGACAACCAACTGGCGCGCCAGTACGGCATCGTATTCAAGCTCGAAGACGAACTGGCTGAGGTCTACCGCTCCCTGGGCGCCGACCTCGCGCAGTTCAACGGCTCCGACGCCCTGACCTTGCCCATGGCCAGCGCCTTTGTGATTGGCCAGGACGGGCTGATCCGCGCCGCCTTCGTCAACGTGGACTACTCGCAACGGGTAGAGCCACAGCAATTGATCACGGCCGCCAGCCGCGCATAACCGGCAACCCTCGCCGAAGGCAGCCACGCCTTTGGCGAACCCACTTGTTCAGGGACTGACGACATGAAACGAATCGCAATCATGGGGGCCGGCGTAGCCGGTCACCTGGCCGCGCTGTACTTCAAAAAAAGGCTACCGGGTGTCGAAGTCATCCTGATCGGGCGCCCGGACCGCAAGCGCCCGATCGTCGGCGAGTCCACGGTCGAGTTGACCACCCACTTCTTCAAGGGCCTGGGGCTGGGGCGCCTGCTGGAAGAAAAGCACTACCACAAGTACGGCCTGACCTATTACCTGAAGCTGCGCAACAACCCCGAGTGCCGCAACTACGTGGTGCACGAGGCACCGGGCGTGATCCGCATGCCGGCCTACAACCTCAACCGTTTCAGCTTCGACAAGGACCTGCGCCAGATTGTCGGTGATCACCAGATCCACATGATTGAGGCCGATGTCACCGCCGTCGACCTCAATGCCGGTGAGCACGCCACCCACCTGCTGACCCTGCGCAGCGCCGCCGATGAGCAACAGCAACTGACCGCCGATTGGGTAGTGGACGCCACCGGCCGCAATCGCTTCATGGCGAAAAAGCTCAAGCTGCACAAAGAGGCCACGTACCAGCGCAGCACCTTCTGGCTCAGGCTCAAGGACTTCGACCGCAGCATCTTGTCCAGCATCACCGCGCACAAGGACAAGCATCATTGCTACGACCCGTACTACGTGACTCATCATTTTTATGGCAAGGGCTACTGGATCTGGATGATCCCGATGCGCAGCGATGACGGCAACGAGATGATCAGCATCGGCATCACCTACCGGCCGGACATGATCGAGCAGAAAATCAGCACCCTGGAGGCCTTCAAGGAAAAGGTCATGGCCGACCATCCGGTGATTACCGAGTTGATCGAGTCGGGCCAACTGGTCGATACCCAGGCCATGCACAACTACATGTACGAGGCGCGGCAATACTACTCGACCGAGGGCTGGTTCCTGCTGGGCGACGCGGCCTTTACCTTCGACCCGGCCAACAGCGCCGGGCTGGCCTATGTGGCGCAGCAGATCCCGCAAGTCGCGGCGATGATCGAGAAGGATATCCACGGCAGCCTGACCCCCGCCTACGTCAATTGCCTGGAATCACACATCCAGGCGCAACTGGCCCTGCAGGACACCTGGAGCAAGTGGTACGAGGTGATGGACGACCCGTTCATGATGGGCTGGACCCTGCTGTTCGCCAACATGGCGTACTTCCATGTGGTGCTACCGATGTACATGACCGGGGATTTTCTCGATGGTCATCAGGCCCAGCAGTTTGCTGACCTGCTGCCGCGCTACACCCGCGAGATGCAACCGTCGCCCCTGCCGTTTGCCTGCCTGCTGCAAGAGATCCGCCGCTCCAACCCGGGCTTGAGCCCGACGATGATGCCCAACCTCTACTCGCGCACCATCAACTTCGACCTGTACAAGGCGGAAAACCGCGCACGGCCGATCTACGCGTCCAACTACTACTTGCGTTCGGCCCTGCTGCGGGTGCGGCTGATGAAAATGGTCAAGTGGTCGCTGTCCGCGCGTCACCTCACGTTGTTGCTGCGCCATGGCTGTGGCGTCGTGCAGGACCTGGCGCGGGCTGCGGTCCTGCGTCTGCGGCCTTCTCTGTTCTACAAATATGGCGAGTCGCCGGAGCTGCTCAAGTCGCCGTTTGGCAAGGAAGGTGGCTTCCTCGACCTGGTACGTCGCGGATGAACGGCATGGCGCAGGTCCGGGCAGACCTGCTGGAACTGAGTGCCGTGCAACTGGCGTGGCTGATCCGCGGCAAGCAGATATCGCCGGTGGAGCTGATCGAGCAGTGCATTGCGCGCCTGGAGCAGGTCCAGCCGCTATGCAATGCCATGGCGGTCGACCTGTTCGAGGCGGCCCGCGACGCCGCCCGCCGGGCCGAAGAGGATGTGCTCAAGGGTCGGCCATTGGGGCGCTTGCACGGTGTGCCCTTCTCCATGAAGGAAGGCCTGGGTCTTGCGGGGCAGCCCAAGACCTGCGGTTCACGCCTGCGCAGCAACACCCGCGCCCGCAGCACCGCCACGGTCGCCACGCGGCTGATGGCAGCCGGCGCTATCCCGCTGGCCCTGGGCAATCAGGCAGAGATGGCGCTGTGGCCCGAAACGGACAATCTGGTGTATGGCCGCACACTCAACCCCTACGACCCCTCACGCACCGCCGGTGGCAGCAGCGGCGGTGACTCTGTGATGGTGGCCAGCGGATGCGTGCCCTTTGCCCTGGGCACCGACGGCGGCGGCTCGATCCGCATCCCGGCGGCGTTCAATGGGATCTTTGGTTTGAAGCCGTCGCGGGGGCTGGTGCCGCTGAGCGGGCATCTGCCGCTGGATGAGCAGCGAGTGTCACTGCCGGAATCCCAAGCCATTGCCAGCCACTTCGCCGCCGGCCCCTTGTGCCGGTATGCAGAGGACCTGGGCGCAGTACTGGCGGTCATCGCCGGCAGCGACGGCATCGACCGCAATATCCACTCGGGCTATCAACAACCGCCCCAGGCCACGACGCTCAAGCGCGTATTCGTCTGCCTGCCGGCCCCTCTCAAATGGGGTACGCCAGTCTCGCCCGCCGTGACTGCTGCGGTGATCGAGACCGGCCAGCGTTATGCCGACCAGGGCGTGGCGGTACACGCCTGGAATGAAGGCTGTTTAACCAACGCCTTTTTTATCTGGCTGGCCGTCCTCAAGTGCGAGACCCGCATTCACCTGGCCGACTACCTCGGGGATGGGCAGCCACTGAACTATCCACGGGCGTTGTATGCCGCCCTGACCAGCAAGCCGCAGTTTTCCAAGGGCCCACTGCTCGCCAGCCTGATGGACAGCTGCGGCGATCGACTGGGTAACCCGGGGTTCTCGCGGTTCTTGAAGCAGCGCGATCACCTGCAGCAGGCTCTGGCCGGGCTGTTCGACGGCCAGAGCATTCTGGTATTGCCGGCCACCCCAAGCGTGGCGCCGGCCCATGGCAGCGCCCTGAAGCGCCCGTTCGATATCGGCTATTGCGCGCTGTTCAATGTTCTCGGTTTTCCGGCCCTTTGCGTGCCCACCGGGCGCCTCGACCAGGGCTGCCCGGTGGCCGTGCAACTGGTGGCCGGCCTGGGCCAAGACGGGTTGTTACTGGAAGCGGCGCGCTTTCTGGAAATGGAATTCGGCGGCTGGCGCAAGCCCCCGCTCTAACACTTCAAGCACTAGGACACCCCATGCAAACCAACACCAGCGCTATCACGCTACAACCCCCTGCGCCTGCGGGCGGGCAATCGGCCGTAGGTTCCCAGGCCGAGCACTTGACCTTGTTGTTCCTGATCCAACTGATCGTGATTTTCAGCGCCAGCCGCTTGATCTCCTGGCTCAGCACCCGCTGCCTGGGGCAAACCCCGGTGGCCGGGGAGATTCTCGCCGGACTGGTCCTGGGCCCGAGCCTGCTGGGCTATTTTTTCCCGGAACTGCTGAGCAGTATCTTTGTGCCGCAAACCTCCACCGCCTTTGTCGCCACGGCCCAGGTCGGCCTGATTCTGCTGATGTTCCAGGTGGGCCTGGAATTTGAATTCGGCGCCCACCTCAAGGGGCGTAAGCGCTCGATCATGGCCATCAGCCTGGGTGGACTGCTGGTGCCGTTTGCCAGTGGTTTCCTGGTGGCCGAGTACTTTTGGCAACAGATCGTCGGCGACAAGCCACCGCTGCTGGCCTTCCAACTGTTTTTTGCCACGGCGTTGTCGATCACTGCCCTGCCGATCCTCGGGCGGATCTTCATGGAACTGGGGCTGTCCCGCTCCCGCGTGGCCACCCTGACGATTGGCGCGGCGGTCATCGATGATGTGTGCGGTTGGCTGATCCTTGGCGGGGTGACGTCGATCATCGCGTCCAACTTCAGCGTGTGGGCCTCCCTGGGCAGAATCCTCGCGCTGGCCGTGTTTATCGTGTTGGTACTGTGGGTGGTGCGGCCCCTGGTGCTGCGCTGGATCATCGGCGACCTGGAGCGCAAACCGCTGTCGGCCCAGGGCATATCGCTGATGCTGATCGTGCTGTTTGGCAGTGCGGTGATTACCAACCTGATCGGCGTATTTTCGATCATCGGCGGCTTTATCATCGGCGTCGCCCTGCACACCCACCGGCCCTTTGTCACACAGTGGAATGCCAAGGTCAGTGGCCTGGTGAATGCGTTTTTCCTGCCGGTGTTCTTTGCCTACACCGGCCTGCGCACCGACATCGGCTCACTCAACGGCGACACGGCGCTGCTCAATTGCTTTTTGGTGTGCCTGGTGGCGTTCGCCAGCAAATTTTTCGGCGCCTATGGCGCCAGCCGCTGGCTGGGCGAAACACCGCGCAACAGCGCGCTGATCGGCGTGTGCATGAACACCCGGGCGCTGATGGAATTGGTGGTGCTTAACGTGGGCTATGACCTGGGCGTGTTGCCCAAGGAGTACTTCACCATGCTGGTGATCATGGCCATTATCAGCACCTTTATCGCCTCGCCCCTGATCCGCCTGCTGACGAGCGAAGAGCGACGCGTGCCGGTGGGCCAGCCTGCGGTGAAATAATTTGGGCCAGGGCGATGCCGGGTGAATACCGACAGACGTTCCAACCCCGCCCACTGTAGGAGCGAGCTTGCTCGCGAAAAGCCCGAGGGCAACGCGGGGAGTCAGGTTGCCCGCGTTATCGTTGACGACCTTCGCGAGCAAGCTCGCTCCTACAAGGGGCTTTGGGCCTGGGCGACACTAGGTGAATACCGGCAGGCACCACTGTAGGAGCGAGCTTGCTCGCGAAAAGCCCGAGGGCAACACGGGGAGTCAGGTTCCCCGCGTTATCGTTGACGATTTTCGACAGCAAGCCGGCGCCTACAGGCGGTGGGGGCTATTTGCCCTCGGTCAGCGCGTTGTAGCTGGTGAACAGGTTGCGATAGTCCGGGATGTGGTTGGAGAACAACGCCCCCAGGCCTTCGATATCGTTGCGCCAGTCGCGGTGCAGCTCACAGGCCACGCCAAACCAAGTCATCAACTGCGCGCCGCTGGACGACATGCGGTCCCAGGCCGATTTCTGGGTCATCTCATTGAAGGTGCCGGAAGCATCGGTCACCACAAACACTTCATAGCCTTCGGCCAGGGCCGAGAGTGCCGGGAACGCCACGCACACCTCGGTCACTACGCCCGCGATGATCAGTTGCTTCTTGCCGGTGGCCTTGATGGCCTTGACGAAGTCTTCGTTGTCCCAGGCGTTGATCTGACCCGGGCGGGCAATGTACGGCGCGTCCGGGAACAGGGCCTTGAGCTCGGGCACCAGGGGGCCGTTGGGGCCGGTTTCGAAGCTGGTGGTGAGGATGGTCGGCAGCTTGAAGTACTTGGCCAGGTCAGCCAGGGCCAGGACGTTGTTCTTGAACTTGTCGGGCTCGATGTCGCGGACCAGCGACAGCAAGCCAGCCTGATGGTCAACCAGCAGGACAGCTGCGTTGTCTTTGTCCAAGCGAACGTAGGGTTTAGGCATCATGAAGCTCCTGGTAAAAAGTGCTTCCCGAAATGGGCCGCACTGCAAAGAGTCAACGGTGTTTAGTTGCGCTGGGAGTCTAGCTCGTCATAAGTGAACCACTTTCACTGACAAAACCCGCCGATTGAGAGTCCTCGCGTATCCCGCCGATGGTTGTAGGAAAAAGCCAGGGCCCCACTTTAGTCATCACACTAGGTGCTCGGTAGTGGTTGAATTAAACTTCAGAATCTCAAAAATGGAACGGTCTCCCATGTTCGACCTGAATGAACTCTTCCTCTACGCCAAGGTGGTTGAGCATGGCGGCTTCGCGGCGGCCGGTCGGGCGCTGAACATGCCCAAGTCAACGTTGAGCCGCCGGGTCAGCCAGCTTGAAGCGCGGCTGGGGGCACGACTGATCCAGCGCTCCACCCGTCAATTCCAGGTCACTGACATTGGCCTGGCCTACTACCGCCACTGCGTGGCAATGACCGCCGAGGCAGAATCTGCCGAAGAACTGATCGCCTTCAACAAAGCAGAGCCGCGCGGAGTGATTCGCCTGAGCTGCACCACCGCGCTGCTCAATTACTGGGTGGCGCCGATGCTGGGCCAGTTCATGGCCCAGTGCCCCAGCGTCGAACTCAACGTGAAGAGCTTCAACCGTAAGGTCGATGTGATCAGCGAGGGTTATGACATTGCACTGAACCTGTGCTTTCCTCCCCTGGAAAGCAGTGACCTGGTGATGAAGTTGCTCGCCAGGAGTCCCCAGGTGCTGGTAGCGACCCCGGCGTTTTTGCAGGAGCATCCACTGCCCCTACTCCCCGCCGACTTATCAGGACTGCCGACCATCACTTGGGGCAACCCGATGCTGCAGTACGTCTGGGGGCTGAGCGGGCCAGCAGGCATAACGGCTGAGATCAGCCACGCGCCGCGATTGATCAGCGATGACATGCCCACCCTGAAAAGCGCGGCGCTCCTGGGCGTAGGGATCGCCAACCTGCCGTTGGCGGTGGTCAAGGATGAGATAAAAGATGGCCGTCTGGTCCGCTTGCTCCCTGAATGGCAACCCACCGAAGGCGTGATCAGCGCCGTCTTCCCTTCACGGCGTGGACTGTTACCGTCGGTGCGGACCTTGATCGACTTTCTGGCCCAGGCGTTTGAGGCACAACAACAAAGCCAGGCTACTGAATAGTCAGTTCGCCGGTCACTCGCCCCAAATAGTGGATACCCGTGCTGGAAATATTTCTGGCGACTTAGCTTTTTTACATGACAGGTGAAGCATGGCGGTCCCTCAAAACAAACAAGAGCTGCTCGATGCCATCAATACCCGCTACGAAAAACTGCTCAGCGTCATCAAACAAGTGCCGATGCACCGGGTCAACGAATGCAGCCTGGAGGGACACGCCAAGGGAACGCAGATGAGCGTTGCCAATCTGCTCGCCTACCTGGTGGGCTGGCACGAGTTGGTGCTCAAGTGGCTGGACGCAGACGCCGCTGGCAACGCCATAGACTTCCCGGACACCGGCTTCAAGTGGAACCAGTTGGGCCAGCTTGCACAGAAGTTCTACCGCGACTACGAGGGCATCGCTTTTGAGCCACTGCTGGATCGACTCGACACAGCAAAGCAGCGGATCGTCTCCATCATCCAGAGCCGCGACAATGCCGAGCTGTATGAATGCCCGTGGTACGAGCACTGGACGATGGGGCGGATGATCCAGTTCAACACCGCGTCACCTTATGACAATGCACGCGGGCGCTTGGGAAAATGGCTGAAAGCACAGGGCCTGCTGCCAATATCTTAAAAGCTGGAACCCGCGTTTAACGCTCACACACCTGGATCGACTCCACTTTGCAAGCAACCAGGCCCATCGGAACGCGCTGAATCCCTCGTGTGCACAAACCTAGAAAACCTGAGCCAATCGACGTGCCAGCGTCGCCGCCTGTTCAGCAGTGGCGATGTTGGTAAAGCCCAGTACCAACCCGTGCCTGGGCGTGGCCTCCAGGTACCACTGTGACAGCGGCTCGACAGCGATGCCAATGGCCCGGGCACGCTGGGCCAGTTCAACATCATTGCCGTCGCGCAGGCCTGCAATCAGGTGCATGCCGCCGGCCTGGGGGTTGATCGACAGGCGTTCGCCAAACTGTTGCTGCAGCGCCGCGACCAACCACTGGCGGCGGCGGGCGTAAAGGGTGCGCATTTTTTTCAGGTGCCGTGCGAAGTGCCCCTCGTAGAGGAACGCACTGACGGTCGCCTGGAGGAGTTGCGGGCAGTGGTTATGCAGACGATCCGCCTGACGGGCGAAGGCATCGCTCTGCGCATCCGGCACCACCAGATAGGCCAGGCGCAGGCCTGGGAACAACACCTTGCTGAAGGTCCCGGTGTAGAGCACGCGGCCCTGCTGGTCCAGGCTTTTGAGCGCGGGCAAGGGCCTGCCCTGATAGCGATACTCACTGTCGTAATCATCCTCGATGATCCAACTGCCCTGGCGATTGGCCCAGTCCAAGAGCGCCAACCGACGCGGCAGTGACAGCGACACCCCCAGCGGGCTCTGATGGGCCGGCGTGACGACGGCAAAGCGCGCATCCGGGCAGCGTGCAATGCCTTGGGCGACGTCAAACCCCTGGTCATCCACGGCAACCGGCACCAACTGCGCGCCGGCTTCCAGTAACGCGTTGCGCGCCATGAAATAGCCGGGCTCTTCCAACCAGCAGCGATCACCGGGATGCATCAGCGTGTGGCTGATCAGGTCCAGGCAGGCGCGATAGCCCGCGCACACGAACACCTGCTCCGGGCGGCAGGTAATCCCCCGGGAAATCCCCAGGTAGGTGGCAATGGCCGTGCGCAAGGGTGCGTGGCCACGCGGGTCCGGGTACACCAGCCCCTCGAGGCCAGCCTGGCGCAATTGCCGGCCCGCCAGCCGGGTCCAGAGCTTACGGGGAAAGGCATCGAGTGCGGGCAGGCCCATCTGCAGTGCGAGCGGCAGCGCCCCGCTATGATTGGACAAGTACTGCGCCGCAACAGGCGGCGCGTGGACTATGGACGAGGAAACCGCAGCCAGTTGCGGGGTGACAATCGTCCCAGCAGCTCCCCGAGCAATCAGGTAGCCCTCCCCGATCAGCAGTTGGTAAGCCGCTTCTACCGTCCCACGCGCCAGGTTCAACTGCGCCGCCAACGCGCGAACGGCCGGCACACGATCCCCTGGGCGCAGGCGGCCATCGGCAATGGATTCGCGAAACCGCAGGTAAAGCTGGCGATAGATCGGCGCGCTCTGGCTTCGGTCGAGGGTGAAGGGAGGAATCATGGCCTAGTCATTTATGCACTTTTCGGCCCTGTAGCTTAAGCCATCTTGGCTTTAAGGTCAGCCATCACTCTACGGCGCAAAACCCATGGCTTATACACTCCGACATCTCGCCGACCCGCAGGCCTTCGAGGCCAGTTTCAACCTTATGCGCGTGCTGCGGCCCCATGTCGCCGATCCGGCCAACTATGTGGCGCAACTGCTGCGCCAAACCGCGCAAGGCTACCGTTTACTGGCCGCGTGGGACGCTGGGCAGGTGGTCGGCCTGGCCGGTTATCGCGAGTTGGAAAACCTGCTCTACGGGCGCTTTATCTACGTCGATGATCTAGTGGTGCACCCAGACCTGCAGCGCAGCGGCCTAGGCGCACGGCTGCTGGACGCTGTTCGCGCAGAAGCCGTGCAGCGCGGTTGCGCCCATTTCGTGCTGGACACCGGGCTGCATATGCCGCTGGCCCAACGTTTCTACTTTCGCCAAGGGCTGCTGGCCCACGGCATGCACTTCACCCAGAGCCTTCAGACAGAGAATCACGCATGAATAGTGTTCTATTGATCAACGCCAGCCCCAATGGCCAGGTTTCCCACGCGAACCAATTGGCATTGGAGCTGGTGGATACCCTACGCCAGCACCACCCAAGGCTCGAACTGGTGGAGCGCGACCTGGGCACACACCCGCTGCCGCCGCTTGGCATGGACTACGCCCGTGGGCTGGCGACAACCACACCGTTCGACGCACCGGCATTCGAGGTTTCCGAAGCGCTGATCCGCGAGCTGGAGCGCTGCGATATCCTGCTCATTGCCACCCCGATGCATAACTTCACCCTGCCCGCTGCGCTCAAGCTGTGGATCGACTACGTGCTGCGCATCCATCGCACGTTCAGTTCAGGGCCCGAGGGCAAGACCGGCCTGCTGAGCGACCGCCCAGTGTATGTACTGGTCGGCTCCGGCGGTTTTCACCAGGGCGAGAAGGCACGGCAACCGGACTTTCTGACGCCCTATCTACGTCAGGTCCTGGGCACGCTTGGGTTGCTCGACCCGCACTTCACCTACCTCCAGGGCCTGGTGTTCGGTGAAGAGAGGGTTCAGGCCTCAGTCCAGGACAGCCGTGCGCGACTGGCCCTGGAGCCGCTGTTCAACTCGCTCGTCAAAGCACTCCGGGCACCACCAGGGTCAACCACGCAACACACGGCCCCACAAGGGCAATGACCGCGCTGTAGATCAACAGGCTGCGCAACACCTTTCACGCTCCTGCGGCGTGTATTGGCAACCACCGGTGCGCCATTGGTGGAGAACGCGACCGGTGCCAGCGACAGGCGCGCGCTGCGCAAACCACCGAAGACGACGAAGACCACCAGCACCACAATCGACAGAATTTCATTACTCATTGCTATCTGACTCCCCGCAGTCGGACGGTCCCGCAGGTACCGTCCTTGTTATTGTTTTTTCGGGATGTGGCGAGGGGGCTTGTCCCCCGCTGGGCTGCAACGCAGCCCCAAAACCAGCCACCTCGGTATATCTGGCAGACCGTGGTGAGGCGATTGGGGCGGCTTCGCCACCCAGCGCGGGGCAAGCCCGCTCGCCACGAAAAGCCAGCTGTTCACCCCCTGTGGCGAGGGGGCTTGTCCCCCGCTGGGCTGCAACGCAGCCCCAAAACCAGCCACCTCGGTGTATCTGGCAGACCGTGGTGAGGCGATTGGGGCGGCTTCGCCACCCAGCGCGGGGCAAGCCCGCTCGCCACGAAAAGCCAGCTGTTCACCCCCCTGTTCACGGGGGGGCATGGCGAAGCTCGCGCTGTGATTTGCCACGACCATGTCGCAACTCATCACCAGGCCCACTGCGCGCAGTTGGGTGTCGCGATCCTGCCGTGGGAGGGTGCTGGCATGACACGGTGGTCGAGAGCAACGCCGTACAAAAGGTCAAAGCCACCATTCTTGAGCTGTTCGAGGAATTCGGGCGCCAGCCGGGGTGGGCGGACGGGCAGTAACAAGAGGTCGGGGCTCGACGCGGGCGAATAAGCGCTACCATTGCCGCGCCTGGCCCACTGATCGGTTCAAATGAAGGAACAGAAGACATGATCGAAACCCGCCTGCTGCGCCAGTTCATTGCCGTGGCTGAAGAACTGCACTTCCATAAGGCGGCGATCCGCCTGCACATGGCTCAACCGCCGCTGAGCCAGGCCATCAACCGCCTGGAGGGCAAGCTGGGGTTCAGTCTGTTCAACCGCAGCAAACGCGGGGTAAAACTGACCCCGGCCGGTGACGCGTTCCTGCACGCCGCCTATAGCACCCTCAAGGAACTGGAACTGGGCATCGAACACGCTCGCCAGGTGTCCGAAGGGATCGCGGGCACGTTGACAGTGACTGCCGTATCGATCAGCTACTACGAGTCGCTGCTCAGTAGCCTGCGCCGATTTCGTGAACACTTCCCCAAGGTGCAATTGATCATCAAGGAGATGCCCTCCTCCAGCCAGGCCAAGGCGATTGTGGCGGGAGAAGCGGACATTGCCTTCATGCGCAAATTGCCGATTTCGGCGCAAAACGTCGAGTCGCGCCTATTGCTGGATGAAGAGATCGTGATGGCGCTGCCCGCCGATCACCCTAAGGCGGGTGCTGGTCAGATCGATTTGCGGCACTTCGCTGGCGAAGACTTCGTGTTCACCCCCCAAGCCCTGGGCACCGGCTATCACAGCCAGCTTATCGCCCTGTGTGAAGCCGCCGGCTTTTACCCCAGGGTGGTGCAGGAGGCCGCGCAGATCCATACCTTGATCGGTCTGGTGGCCTGTGGCTTCGGGGTCGCGTTGGTACCGGAGTCGATTGCCCAGTCAATCATGCGCGACAAGGTGGTGTTTCGACGGATCGGCCCAGTGAACGCGGCCCCCAACCCGGCAATCGGCCTGTATATGAGCTGGAACACCGACAACCCATCACCGTTGCTGGACAGTTTTATCGCCATGCTCGATTTCAATCCTGCCTCGGTGGCATCGACCAAGGGTTAGTCGTCGTCAAAGGTATCAGGCAGAGACTTTTATAGTATTTCCCAGCGCGTGACTGGCGCCCCATCATCACCTGAAGCCCACGCGCGCCCTCTTCCCGTCACTGAGTTCTTATGCCTGCCGTTATCTACATTTTTTCACTGTGTACCTTCACATTCGGCTTGTCCGAATTCGTCGTCGCCGGCCTGGTTTCGGCAATCTCCATCGACCTGCACGAGTCCATCTCGCAAGTGGGCTCGGCCATCGCGGCCTACGCCCTGGGTGCGGCCATCGGTGCCCCGGTCATCACCGCCATGCTGGCCACTTGGCGCGACAAAACCGTATTGCTCCTGACCGTGGCCGTGCTGGCCACCGGCAGCGTAGTCATCAGCCTGGCAGCAGATATCGTGACCCTGCATGGCGTACGCTTCGTTATCGGCCTGGCGCACGGTGTATTCATGGCCGTGGCCTCCAACGCCGCGATCAAGCTGGTTGACCCGCTACGGGCCGGGCGTGCGCTATCGCTGGTGTGGATTGGCCTGACCTTGTCGATCGCCTTTGGCGTGCCGATCGGTACCTTCTTCGGCAGCTACTGGTCATGGCGCACGGTATTCCTGGCGATTGGCGGCCTGGGCTTGATCAGCGCCCTGGGCCTGATACTGCTGATGCGCCAGCCACTCGCCGGCGCACTGCACAAAGAGCACGGCCTGAAACAAAGCCTCGCCGCCCTGCTGCAGCGCGAACTGATGATGGCTGCCAGCATCGCGATGCTGGTGAGCGTGGCGACGTTCTCATTTTTTACCTTTGTGTCGCCGTTCCTGCTGGATATCACCCGCGTCCAACCACAGATGCTGAGTTTTGCGATGCTGGTGTTCGGTGTCTGCTCCATCCTTGGCAACGTGCTGGGCGGTTACCTCGCGGATGCATTCGACGCCGACCGATGCCTGCTCGGCGGGTTGAGCGCATTGATGTTCAACCTCTTGGGTTTGTATGTGTGGGGCGACTCGATCATCGCCACCTTGACGCTGGTGGGGCTGTTGGGGGTGGTGTTCTTTGCCATTGTGACCCTGTCGACCCTGCGCTTGCTGCGCCTGGCACACCAGCATATCCCCCAATCCAGTGCAGTGGCTTCGGGGCTCAATATTGCCGCGTTCAACCTCGGCACTGCGCTGGGTGGCATCGGGGCAGGCTGGGTGATCAGCCAGTTCGGGCTTGCCTATATACCCATTGCGGGGGCCGGTGCGGCATTAGTAGCCATGGGCGTGCTTGGGCTGCAGATGAAGCCCAAAGCAGCCGTGGACGATTGAACAGTCCCTGCCACTCAACGGTTTTGTAGGCGCTGGCTTGCCAGCGAAAGACTCAGATACGCCGCGTGTCTTCAGGTTGCCCGCGTTATCGTTGACGATTTTCGCCGGCAAGCCGGCGCCTACAGGACGCTGCATTGATTGCATTGATGATGACTATCAAACCGACCGGCCTGTTTAATTGCCAACGCTGCTTCCTATAATCGCCTCCACATTCTCCCCCGGCCTGGCTTCAGGCTGCATTCCCCCCGGATTTCAACACCATGCCAAGCGCCAGCCCGGCCCCTCGCAGTCTTCCCGAACATAATCAACAGAGTGTCAAACAGCAGTGGCTGGCGATTCTCTCGGTGGCCGTGGGTGCCTTCGCCCTGGTGACCAGTGAGTTTCTGCCGGTGGGTGTGCTCAATGATGTCGCCAGTGACCTGGGCATCAGTGCCGGTCACGCCGGGTTGATGGTGACCCTGCCCGGCATCATGGCCGCCCTCGCCGCGCCCTTGCTGTCGGTGTGCATTGGCACCATGGACCGCCGCTATCTGTTGATCGGCCTGACGCTGATCATGATCATCGCCAACTCGGTGGTGGCTTTTGCCAGCGACTTTGGCCTGCTGCTGTTGGGCCGCGTGCTACTGGGCATCAGCATCGGCGGTTTCTGGGCCACGGCCATTGCCCTCAGCGGCCGGCTGGCGCCCAAGGGTGTGGGCGTCGCCCAGGCCACTTCGATCATCATGGTCGGCGTGACCCTCGCCACCGTGCTGGGCGTGCCCGTAGGCACCTGGCTTAGCGGCCTGATGGGCTGGCGCATGACCTTCCTGATCACTGCACTGATGGGCATCCCGGTACTCCTGGCGCAGATCTTCCTGCTGCCGCGACTCAACCCGGAGAAAGCCATCCGCATCAGCGACCTGCCCGCCTTGTTTATCAACCCCCAAGCGCGGGTCGGGTTGATCGCGGTATTGCTGATTGGCCTGGCGCACTTTGCCGCGTACACCTATGTCGCGCCGTTCTTCAAACACAGTGCCGGCTTCGACGGGCCGACAATCGGCTCGTTGCTCCTGCTGTTCGGCGTGGCTGGGGTGGCGGGGAATATTTTTGCCGGCTTTGCCGCCAACCGCAGCGTACGTCTCACCCTGTTGCTGGTGGCGCTGATGATCGGCACCAGCACCGCCCTGTTCCCCCACTTCGCCACCGGCATGACCGGCGCAGCCATGCTGATTGGGCTCTGGGGTTTTGCCTTCGGCGCCTTCCCGGCCTGCGCCAGTATCTGGATGTTTGTCGTGGCGCCCAAGGATGTCGAACGCGGCATGCCGCTCTTCGTCGCGCTGTTCCAGGTGATTATTGCCCTGGGCTCATTCTTCGGTGGGCGGATCGTCGATCAGTTGGGCAGCTCAGTGCTCCTGAGCCTCGCCACGGTGCTGGTGGGCTTTGGTTTTGTAACCGTGCTGGTGCTGGGGCGCAATGTCAGCAACAGCCTCGCGGCCCAGCCCTGCTAGTGACCTGAGTTATGAAGTGTGGCTCTCCCATCGGCAGGGGGAGCCTACTCGATTTTACGAGACAACCTGACTTTTGCTTTGCCGATGGGAAACTCTTGCGCTCCCGACCTCAATGCCAGGGAAACCCGGGTGTTTTGCGCGTCAACCTTCACCAGCAGGTCTATATCTTTTTGTTGGCCAAGCTTCTGGAAAACATCAAAGATTTCTTTTTCATC
Organism: Pseudomonas sp. WS 5027; assembly: GCF_012985695.1. NCBI lineage: Bacteria > Pseudomonadati > Pseudomonadota > Gammaproteobacteria > Pseudomonadales > Pseudomonadaceae > Pseudomonas > Pseudomonas sp. WS 5027. The sequence continues at coordinate 196,149 of NZ_JAAQWU010000005.1, read as the reverse complement.
GAAAGAGTCAATCCAGACGCCATACCGACTGTTTCCATTGCGCCAATAGAAGCCGCAAAACTTAGGAATGGCCCTTTTTTCATAACGATTATCCAATAGAGCCTTGGCGAATATATTTTCCTGCTCACCGTTGTAGGCGCTGAATCCAAAATCCAGCCATTCGCCCTCCTGCAGGACAACCACAGGTCTCCAGCTATATTTTTCCCGGTAGACGCTATAAGTTTGCGGCGAAGGATAGCCTTGCGTTTGTATTTTTTGCCGGACTTGCGCACTGAACGTTTTATAGGATGGATCATTCAACATCCGGTCTGCATAGCCGTCTTTAAACATGTATTGGGCGTTGCTGTAGGCGCTTTCCTTGGTAATGGTTGTGGCCTGCGCCTGAAAGACTCCGACTTCCTTCTGGTTTCCCGCCCCGCTCAGCCAAAGGACCACCCGGCCCTGCGGTGCCAACCCGATGATAAAGGTGCTGTAGGTGTCTTTTTTATGGGTGTCCTGGTCGATAAAGCCTTCATCCAAGAGGCGCTTTATCTTCTCTTTGTCCAAAGCCCATTTACCGCTGTAAAACTTTCTCTCCACCAGTGAGTACCAGGTGAACTCCAGTTGATAGGGCACGCCCTTTTTTTCGATCCCGGTGGTCATCGTTCCACCCTGAGTACCCCACCCGGTATTTTGCGTGCCCCAGATCGCATCAAAACCGTAGGTAAAATCCTCAGCGATGATGGCGCCCAGGTAAACCTCCATAGGGTATTCCTGTGGTGCAGATACCGTTCCCGACCAGCTGTAAGTTTCAGCCACGTCTTTACTCTGGCAAGCCGTTAAGGAAAAACAGGACAAGACAGCAACAATCACTGTCATCAGGCTTTTTATTTTCACGCACCGCCACCTCGTCATTGCCCTACAGGAACTTCGCCACTCGCTGCACTTCCCTCTCCCGGAATCAATACCATGCTCTGGGGCGAAGACAATGTAATACCCATTTCCTGAAGGCGGGCAAGCAGGATAAACAGCAAGTCACTGCGGGTACCGGATACCGAGCGCGGGCTGTTGACGTAGCCGCTGACACCAATGACCAGGCCGTCCCTGGTCAGGTCCTTGAAGGTGACCGAAGGTGCGGGGGTAGCCAGAATCGCCTCATGCTCGGTAAACGACTGCATGAGCAGTTCGCGAACTTTCAACACATCGGTGTCCAGGGGCAATGTGAGGGTGATACTCACCACGCCGAGCGCGTTGCCCATGGTGACGTTGCGCACGTTCTGCGAGATGAACTGTGAGTTGGGCACGATCACCGTCGAGCGGTCGGACATCTGGATCTCGGTCGCCCTGACGTTGATTCGCCGAATATCGCCCTCGACCCCGCCCAGACTGACCCAATCGCCGACTTTCACCGGCCGTTCGGTCAGCAGGATCAGCCCGGAGATGAAGTTCTGCACAATGGCCTGCAGACCGAAGCCGATGCCCACCGACAAGGCACTGACGACCCAGGTCAGGCTGGTCAGGTTGATCCGCAGGGTCGACATCACCAACAGACTCAACAGCACAAAGCCCAGGTAGCCCACCAGGGTGACCAGGGACGCACGCATGCCGGCGTCCATGTTGGTTTCCGGCAGCAGTCGCTCGCTGAGCCAGCGCTTCAAGGTACGCACGGCGAACAAGCCAATGACAAACATCAGCAGCGCAACGAGGATGTCCTGGGGAACAATATGCAGGTTGCCCAGGGTCTTGCTGGACTCTCCCAACTGGCTGAAGCCCTGGAGCAACTCGCTGGGGCTGGATCCCGCCGGCAGGAAGGCCGCCATCACTGCGGTAAGCAGCAGCAACGTGCGGCCAACCCCGGCCAGCACCGTACAAGCCTGGGCCTGGTGCCGTGGCGACAGCCCCAATGCGTTGGCCAGTGCCAGGCCGCTGGGCTGTTTGGGCGACAGCAGGGTTTCACAAACGTCGCCGTAAAAGGCGATCAGCAAGTAGGCCGTCGCCGCCACGACGCTGACCCACAGCAGCTTGACGGTCAGGAAATAAGCCAGGGACAGATAGCCCGTGAACAACGCCAGGACAATCACCGCCACCCAGATCGACGCGACAAAAGGCAGCATACCGGCGAGCCCGCCAGGGCGCTCCAGCGCAAGTTTTTTGCGCACGTGGCGCACGCGCAGCAACGCGACGATGAAGATCAGCGCCGTGGTCAGCGCCGTCAGGCCATTGAGCGCCACGGTCAACGCCAGGCTGGCGCCGGTGACATTGTTGATCCGCTCCTCGGTAGCCACCAGCATCAACGCCACCGCCAGAATCGCCGGGAAAGGCCCAAGAGCACTGGCAATCTCATCGGCAATGGCCGGCAACCGCCAGGACGGTCGCGGCAGCATCAGCAAGGCGCGTCCAAGGCCTGCAATGAACGCACAGAACGTGGCCAGGGTGACCAGATGATCGGAAAGCCGGGCCAGGTTCTCGCTCAAGACGGCATTGCTTTCCAACCCCCAGCGCATCAACGAGACGGCACCCATGATCGTCAGGATCGACGATAACCCCACCGCCACCGCCAATGTGCTGCGCCGCAAACGCCCCTCGGGCAGCCAGCGGATCATCGCCCAGGTCAGCAGATGCTCAAGCAGTCGTCTGCCGAAACTCCAGATCAGCACCGCCGCCAACAGCGTGCTGAAGAACGCCCAGCGGCGCTCGGGGCTGACCGCACTCTTGAGGGCGACAATGCCTTCGGCCTTGAGATTGTCCAGGCGTTGCAGGTCTTCCGGGGTCGGGCGGATCAAGGTCGACCAGAACGTCGGGCTAAAGGGAGTATCGGTACGTGAAGTGACCTGGGAATTAAACAGGTTGCGCCGCAGGTTGACGATCTGCGCAGCGAGTTCGCGGCTCGTCTGGCTCAGTTGTTTGGCCTGCTGCTCATCATCAAGCAGGCGGTTCTTTTGGCGCGTCAGGGCATTGCGCTGGTCGGTGAGGCTCTGCGCCTCCCCAGGCTGGGCCGCGCCCAATACCTTGAGTTGATCGTCAAGGCGCTCCATCTCGGTGGCGCGCTCAGTGAGCAACATCGCGGCGCGTTGCTGGACCTGCAATGCGCCCTGTCGAAACTCCGCCAGCTTTTCGTCACTGGTACTGATAGGCACGCTCTGGCGAATCAGCTCAAGCTGCTGGCTGAGCTGCTTGAGGTCGGCGTCTTCGGGCAACAGCGGCAAACTGTCGACAACATCGACTGGCGCCGCAGTTGCAGCCGCATCTGCCCATCCCGGCAGGCTGATAGCCAAAACCATGGCCAGCAAGGCCTGGCAGATGACGCCCCTATACATTCGCCGCATCAATTCACCCTTTTGTGTCTTTTTCCATTGGCATTATGGACCGCCAGGGTAGAAAGGAAATTCCGCCCTGGCGGCAAAAGAGTAGAGGCGGCGTTTTCCTCTTAGTCAACCAGCGTGGCCTTGGGCGCCAATGCCCACGGCGCCATCAAGCGCTGCGGGGTCTGGCAGGTTTTGCGCTTGAACACAAAGTTGCGGCACTTCTCGGCGAACTGTTGGCGGTTTTCCACCATGTCCAAGCGCATCTGTGCCAGCTCGTTTTCGCGGCAGCGTTCAATCTGCCCGGGGCTCATGCTGGCTTTACGCGCGCGGTGCAACGCATACTTTTCATCGGTCAAGGCAGCGCTGGCCTGTTGCAGCAACCATGGGCCAAATGCCCGCGGGCAGCGTGGACCAATGTCCTGGATCATCCCCCACTGCCGGGCCTGGAAGGTGCTGATCGGCAGGCATTCTTCGACAAGTTTATGCGCCACTTCACTGCCGACCGCACGCGGCAGGCTGTAGGTCCAGTATTCAGAGCCATACAAGCCCATGGTTTTGTAATGCGGATTAAGTACCACGCCCGTCCGGGCGAACACGATGTCGGCCGCCAGCGCCAGCATCACCCCGCCGGCTCCGGCGCTGCCCGTCAGGCCACTGACCACCAGTTGCCGAGCCGTCAGCAGCTCCTGGCAGACATCGTCGATAGCCTGGATATTGGCCCAAGCCTCCAGCCCCGGCACCTGGGCTGCCTGAATCACGTTGAGGTGCACACCATTGGAAAAACTCCCGCGCCCTCCCCTGATCAGCAGCACCTGGGTGTCCCGGGCCTTGGCCCAGCGCAGCGCAGCGACCAGGCGCTGGCACTGCTCGGTGCTCATGGCGCCGTTATAGAACTCGAAGGTCAGCTCGCCAACGTGCCCGGACTCTTGATAACGAATCGGTTGATAAGCCATCTCGTCGAACCCTTGGTTGGCAATCGAGCCATCCAGCACCGGTACACCCGCCAGCTGCCCAGCCAGCACGTGACGGGCCGGCAACTTGAAGGTTTCATCTCCCGGCTGGGCCTTGCGCTTGAGCGAACCGATCCACAGGCTCTGATCGCCGGCCGCGACCAATACGGCGTCGTCCTGTACCGCGAGGATTTCTCCCGGCGTACCGCGGCGCGAATCCAGGTGCGCGTCATACAGGTAATACTGGCCGCCGGCGAGGCTCGCCAACACACCGGGCTGACCGTCGGCGGCGTCGATAGTGCGTTTGATGAATCGGGCGCAATCGTGCCAACTGAAGGTGCGATCAGCCTGCTTCATGTTCGGTTGCAAACGCCCAATGACGTCGGGTTGCGTGTAGTCGAGGGGTGTCGGTACGAAACCGCTGGCGAATTTCCCCACTACATCACGGATGCAATAGAGCGCAGCGTCACTCACCAGACCGTTGTACAGCTCGGATTTACGTACATCGGCAGGCATGTCGAATTCGCAGGTCGACCAGATCGGACCGGCGTCCATTTCCTCCACCGCTTGCAGGGCCGTAACGCCCCAGCGCCGGACCTGCTGGGTGATGGCCCAGTCCAATGCGCTGGCGCCGCGGTCGCCGACAATCCCCGGGTGGATGATCACCACCGGACGATCCGCATTGCTCCAGAGTTGCTGCGGTACGCGGTCCTTGAGAAACGGGCAGATCACCAGATCCGCCGCCGATTCCTCGATCTGCCGGCATACCGTGGCTTCATCGGTGAACAGCACCACGCTGGGCTCGTGCCCCGACTGGCGCAAATCCAGCCAGGCCCGTTGGGTCAACCCGTTGAACGCCGACGACAACAAAATGATCTTTAATGACTGCATGACTGACTCTTCCTTGAGAATGCATGGCCGCAGGCTCCTTGAGCCATCCTTGGCCTTTTATGGAAACGCAAGAGTAGAGGGTGTATCAGAGGGGGTAGATGATCGAGATCAATCTTGTGCCAGCCAGTGTGGCTCGTGTGTGCGGATTAAATTTGGTCAGCGGACGCTATCATTTAAGGAAAACAATTCAGGCGTCTCGAACAGGAAACTCCAAGCGAAAGCTAGTTCCTAGTTGACTGCTATCTACGGCCACACGACCACCATGCAGTTGCATGATTGAGCGAACGATTGCTAGCCCCAGGCCACCGGAATCGTCTGGCTGATTGCGTGAGGGGTCGCAACGGTAGAACCGATCAAACAGTCTAGGTAGATGTTGCGCTGAAATCGGCTGGCCTTGGTTGTGCACCGTGACTTCAATCCTGTCCTCCCACACCACACTACTAATAGTCACTGCTGTAGCAGGAGAGCCATAACGCAGCGCGTTGGCCAGCAAGTTAGCCAATGCTCTGCGGATCAAGGCAGGATCACCACGCAACTGATCATGGGCTTGATTGATCAGCGTGACATCACACTCTTGTGCCACACCTTCAAAATACTCACACAGTTGCTCTACAAGATCGTGCAGGTTGATGAGCTCATCACTTACAGATGCATGCGACTGCTCGGTACGCGCGAGAAACAGCATGCTTTCGATCATTCGCGCCAGACGCTCATACTCTTCCTGATTGGAAACCAGCAGGTTCTGATAGTCCTCGATTGAACGACCATGCCTCAGGGCTTGTTGGGTATGCCCCATCAGGTTGGTGAGCGGGGTCCGCATTTCATGGGCGAGATCCTCTGAGAATCGTGATAGCTGGGCGAACCCCTCTTCGAGGCGTGCAAGCATTTTATTAAGCGCCTGGCTGAGCGCTTGTAGTTCACTCAGTTCGTTGAACTCATCCAGGCGCAGATACAGATGGTGTACATCGATTGCGGCAGCGCGCTTAGCCAGCAAACGCACAGGTCTTAAGCCTCGCTGACTGACCCACCCGCCGAGCACAAAAGCCAACAGCGAACCAACTGACATCGCAAGCCAGAGCTTGAGTCGGTAAGCCCCCAGCATCTGCTCGCGCTCACTTAACAACTTGCCAGCAATCAGGGTCAGCCCGCGATCACCCTGCATGACATGCTGCCAGGCAAGCCGCACTGGTACTGAAGAGTGGTCATCACCGAGCTGAGCCTGGGCTGCAGCAGGTAACTTGGGCAAGCTCATGCTTACGGGGTTGATTTCGATCAGCACCTGGCCAGTGTCATCGACAATCCAAAGCAAGTTGTCGCGATTGCCCAGCATGTTTTCGTAAAGTTTGGGCCGGTTTCGTAGTTGCTCGATGCTGTCACTGTCATTGATCAGCGCCTGCATGCGCTCCAGGCGCCCGAGCAGGGCCTGGTCATCGCGCCACGCGATTTCTCGCTGTAACGACTGATAAAGATAAAAACCAATGGAGCCCAGCAGCAGCGCACTGACTAACGCGAACATGATCGCCAGGCGCAAGCTCAGGCCACGCGCAAACAGGTTCAGGATTGCACCTCAAGCATGTAGCCGATGCCACGCACTGTGTGTATCAACTTTAGTGGGTAAGGATCATCAACCTTGGCGCGCAGTCGTCGGATGGCGACATCGACCACATTGGTATCACTGTCAAAGTTCATCTGCCAGACCTGTGAGGCGATCAACGAGCGCGACAGCACCTCCCCTTCACGACTGACCAGCAGGTGCAATAGAGCAAACTCCTTGTTGGTTAAGGTCAGGCGCTGCCCCCCGCGCGTAACCTTACGTCGCAACAGATCCAGGCTCAGGTCGGCAACCAAGAACTGCTCGACCTCGCGGGGCGGTCCCCTGCGTAGCAGAGTACGAACGCGTGCCAACAACTCGGCATAGGAAAAAGGTTTGACCAGGTAATCATCTGCCCCTGATTCAAGCCCCTTGACCCGATCCTCCACAGAGTCCCTGGCGGTAAGAAAAAGCACCGGGGTTTGCCACTTGCGCCGAATAATCTGAAGCAATTGCCATCCGTCCAGGCCCGGTAGCATGACATCCAGAATGATCAGGTCGAACTCACTTTCCTGCGCCAGATACTGGCCCTCCAGGCCATCCAAGGCGACCTCAACCACGTAGCCCGATTCAGTCAGGGCTTTGTGGAGGTAGTCCGCTGTTTTCGCTTCATCTTCAACGACCAGGATACGCATCTCTTCCTCCAAAGCTGGAGCATAGGCTAGCGCGCCTCACCGTTTTTGGCACATTACATCTTGGTAATCATCGGGCAATCATTCTGACGCCATGCACTGCTCATCATGTCTGGCTATGACTCACCCAGACAAAACAAAAGGAAAAAGCATGCGTATAAGCCTATGGACTTCATTGCTGACGTCACTCGCAATGAGCTCTGCGCTCGCCGTCGCAGCCCCGGATCAAGTTGTGCCGCGCAACGATGTATCACTGGCAATGGCCAATGATTTGCTAAATGCCGCGCTGGCAGCGTGTCATGCCGATGGCCGTACAAGTGTTGCTGCAATTGTCGACCGTGGAGGCAATTTAGTCGCCCTGCAGCGCGACGATAACGTTGGCCCACACAACACATTAGCAGCCCAAAGTAAGGCCTATACCGCCCTATCGACCAAGACGCCAACACGACTACTGGCAGAGCGTGCTCGCAGTACACCCGATGCTGAAAACCTCAACACCCTGAATGAGCTACTGCTATTGGGCGGTGGAGTGCCGCTGTTGTTTGAAGGGCAAGTCATTGGCGCTATCGGAGTGGCCGGTGCCGGTGGGGCAACATTCGATGAAGGTTGCGCATTAGTCGCTATCGACAAAATTTTACCTGCCGTTAAAAACTAAGGACGTCACCATGAATGTAATAAAAACTTTTTTCGCGGGCGTTGTATTGAGCGTCGTATCGTCATGGGCATTGGCGGCAGGAAACCCGCTCAGCGTGCATGTACTCAACTTACAAGATGGTTTGCCGTCCCCTGGCGTCAATGTCACGCTGGAAAAACAGGACGGCAAGAGCTGGAACATGCTCAACAGCGCAACGACAAACGAGCAAGGCCGTATTCCCGGGCTGTACCCCGACGGCCAGGCCGTGGAGAAAGGCACCTACCGTGTCACCTTCAAAACCGGTGAGTGGTTCAAGGCTCACAAAATCTCGAGTTTCTTTCCAGAGGTGCCGGTTATTTTCGAGGTAGACGGGACCGTTGCGCACTACCACATCCCATTGCTGCTCAGCCCCTACGGTTTCTCGACCTACAGAGGGAATTGAGCTTCTACCGAACAGAGAGACAAGACCGCCCCTAATCTCAGGGGCGGCATTTGTGCTTGGTTGTTTGGCATCACCACCACTGTGTTTTCAGTACAGCGATTTACCTGCCACCAGACCGCGAGCGGCCAGGTTGCCCATCAATGCACGCAGGCCAAACGTCCAGGGTGTCGCCTCATTGCTGTAGGTGACGCGGTTGTGCAGAGCGCCCAGCAGGGGACTGGCGATGCGCACGCTATCGCCCTGTTTGTGGGTGAAGCCACTGCCCGGCTCTTCACGATCTTGCGTCGGGGCGAACAGGGTGCCGAGAAATAGCATGAAACCGTCTGGATACTGGTGATCGCTACCCACGGTCTGGGCCACCAATTCCAACGGATCGCGGCTGATCTTCTCCATCGAGCTGCTGCCGCGCAGGATGAAACCGTCATCGCCTTCGACGTCCAGCTCGACCACGCAGCAGCGCACATCATCCAGGGAAAAGCTTTCATCGAACAGGCGAATAAACGGACCGATCGAACACGATGCGTTGTTGTCCTTGGCCTTGCTCAGCAGCAAGGCGCTACGGCCTTCGAAGTCGCGTAGATTAACGTCATTGCCCAAGGTTGCACCGTGAATTTGCCCACGGCTGCTCACCGCCAGAACGATTTCCGGCTCAGGGTTGTTCCATTTCGACTTGGGATGAATACCGACGTCGTTGCCGCTGCCGACAGACGCAAGAACCGGGGCCTTGGTAAATATCTCGGCATCAGGGCCTATGCCCACTTCCAGATACTGCGACCACAACCCCTGCTCGATCAACATATCCTTGAGGCGCGCCGCTTGGGCCGAACCGGGTTTGATCGAGCTCAGGTTATCGCCGATGGCTGACTTGACCAGGCTACGTACGGTTTCGGCCTTGACCGCATCGCCCCCGGCCTGCTCTTCAATCACCCGCTCGATCATGCTCGAAGCGAAAGTCACGCCAGCGGCCTTGATCACTTGCAGGTCAACCGGTGGCAGCAGGTACGCCTGGGCAGGGTCTGAGCCCGATCCGGTGTTGGCCAACAGTGCTGCTGTGGTGCAGATGTATCGACCGCGAGTGTTGCGAGCCGCCTCAAGCGGCGATGCACTTTCCAGTAGATCACTCAACGTTGCGAACGCTTCGGACAAATCAAATACGCCATCGGCGCGCAGTACGACTGGCGATGGGCCTGCTGTCTTCCCCGGCACCCAGGCTCGCCCGATAAGTGTCCCGTGCAAGCCATCGATCGGGAGGGTGTTTTCACAGGTCAATTTCGCAGTGGGCATAAGGCAATCCCTATCAATTGGATGTCGTTCGGGCAAAAACTAGTGGACTTGATTGATAAATTCCAATGACATATTTTCAGCATTTGATATCGTTTCGTTATCAATCAGGTTGAGTACCCTATGGAAAACGACGAGATTTCATTCGCCAGTGTCAGCAAGTGGCTGAAGATCAAGCATCTGATGCTGCTCGATACGCTGGCCCGGACCCGCAACATGCACACCACCGCCGAGTTGATGAATCTGACCCAGCCCGCCATCAGCAAGATGCTGCGCGACATCGAACTGTTATTTGGATTCGCCTTGTTCGAACGGCAGACGCGCAGCATGGCGCTCACTGAACTGGGCGAGTTTGTCGTCCGGTATGCGCGGATGACGCTGGACGACACACAGTCCTTCGTCGATCAGCTCAATAAAGTGCGCAAAGGTGGCCATGGTCACTTGAGAGTCGGCGCGATCTTCGCCGCGACGTCGGTGGTGCTGCCCGAAGCCATTACCCGAATCAAACTGGACCGCCCTATGCTGTCCATCGAAGTGATCGAGCAAACCAGCAATCAACTTCTGGAAATGCTCGAGCATAAGAAGCTGGATTTGATCATTGCCCGCTTCACCGATGAGCGTTATCAGCAACCGTTCGAATTTCGGACGCTAGGGCCCGAGCCTTTTTGCCTGGTGGTCAATAGCCGTCACCCCCTCGCGCAGCTCGACGAAGTGGCGACCGAACAACTGAGTGACTGGCCGTGGGTCATGTACCCCTTCAATGCGCCCATACGTCGCCAGATGGAAAGCGCCTTCATCGAATTCAACATGCGCACGCCGACCAACACCGTTGAAACCATCTCGATGCCCACTTTCCTGCAGCTCCTACAGTCGGGACCGATGCTCGCGTTTCTGCCCGAGTCCATGGTCCAGTCGCAGATTCAGATTGGCTTGCTCAAAGTGCTCAACACATCGTTCAAGGTCGAGCCGCAGGACTACGGCATCATCACACGCAAGAACGAACCGCTGAGCGAAGCGGCCCGTGAATTTGCCGATACCTTGCTGGAGCTCGCCAGGTTGCGCCGCGAAGCCACCAAACATTGAATCTCCATTGCATGGCCAGAACGCCCAATCGATGAGAAAAAGTTATCAATCAATCCAAAGGTCTCATTAGGCAGCGGTGTCCGGGGGCTCTTATAGTGGGGCGACAAAGGTATGGCGCGGCCCATGTGCCAGCGACCTCCCACGCTTGATAGCCAGAGAGTCTGCGATGGAATTGATTATGAAAACCGGCGCAGCCGCCGTGCTGCGCCTCAATCCCCTGGACGATGTGCTGATCGCCCGCCGGCCCTTGTTGTCGGGTGAAGTCCTCGAACCGCAAGGCGTGGTGGTTCGCCAGCCCGTCCCCGCCGGCCATAAGATCGCCTCGCACCGAGTCGAGGCAGGCCAACCGCTGCGTCGTTACGGGCAGATCATCGGGTTTGCCACCGAAGTAATCCAGGCCGGTGACCATGTGCATGTGCACAACCTGGCCATGGGCGACTTCGCCCGCGACTACGCTTTCAGCCACGATGTGAAACCCGAGCAGACGCTGAACGATGCGCCTGTATTCATGGGAATCGTGCGCCCGGATGGCCGTGTGGCGACACGTAATTACATCGGCATCCTGACGTCGGTGAATTGCTCGGCCACCGTGGCCCGCGCCATCGCCGACCATTTTCGCCGCGACATTAATCCGGCTGCGCTGTTGGCGTACCCTCAAGTCGATGGCGTCGTCGCCCTGACCCATTCCGCTGGTTGCGCCGTGGACCCCGCCGGAGAAGGCCTGGCCCTGCTGCGCCGGACATTGGCCGGCTACGCCACCCACGCCAACTTTGCCGCGGTGCTGGTGATCGGCCTGGGCTGCGAAACCAACCAGATCGAAGGACTGCTCAGCAGCCAAGGCCTGAGCCGCAGCAATACCCTGCGCACGTTCAGTATTCAGGACAGCGGCGGCACCTCCAAGGCGATCGCCAGCGGCATCGCCCAGGTCAAGTCGTTGCTGGAGGAGGCAAACCAGGTCAAGCGCGAACCGGTGAGTGCCAAGCATCTGCTCGTTGGCCTGCAGTGCGGCGGTTCGGATGGCTATTCCGGGATCACCGCCAACCCTGCGCTGGGTAATGCCGTGGACCGCCTGGTCGCTTGCGGCGGTACGGCGATCCTTTCCGAAACCCCAGAAATCTATGGCGCCGAGCACCTGTTGACTCGCCGTGCCGTCAACCGCGCCGTCGGCGAAAAACTTGTTGCACGGATTCACTGGTGGGAGGCGTATTGCGAACGCAATGGCGCCGAACTGAACAACAACCCGTCCGCCGGCAACAAGGTTGGTGGCTTGACCACGATCCTGGAAAAGTCCCTGGGGGCGGTCGCCAAGGCAGGCTCCAGCAACCTGGTCGATGTGTATGAGTATGCCCAGCAGGTCGGCGCGAAGGGTCTGGTGTTCATGGACACCCCAGGCTACGACCCGGTGTCGGCCACGGGCCAAGTGGCCGGTGGCGCCAACCTGATTGCCTTCACCACGGGACGTGGCTCTGCTTACGGTTGTGCCCCTTCCCCCTCGGTCAAATTGGCGACCAATACCGCCTTGTGGAATCGCCAACGCGAGGACATGGACATCAACTGCGGAGAAATCGCCGAAGACACCATGACCATCGAAGCCTGCGGTGAAGCCATCTTCAATCTCATGCTGCGCATCGCTTCGGGCGAACGCAGCATGAGCGAACAGCACGGTTACGGCCAGAACGAATTCGTGCCCTGGCAGATCGGCGCCGTCACCTGAATCGACGGTACCTGCTCACCTCCCCCGGCATCCCCTAAAGGGGATGCGACCCCACCCTTCTGGAGCCAGAAATGTCTACGATCACCGGCCACAACTACATCGGCGGCCAGCGCAGCGCTGCCGGCACTGTCATCGTCAAAAGCATTGATGCCAGCACAGGCGAGCAGTTGCCTTACAGTTTCCACCAGGCCACCGTTGAAGAAGTTGACCGTGCCGCCAACGCTGCGGCCATCGCGTATCCCGCCTACCGCAGCCTGAGCGCCGTCAAACGTGCCGAATTCCTCGACGCGATCGCCGATGAACTGGACAGCCTCGATGATGATTTTGTGGCGCTGGTCTGCCGCGAAACCGCATTGCCTGCTGCGCGCATTCAAGGCGAGCGCGGCCGCACCAGCGGCCAAATGCGCCTGTTCGCCAAGGTACTGCGTCGTGGGGATTTCTATGGGGCGCGGATTGATCAGGCACTGCCGGAACGTAAACCGCTACCGCGCCCGGATCTGCGTCAGTACCGCATTGGCCTCGGGCCGGTGGCGGTGTTTGGTGCGAGTAACTTTCCCCTGGCGTTCTCGACTGCCGGCGGCGACACGGCGTCGGCGTTGGCCGCCGGTTGCCCGGTGGTGTTCAAGGCGCACAGCGGCCACATGGCCACCGCCGAGCTCGTCGCGGGTGCGTTGATTCGCGCCGCCGAAAAAACCGGCATGCCGGCCGGTGTGTTCAACATGATCTACGGCGCCGGGGTTGGCGAAGCGCTGGTCACGCATCCGTCGATTCAGGCAGTGGGCTTCACCGGATCACTCAAGGGTGGCCGCGCGCTGTGCGACATGGCGGCAGCACGTCCACAGCCGATTCCGGTGTTCGCTGAGATGTCGAGCATCAATCCGGTGATCGTCCTGCCCCAGGCGCTGCAAGCGCGGGCCGAAAGCGTCGCCCGCGACCTGACCGCTTCGGTGGTTCAGGGCTGTGGTCAGTTCTGCACCAATCCGGGTCTGGTGATCGGTATTCGTTCGCCGCAGTTCAGCGCGTTCGTGCAGCAAGTGGCGCGCTTGATCGGTGATCAACCGGCGCAAACCATGCTCAACGCCGGTACGTTGCGCAGCTATGACCAAGGCTTGCAAAAACTCCTCGCGCACCCTGGCATAGAGCACTTGGCCGGCAACGCGCAACAGGGTAATCAGGCCCAACCGCAACTGTTCAAAGCTGATGTCAGCCTTTTGATCGATGGCGATGAAGTCTTGCAGGAGGAAGTGTTCGGCCCGACCACGGTGTTCGTCGAAGTGGCGGATCAGGCGCAGCTCAGTGCCGCGTTGCATGGCCTGCACGGGCAACTGACGGCGACCATCATTGGCGAACCGGCGGACTTCGAACAGTTCGGCGAACTGACCGCGCTACTGGAGCAGAAAGTCGGGCGAATTCTGCTCAACGGCTATCCGACGGGTGTGGAAGTCTGCGATTCGATGGTCCATGGCGGCCCGTATCCGGCGACATCGGATGCCCGCGGCACGTCAGTGGGCACGCTGGCTATTGACCGCTTCCTGCGCCCGGTATGCTTCCAGAACTTCCCGGACACCTTGCTGCCCGATGCCTTGAAAGATGCCAACCCTCTGGGTATCACGCGCTTGGTAAATGGGGTGAGCAGCTGCGACAGCCAGTAAACCTCTACCCCTTCCCATGCTCCTTGAGGTAACCCAACAGCTTGCTGACGGCGGCGGACAATGGCCGAGATTCGCGCGTCAGCAGGCCGATGTTGACCATGGTGATGGGCAACTCCACCGGGAGGATCGCTACCATGCCATAGCGCAGGTAGTGCTCCGCGACGTCATTGGGCACCACGGCGATCATGTCCGACGCCTCGATCATTGAGGTGGTGGCCAAGATCGACGCGGTTTCAACGATGTCCAGCGTCTGCACCATGCCCCCCGCCTTCAGCGCGCTTTCCACATGACGACGCATCGGGCTACCAATCGGATGCAGAATCCAGGTCTGCGTCACCAGGTCAGCCAGGCTCAGTTTTGCCGCCGTGGCCAGTGCGTGCCCGGGACGTGCAATGACGCGCATCTGCTCGCCCTTTTCGAACAGTTGAATGTCCAGGCCCTGGCTGTCGATCTGGTCCGGGAGCCGCCCCAGCACCACATCAAAATCGCCGCGAATCAGCGCCGGCAGCAGCGTGTCGCTGGTCCCGACTTCAATACAGATACGTACCTTCGGGTTATCCGCCTTGAATGCCAATACGCCCCGGGTCAACAAGGTCGGCACCGGGCCCATCACTGTGCCGATGCGCACCAGCCCCGAAGCACCGCGTGCCAGCTCCGCCAACTGCGCTTCGGCATGTTCGAACTCATGAATGGCCCCGTGGGCGTAATGAATCATCACTTCGCCATAGAGCGTCGGCTCCATGCCCCGTGGCAGGCGCTCGAACAGCTTGGCGCCGAGGCGTTCTTCCAACTGCTGCAATAACAGGCTCGCGGCCGGCTGCGTAGTGTGCATCGCAGCCGCCGCGCGACGCAGGTTCCGGAACTCGCCCAGGGCATTGAGCAGTGCAATCTGGCGACTGGAAATCTTCAGCGGGCTGAATGTTTTCGCTGGCGCCGGGCTGGCGAGCGTTGGGACTTTCGACGGCTCTGACATATCAATTTTAATATCCATCTATACGAATCGACGATTATGCCTATATCGCCGACCAACCTACAGTCGAACTCCCAAGTGGTCACCTATAAAAAGAGTTCTCCATGAGCATTCGAATCACCCACCTGAGCGTTCGCGACATTCGCTTCCCCACTTCCCGGTCACTCGATGGCTCTGACGCCATGAACAGCGCGCCAGACTATTCGGCGTCCTACGTGGTATTACACACCGATTCCCCAGAAGGCATGGAAGGTCATGGCCTGACCTTCACCATCGGCCGCGGCAATGAAATCTGTGTGGCCGCCGTGCAATCGCTGGCGCCACTGATCGTCGGCTTGACACTGGAAGAGATCACCGCCGACATGGGCCGCTTCTGGCACAACATCACCGTAGGTGACAGTCAGTTGCGCTGGCTGGGTCCGGAAAAGGGCGTGATACACCTTGCCACTGCCGCCATCGTCAACGCAGTGTGGGACCTGTGGGCCAAGACCGAAGCAAAGCCGGTGTGGAAACTGCTGGCAGACATGACACCCGAGCAACTCGTCGCCTGCCTGGACTTCAGCTATGTGACTGACGCAATCACGCCTGAAGAAGCCATCGCCCTGCTTCGTCGTCAGGCGCCCGGCAAAGCCACGCGTGAAGCTCAGATGCTGCGCGAAGGCTATCCCGGCTACACCACCGCCCCGGGCTGGCTGGGATACTCTGAAGAGAAAATGCGCCGGCTGGCCCGAGAAGCCGTAGCCGATGGTTGGACTCACTTCAAACAGAAAATCGGCGCCAACCTGGAAGACGACATGCGCCGCGCCGCGATCCTGCGCGAAGAAATTGGCTGGGAACGCACCTTGATGATGGACGCCAATCAAGTCTGGAGCGTTGATGAGTCGGTGGCAAACATGCGTCGCCTGGCCGCTTTCGATCCGTGGTGGATCGAAGAACCGACCAGCCCGGACGATATCCTCGGACACGCAACCATCCGCCAGCGCATTGCACCGATTGGCGTTGCTACCGGTGAACACTGCCATAACCGGGTAATGTTCAAACAGATGTTCCAAGCCCAGGCCCTGGATTTCTGCCAGTTGGACGCCGCACGCCTGGGCGGTCTCAATGAAGTGTTGATCGTGTTGCTGATGGCCGCCAAGTTTGACGTGCCGGTATGTCCCCATGGCGGCGGCGTCGGTTTGTGCGAGTACGTGCAGAACATCTCGCTGTTCGATTACATCGCGGTATCCGGCTCGCTGAATAATCGTGTTCTGGAATACGTCGATCACTTGCACGAGCACTTCCTGGAACCCGTGGTAATTCGCAACGGCCGCTACATGCCCCCGCAACGGCCCGGCTACAGCATCGAAATGACTGCCGAAACGCTGGAACGCTACCAGTATCCCAATGGCCCGGTTTGGATTGATCTTGCCCAATCCTGACCGCTAAGCAGCAGCATCCGTTCTTACAACGGCACAGTGGCGCCCCTTACACTGGGCGCCATGACACGTGCACCCAACTCTATTAGGACTATAAAAATGACAATCCTAAGCCCCATCGCCGTGACCCAGGCCCCTGCTGCCTGTAACGAGCAGCGCTTGACCAATCTGCTGTTGCGCAGACTGATGCCGCTGCTGGTCGTGGTCTATGTCATGAGCTTTCTGGACCGTACCAACATTGCCCTGGCCAAAGCCAGCATGGGCATCGACCTTGGGCTTTCCGCCGCGGCGTATGGCTTGGGCGCAGGGTTGTTCTTCCTGACCTACGCGCTGTTCGAAGTGCCCAGCAACCTGATCATGCAAAAGGTCGGCGCGCGATTCTGGATTACTCGCATCATGATCACCTGGGGCCTGCTCTCGACGGGCATGGCATTCGTCCAGGGTGAAACCTCGTTCTATGTCATGCGCCTGCTGCTGGGCGTCGCCGAAGCGGGCCTGTTTCCAGGTGTCATGCTTTACCTGACCTACTGGTTCAACCGCGAACAACGCGCCCGCGCCACGGGGTATTTTCTGCTCGGTGTTTGCATCGCCAATATTCTCAGTGGCCCGCTGGGCGGTGCCCTGCTGCAGCTCGACGGTTGGCTCGGCTGGCATGGCTGGCAGTGGTTGTTCGTACTTGAAGGTTTGCCAGCCGTGGCGCTGGCCTATGTGGTATGGAAGAAACTGCCCGACGGCCCCTCCTCCGCGTCCTGGTTGTCGGCGGCTGACGCTCGGGAAATCCAAGCGCGCTTGGATGCCGAGAGCGACGACGCCCCACAACAAACCCGCCTCAATCAGATGTTGCGCGATAAGCAAATCTGGCTGGCGATCGCCGTCTACTTCGTGCACCAGATCACCATCTACACCGTGATCTTCTTCTTGCCCGGCATTATCGGCAATTACGGTTCATTGACACCGCTGCAAATCGGCCTGCTGACCTCCGTACCGTGGATCGCCGCCGCCCTGGGTGCCGCCACTTTTCCACGTCTGGCCACCTCACCGCAGCGGTGCCGACGCATTCTATTCTTTGGCCTGCTAACCATGTCGGCCGGACTGCTGGTGGCTTCGTTTTCCAATTCCTATATTGGCCTGATCGGTTTTTCACTGACGGCACTGATGCTGTTCGTCGTGCAGTCGATCATCTTTGTTTTCCCCTCCAGTCGCTTGAGTGGAACCGCCCTGGCGGGTGGCCTGGCGTTCGTCACAACGTGCGGTTTGTTGGGTGGCTTTGTCGGCCCATCAGTGATGGGGCTGATCGAACAGACGACAGGTACCACGCGCAATGGGTTGTGGGTAATTGCTGGCTTACTGGTCGTTGCGGCGCTGGTCAGCACGCGCTTGCGACAGGGCCAAGAGCAAACCGCCACCTGAGAGGTCAAGGCAGTAAGCTTAGGGGTTGGTCACATGCGGCCAACCCCGCCATGAAGATGGAAATGAACATGTACTGCAGGAGTCGCCGTCTATTCATCAACGGCGCCACACTCACAAACCCCACCGCCTATAAATGCCAGGCAAAAAAAAGCCACTCAATTGAGTGGCTTTTTTAATGTTTGGAGCGGGAAACGAGACTCGCATCTGGTGTCCGACCTATTGAAATCTAAGGGGTTTCATTTCTTTCCCAAGCAGGAAAGTACTTAATTCTGGACTTGTTTTCGGAGCATCTCAAGGCCAAAAAATTGATCGAACAGCAGCATTCATGATGCCTGAACCCGTAGGCGCTACTGGATGCTCATCCCCCCCCATGCAGCTATCAACGGATAGATGAGCTCAGGATTAATGTTTAACCTTCAAAAGAACAGCAACACCGAGGACAGCGGAAAGAATAGAGCCCATAAGCACTCCAACTTTCACCTCATCGACCAAATGCGGGTTATCCGGGAAGGCGAGCGCCCCGATGAACAGGCTCATTGTGAAACCAATGCCGCACAGCAGCGCTACACCGTACAGCTGAGACCAATTACATTGCTCAGGCAGCTTGGCCAGCCCTGCGCGAATCGCCAGCGCACCCAAACCAAACACACCAATTTGCTTGCCTAGCAATAGCCCAAGCGTTACCCCCAGAGGTACCGGGTCGATCAGGTTATTGGGAGAGATACCGGCAAGAGACACTCCAGCATTGGCAAAACCGAAAATGGGCACAACAGCGAAAGCGACCCACGGATGCAGCTTTCCTTCCAGGTGGATGAGCGGTGATTTGCGCTCGCTGCTCGCCGCCCGCATCGGAATGCACAGTGCGAGAATGACACCGGCCAAGGTCGCGTGGATACCAGACTGAAGCATAAAGAACCACAGCAGACCGCCCGCTATCAGGTAAGGCCAGAGCCGGGTCACACCGAATCGGTTGAGCATCACCAGGAACACAATAACGCCCAGTGAGGCCAGCAACATACTGACCGACAAGCCGCTGGTGTAAAACAGAGCGATGATGAGCACGGCACCTAGGTCATCAAGAATCGCAAGCGCAGACAGAAAGATTTTCAACGAGATGGGCACACGTTTACCTAGCAGCGACAGTACGCCCAAGGCAAACGCAATATCGGTCGCAGCCGGAATAGCCCACCCTCCCAAGGTTTCGGCGTTACCCCAGTTGACCGCAATATAAATCAAAGCAGGTACAAGCATACCGCCTAACGCGGCGAATCCTGGAAGAGCGCGCTGGCCCCAGCTCGATAACTGGCCGACCAACATTTCGCGCTTGATCTCCAACCCCACCAGCATGAAAAAGACCGCCATCAGGCCATCATTGATCCAGTGCTCAATCGAGAGGCCAACGACTTTTACATGCAGTGACGAGAAGTAAATGTCTGCCAACGGAGAGTTAGCAACCAGGAGTGCTATCAAAGCAGCGGCCATGAGTATAAGGCCACCCGCTGATTCCGCGGCCAGGAAACGGGAGAAAAAAGCACGCGTGGCGGGAGATTCACGATGGCCGTGGGTTTTATCCGGACGTGAGGATTTCAAGCTCATAGGCGCAGTCACTCCGCGCGGCGGCCCGACCTGCGCTGAATTAAACCTGCCCTCCCGCGTTTTGCGGTGACACCCGCGGCATATTCTACATGATAGGTTCCTGCAAGACCGCCTATCGGTTGTACGAGTGCGCTACGGCCGGTTAATATCCCGTGGTCTGTATACGATACGCCGAAGGACTTACCTTGCCACGCTCGAACTGGCTGCCTACGCCGCCATAGCGCTCCGCCCCCTCGCACGCCCCTGACCGCCTCCTAGCTGCGGTCGTACTTTGCTGCGCCTGCTTTTTTGGCCGCGGCCATTCCACAACTCAATTGAAGACACAAGCACACACGGCTCAGTGCTAACCGCTGCGCGGGATGTGGTGCCTGCCATGGGTAAATAAATGTTTGAAAAGATCAAAGTTGCTTGGCTGTCAAATATCCGAGCCGATGTCCTCGCGGGCCTCGTTGTTGCACTGGCGCTTATTCCAGAGGCTATTGCCTTTTCTATTATTGCCGGCGTCGACCCCAAGGTTGGCCTTTATGCCTCTTTCTGTATCTGCACTGTGATCTCGTTTGTTGGGGGGCGTGCGGCGATGATCTCGGCGGCCACCGGCGCCATGGCATTGCTCATGGTCAACCTGGTCAAGGATCATGGCCTTCAGTACCTCCTCGCCGCCTCGCTGACGTGCGGCGTACTTCAAATAATCGCGGGCTATCTGCGGCTGGGCGAGCTGATGCGCTTCGTATCGCGATCAGTCGTCACAGGATTCGTTAACGCCTTGGCGATCCTGATTTTCATGGCGCAGCTGCCAGAACTCACCGGGGTAACCTGGCCCGTTTACGCAATGACTGCTGGCGGACTGGCGATTATTTACCTGTTCCCAAGGCTGCCGGGCGTAGGAAAACTGCTCCCCTCGCCGCTCGTATGCATCATCGTGCTGACTGCGATTTCGATCTACATGGGCCTGAATATACATACGGTGGGCGACATGGGCTCGCTGCCTGATAGTCTGCCGATATTCTTGTGGCCAAGCGTGCCACTAAACCTTGAAACACTGATGATCGTACTGCCGTACTCTGCCGCGCTGGCAGTGGTCGGTTTGCTGGAGTCGATGATGACGGCAACCATCGTCGACGACCTGACAGACACGAGCAGCGACAAGAATCGTGAATGCAAAGGCCAGGGCATCGCCAACATCACCAGCAGCCTCATTGGCGGCATGGCAGGCTGCGCGATGATCGGGCAGTCGATGATCAACGTTAAATCTGGCGGACGAACCCGCTTGTCTACGCTGAGTGCAGGCGTTTCACTGCTGATCATGATGATCTTCATGGGCGACTGGCTCGCCCGCATACCGATGGCCGCGTTGGTCGCCGTGATGATCATGGTCTCCATCAGCACCTTCAGTTGGGACTCCATCCGCAATCTCAAAGACTATCCGCTCTCAACGAACATCGTGATGCTGGTCACGGTGGTCGTGGTCGTCGCGACCCATAACCTGGCCTACGGCGTTGTCGCAGGCACCTTGCTGGCCGCCATGTTCTTCGCCAACAAGATCGGACATTACCTGGAGGTCACTTCTCAGCATGACCCCGCACATGCCCATCGCACTTACTACGTCACAGGCCAGGTGTTTTTTGGCTCAGCAGACAGGTTCACTCATTCGTTCGATCTTAAGGAACGACTGGAGACCCTGACCATCGATCTTCGAGAGGCCCACTTTTGGGATATTACTTCAGTCGCTGCGCTCGACAAGGTAGTGCTGAAGCTGCGCCGAGAAGGGGTTCACGTAGATGTTATCGGGATGAACCAAGCTACGTCCACGATCGTGGATCGCTTTGGCGTTCACGACAAACCCGATGGCATAAATAAGTTGATGGGGCATTAATCTGGCCCGCCCAAACCTGTTCATTGCACTCAATCGAATAGATTGCAGCCCAAAAAGACGTCATGTGACGGTGGCATATTCGATCGAAGGGCTATTCAACCGGCAGGTTTTGCCGGGTTTGTTCTCAAAGCTTGTTAGGATAAAGGCGCTTACATCTCGTTTTACCATAGGAACAGCGGGGATAATGACAACTGCGCGTTAAAACGCGCCAACAACAAGGAGATTCTCATGGTTGAAAAGCCTACGGATGATCGGCCTAACACCCCTCACGTCCCCAGTGAGGACGGTATTCCTGCTCCTAGTGGAGCTGCCAACCTGATCGACACTGACTACGTCATCGGTCAAGACAATATCAAAGGAGAGTTTTCGTTCTCGCTCGATATCCACGGCAAAGTATTTATCATTTCAGCCGCCACAATTTTACTGTTCGTGATTTTGACATTGGCACTGCAGAATGAAGTAGAACCCCTCTTCAGCGCCATCCGGAACTGGTTGACTAGTCACCTCGCCTGGCTCTTCATGAGCATTGCGAACGTTTTTGTGGTGCTGTGCATTGCGTTGATTTTCTCCCCGTTGGGAAAGGTGCGTTTGGGCGGCAGAGATGCCAAACCAGACCACTCCTACGTCGGATGGTTTTCAATGCTGTTTGCCGCGGGCATGGGCATTGGCTTGATGTTTTATGGCGTCGCCGAACCCATGTCGCATTACGCGGCGTCCATGGGAGGCGTGACAGTCGATGCGAACGGCGTGCGTACGGACTGGGCGCCGTTGGGCGGTGCAGCAGGCGATATGAAAGCATCCGCCGACTTGGCAATGGCCGCTACGATCTTTCACTGGGGACTTCATCCCTGGGCGATCTATGCGATTGTGGCGTTGTCCCTGGCGTTGTTTTCTTACAACAAGGGCTTACCGCTTTCGATACGCTCGATTTTCTATCCACTGTTGGGTGAGCGCGTTTGGGGCTGGCCGGGGCATATCATCGATATCCTGGCGGTATTCGCCACGCTATTCGGGTTGGCAACCTCTCTGGGCATTGGTGCAGAACAGGCTGCCGCGGGGATTGAATATCTCTTCGGGATACAATCGACGAATCTCAGTAAAGTCGTGCTGATCGTTGGCATTACCTTGATCGCGCTGTGGTCAGTCCTTTCCGGTTTGGACAAGGGCGTCAAAATGCTTTCCCAGATCAATATGGGACTCGCATTGCTCTTACTGGTGTTTATCATCGTAGTGGGACCGACCTTGGCCATCTTCACAGGGTTCTTCAAGAACCTGGTGACGTATGTTGAATACCTGCCGGCACTGTCAAATCCATTCGGCCGCACTGACACCCAATTCACCCAAGGCTGGACGGCCTTCTACTGGGCGTGGTGGATCAGTTGGTCGCCGTTTGTAGGCATGTTTATCGCGCGCGTCAGTCGTGGTCGAACTGTCAGAGAGTTTCTGATCTCGGTCTTGCTCGTTCCCTCAGTGGTGTCTGTGCTGTGGATGACAACGTTCGGCGGAACGGCCATTGACCAAACGACCTTACAGGGCCTGGTGGGCGTCAAGGACGCTGTGCTGGAGCTGAAGTTGTTCGCCATGCTGGGAGAGCTCCCGCTTAAAGAGATCACCTCCTTCCTGGGCATCGTTCTGGTCATTGTGTTTTTTATTACCTCCTCGGACTCAGGCTCCTTGGTAATCGACACGATCACCGCCGGCGGCAAGGTGGATGCGCCTGTGCCTCAACGAGTGTTCTGGGCAGTCATCGAGGGCGTGATTGCGATTGCCCTTCTGTTGGGTGGGGGGCTGGTGGCACTGCAGGCAATGGCAGTATCCACAGGTTTACCTTTCGCAATCGTTCTGATGCTCGGGTGTGTATCGCTGGTGAAAGGACTGATGTCGGAGCCTCGTTAGCGAATCGGGCTTTCGCTGTCAGCGCACAGCAAACAACCCCTGACGCCATCGCCTGGAGCGATGGCGTCAGCCTGAGCGGCCGACATTTACGACGAAAAAACCCTCTCCGTAAGAATTTGGTACATGCCTGCATGACCGTTCACGTTCCGGTTTCCAGCAGAGTTCCATATTAGAAACTCAAACGTAGAAAAGCACTGTCGCACTGGATATCAGCAAATGCATCACCGGATGCGCGCAGGCGACTTAGCAGAGCAGTTAAAAGCGAGAGGCCTGATTAAGTTTATTAACGTCAGGTCGATAGTCTAGATACCTAGATCATTCCTTCGCAGTCAGGAAGCTCGGTCAACCAAGCTGCCACTGCGGTAACTGAGATGAGTGCGGCGGTTGATGAGGTGGCCCGTAATGCGGAGTCGGCCTCGGAAGAGTCGCGTCGCACCCAGGGCTTTACTGAGACCGGTTTAGAGCGAGTCTCTCAAACGTTGAAGTCGATTCAAAAACTCAGCGGCAATGTTGAAGCCACGAGTGACAAGATTCAGGTTTTGTCACAGCGGGCTCAAAGCATCAACAAAGTCGTCGAAGTGATTCGTGCAATCGCAGAGCAAACTAACCTTCTGGCGTTGAACGCAGCGATTGAAGCTGCCAGGGCTGGTGAGCAAGGCCGCGGCTTTGCAGTCGTTGCTGACGAGGTCAGGGCGTTGGCGCACAGAACGCAGTCTTCCACTCAAGAGATCGAACAGATGATCTCCGCAATGCAGAGCGATTCAGCTGAAGCAGTCGAAGCCATGAGTAAAAGCAAAGAGCTAGCAACCCAATCCCTCGATGTGGCACAGGAGGCCAGCAGTTCACTGGATCAGATCGCCAAGGCCATTACGCAGATTAATGAGCGAAATATGTTGATCGCAACTGCGTCTGAAGAACAGGCCCATGTTGCCCGAGAAGTTGATCGTAATCTCGTCAGCATTCGAGAGCTTGCCGTGCAAAGTTCTGCAGGCGCCAGTCAAACAGCCAGCGCATGCGGGGAAATGTCAAAGCTGGCGGTTGATCTTAATAAGATGGTGAATCGCTTCGTTGTTTGAAAAAAATGACGCAGTACACGCGATGTGTACCTGGCGCGATGAGGGCTCTCAAACGGATCATGAGACACGCTGAGTGCTTGACCGGAAGTCTTTTGAAAGCTCAATGGCCGAGGTAATGGCAGCCCGCGCTTGCGGGCTATTCCTCCCGCACATTGATCCGGTTACGGCCGATGCCTGAGCCAGGATGTCACAAGCATTCACCATACTGACCGCTAGTGAGTCAATGCCTACAGGAATATCGGTCGGACAGGCGCTAACGTTTCACTATCAAGCGGTGACTCAGTTCCATAACTCGCCAACAGGCGTTGACGCTGAGTAATAAGTCGCTACCTGCGCCTGCAACAGTTCTGCGGTTGCCAGGGCATCGGTTAATGCATGGTGAGCGTGATAAGCCGGAAGACCAAGGCGCGCCCGGCTATCCGCCAGCCTTATGGACGGTTGTGAGCGCTCCATAAGTCGGGCGAACCATCCACGTTTTTGCCGATGTAGTCGGGCTTCCAGTTGCATCGTATCAATGACCGGGAATTCAAACCCCTCCCCTAAATGCCTACGCACTGCCTGATCCAAAAAGGCTCGCTCAATATTCCGATAATGGACGACCATCACCTTGCCTGCCATGGCCTCCAGCAATGGGGCCAGCACCTGCTCAAAGGTGGGAGCATCTGAAATTTCAGCATGGGTTATGTGATGAAACGTCACCGACTTTTCATTCAACTCGGACGCTGGTTTTATCACCCAGTAAAGCGAATTCCCACAATAAATGCGCTGCAGCGTGAACGGCATTACCCCGATGCTCACAATACTGTCAGCCTGTGCATCAAGGCCGGTGGTTTCCACGTCCATGGCCAGCAGTTGCAAGCTGTCAATGGAGGTCTGTGCCGAGACCGCGCCGGCTTGATAGAACTGTCGCAAGCGGCTGTTAACGGCATTGTCTGCCAGGGTCTCGAACCTGGAAGACCACTCCAGCACTTTATGATTGGGCTGCGCTTTCACGTGTTTCATGACGACAGGCGACCCTTTGACGGATAACGGAAGCGCAAGAAATTCTGGCCATTACTCAAGACCTGAAACGCCTCTTTGAGATTATGTCGTTCACTGTTGGAAAAGCGTTCCGGCTCGACATAATTATTGAGCGCCGCTCCCTGCTCCAGTGCGTCAACCTGATGTCGAATTCGCACCATCGACAGGAACTCCAGCGCGTATCGGAGTTGCTTTAATGCTTCAGGCGGAATGACGTTGCTGTTCGCGATGGCGTCCATACGATCAAATGAATTCTGCGCGGTACTGCCACACGCGAGCGCGTGGATGCGGATCAGGTCTGTCAGCGGTGCGGTACCTCGCCCCTTCAGGTTGATGATCC
This sequence comes from Pseudomonas sp. WS 5027, assembly GCF_012985695.1. NCBI lineage: Bacteria > Pseudomonadati > Pseudomonadota > Gammaproteobacteria > Pseudomonadales > Pseudomonadaceae > Pseudomonas > Pseudomonas sp. WS 5027. Next base: position 170,396 of record NZ_JAAQWU010000005.1, on the reverse strand, counting down.
GTTTGTGCTGTCCGTCTGTCTCAACCACAAAGGTCCGGAAAAAGCCCAATGGCGGCGTCCGGTTAAGGGCAATTCGAGCCATGGCACTTAGAAAAACAGGATGTGCGCTGGATTTTCGAGCACACAGAACTTTCAGTTCCTGAACAAGCTCGAGCTCGCCAAACACACCATCCAGATCGAAAAAAATACAACTATTGAGCAACGTCTTGGGGTTTGGCTTTTCGATCCACTGATCAAAATAACTTCGCCATACCTTCAACGGCTGACGCCACTGATCGTTCGTCGCCATGATTCCGCCTTTGCAATAGCTGTAACCGCATGCGGCCAGGCCATCACTCACAAACGTCGCCAACGCTCGGAAGTAAGCATCGTGCTGGATTGGATCGAAGCGGTCGTCGAGCACCAGAGCATTATCCTGGTCCGTCACCAACAACTGCTCATCACGCGCCATGGAACCCAACACCATAAAGCAGTAAGGCACCGGAGGCGGCCCCAGTTTTTTCTCTGCGAGCTCCAGCAAACGCTGGGTAAAGGCCCGGCCAATACCGGAAATCGCGCTACCAATCATGTGCGCCGTCGCGCCGTCACGCACCATGCGAATGTAGGTTCCGCGCAGGTCACGCAAAAGCGATTTAAGGCCGTCGACCGAAGTCTGGTTAGAAATTCTGTTTACCAGATACAAACTGCTGTGTGACTCGTAGCGGATGATATCCGACAGGTTGATCAGCCCAATCGGATGGCCATGATGGACCACCGGCAGATGGTGAATATTACGGCGCAACATCACCAGCATCGCTTCAAACACTGAGTCGTCTGCGCCTATCGTTACCGGCTCGGCCGTCATGATGTCTCGGGCAGCCGTTTCGTCAGCGTTTCGGCCGGCCGCGACAACACGTGTGCGAAGGTCCCGATCCGTCACGATCCCTTGGATTTCAGCCGCCTGCAAGCCCGCTGATGACATCACTAGAACGCAAGAAACGCTTTGTTCTGTCATGATTTTTGCCGCGTCGCCGACGCAGGTATCCGACGTGACCCACACCAAGGGCCGAGAGATAAGGCCTCGGCATTTGAGCTGAATAAGCTCACTGGCACGCCCCTGCGCCTCAACGGCAGTCTTGAGCCTGGAGTGCCCCTCAGCTTCAACGAAGTCGGCGAAAGCATCATGCTGCGCGCAAAGGTCAGCGAACACGTCGGCGGGTATGTAATAGATCAGGCTATCTTCCAAGGCCCGGGCGGGAAAACGCACCTTGTTACTGCGCAACAAACCGGCCTGACCGAAGAGGTCGCCTTCGACAAGTCGGTTGTAGAGCTCGCCATTGCGCCGGTAAATCTCCACCGCACCGCTACGCACATAGTGCAAGTCATGAATGATCGCGCCCGCTTCAAGGATGTCGCTGCCGGCCTTGAAATAACTCACTTCTACCCGCCGAGCGATGGCGTCTACCGATTCCTTTGGCAGCGTATCAAATGGAGCAAAACGATAGAGGTGGTCGCTGATCTCCTGTAACTCGATTTGCATGAAACCTCGAAATGCTGAAAAGAATTAAAGTTACGAGCGCCCTACATCGCAAAGGGCAGTGGCCTTTCTGTGTCGCCCACCACATCACATCCCGATACGAGGATCAAGCGCCACGTCTGATCTACGCTATGAGTGGCAACAACTGCTGCGTAACGGCGGGCCGTCATATTTATAATCCCGGCAGGCGCGGCATTCACTGAATGCACAGCGCTGATGGCGGTTATTTCTGAACGGTCAGAAGCATTTGCGATCTGCATTGCCGAGGGTGCTTTCCTCATCCTGTTTTATTGGAGCGGGTCAATGCTGGACATTATTGCAATCTTCCTTTGCATCACGGCAGTACTTGCCTATCTCAATCGGCGCTACGTCGGCCTGCCATCCGCCATCGGTGTGATGGGCATTGCCTTGGGCCTGTCACTATTGAATATGGCATTCGATGCGCTGGGCTTTCATGCCTTGCATACCCTTGAGCAGTCGCTGGTGGAGTCCATCGACTTTTCCGAACTGCTGATGCAAGGCATGTTGTCATTGCTGCTCTTTGCTGGGGCGTTGCATGTGGACCTATCGGAGCTGCGGGCCTACAAATGGCAGGTTGCATCCTTGGCGGTAGTAGGGACAACGCTCTCAACATTGTTCATCGGCTTCGGGCTCTGGGCGTTGTTGTCCCTCACAGAACTGCAGCTACCGTTGTCTTATTGCCTGGTGTTTGGCGCGCTGATCTCCCCCACCGACCCCATCGCCGTGATGGGTATTCTGAAATCTGCCGGCGCGCCCCATAGCGTGGAACTGGTCATTTCCGGTGAGTCACTGTTCAACGACGGCGTGAGTGTCGTGCTGTTTTCGCTGATCGTCGCAATGATCGCCAGCGGGCAGACACCGTCGGTTATCGGTGCATCGCATCTGTTACTCAAGGAAGCCGGAGGCGGTGCTCTGTTAGGCGCCTGCGTGGGCTATATCACTTACAGAATGCTCAAGAGTATCGATAGCTATCAGGAGGAAGTGCTCATCACCTTGGCCGCTGTTCTCGGCGCCTATGCACTCGCCACTCAGTTCCATGTTTCCGGCCCATTGGCGATGGTGGTGATGGGACTGATTGTGGGTAACCAAGGGCGCTCCCATGCCATGTCCGAGCAGACTGAAAAAAACCTGGACATGTTCTGGGAACTGATCGATGAAATACTCAACGCAGTGCTGTTTGTATTGATCGGGTTGGAAGTCGTTTTGATCCAGTTCTCTAACCCATTGCTCACCACTGGCCTGCTGGTCATATTGCTGACGTTGTTATCACGATTGTTGACTGTAGGGGTTCCCATTGCGGTATTGGGTAAACGCTTCCGCCTACCGGAAGGTGCCTGGAGTGTGATGACCTGGGGCGGCCTGCGGGGCGGGATATCGGTGGCATTGGCGTTGTCGCTGCCCCCAGGCGCGGCTCGCGATATCGTGGTTTCCCTGACGTATCTAATGGTCGTTTTTTCTATCCTGATCCAAGGCATGTCGATCGGTAAATTGGTCAAGAGAGTCATTCCGTGTGCTGCAAACAAAGACGCTGGATGAACCCTTGACCAGACGACAGACTCCATTAAGGATAATTAACTCACCGCCTTCGTTTCCCTGAATCCGTGCGATGGGTCCCATCGCGTTATTTGCAGGAGGTATAAAAATGCTCGCACGCTGGCGCTGGGTTTTGCACCAATTGACCAAACGGCTGTGGTTCAGGGCGAGTCTGTTTTCCTTGCTGGGTATTGCCACCGCGTTACTCGCCGTTGTCTTCAAGGACTACATTCCCGAATCGTTGCCCGCCCGCATCGGTGCCGACGCCGTCGATAAGATTTTAGGCATCATTGCCTCAAGCATGCTCGCGGTGACGACCTTTTCGTTAAGCACCATGGTCACCGCCTACGGTGCAGCGAGCAGCGGCGTGACACCCCGCGCCACTACACTGGTGATGGAAGACACCACGACACAAAATGCCCTGGCCACCTTTATTGGCTCATTCCTGTTCAGCCTGGTGGGGATCATTGCGCTGAGTACCGGCGCCTACGGTACACAAGGGAGGGTTTTGCTATTCGCGGTAACCATTGTCGTGGTCATTCTGATTGTCTACACGCTGCTGCGCTGGATCGATCATTTGTCCAAGCTTGGGCGGGTGGGAGAAACTATTGACCGTGTCGAGCAAGCAGCCATTGATGCCATTAACAATCGAGTCCAATGGCCGCATTTGGGGGCAGCCGCCTACCCTTGCGAGTCAGTGATCCCCAGTTCTGCGCTGATCATCACAAGCCTCCACACGGGGTACGTCCAGCACATTGACGTTCAGGCGTTAGGCGTGATCGCCAACACAGACGAGATACAGATATTTATGGACGTCTTGCCGGGAAGCTTTGTGCATATCGGCATGCCGCTCGCAAGAACCGTTAGCTTAAGCAAGGCACGCGGGGAGGAACTGGCGTCGAGCAACGAAAAAATCATTGCTACCCTGGCTATCGGCGTGCGTCGAACGTTCGAACACGATCCCCGGTTCGGCTTGTCAGTGTTGTCGGAGATCGCCTCCCGCGCCTTGTCGCCGGCCGTCAATGACCCCGGCACCGCCATTGACGTCATTGGGCGCGGCGTCAGAAGCCTGACATGTTGGGGTACACCTAAAGAACCCGCTGCGAAAATCGACGCTGACTGCCAGCACGTTTACCTGCGCGGTTTAACCGTGGATGACCTGTTCGATGACTTCTTCGCACCGATTGCCAGAGATGGCGCGGGTCTAGTGGAAGTCGACCTGCGCATGATGAAGGCCCTTGTAAGCCTGGCACAGATAAACCCGGCGATGTTCAGGGGTGCCTGTACCCGGCACGCAGAACTGCTGCTCAAGCACGCGAACACTGCACTTGTACTCGAAGAGGACCGGCACAAGCTCAGAGCAGCGGCGCGACCGCTGCTGCACTGACCCAATCTACGTGTTGGCTTTTTGCGCGGCGGCGCCACTGCCGTCCGATTGCAGAAAGCCACGCGCCAACTGCTGATAGAGCTCGGGGCCCATCCTGGCACTGACTGCTTTGGCAATCAGTGCAACAGCCATCAGACTAATAACCATGCCATGGCTGTCGATCATCTCCATCACGATGATTGCAGAGGTGATTGGCGATTGCGTGACTGCTGCCAGAAACCCCACCATGCACAGTGCAATGATGGGCTGTGCCGCCAAGGCGAAGTATTCAGCGACATTGGCACCGACAGCGGCGCCTACCGCCAAAGAGGGGGCAAAAATACCGCCCGGTATGCCGGAAAAATAAGTCACAACGGTCGCAAGAAAACGCGTAATCGGCGCGTGCCACGGCAAACCAACATCGGACACGATGATCTGGGAGGTGATCCCGTAACCGCTGCCAAAGGACATCCCACCGCTGAGCCAACCGAGAATCGCCACGATCATGCCGCAGCCACCTGCGAACCAGACTGGATGCAGGCGGCGCCATTCCCAGACGACAAAACTGCAATACCGCTGTGGCCATAGGAGCATCCGACTGAACAATCCCCCCATAACACCACAGCCAATACCAATCGCCAGTATCGGAAGAACGATATCGAAATTGGCCTCTTGTACGTCGAAGTGCCCGAAATAGTTGTAGTTGCCCTGCAAGGCTATCGCGACCATACCCGACAAAATGATCGTGCTGAGCAACACCCCGCTGGTGCGGGTTTCCAACTTGCGCCCCAGCTCCTCCACCGCAAAGGCCACACCGGCCAAGGGCGTGTTAAAGGCAGCAGCAATACCCGCCGCACCACCGGCCAGGATGAGGTCTTCTGGGCGAATGATGCGTGCGTTGGGCAGGTAACGGTGAAAGAAATGCATGATCGAGGCGGCGACTTGCACCGAAGGGCCTTCACGCCCCGCTGAAAAACCACCGGTCAGGGCCAGAGTACCGAGCCCTATCTTGGCGAAGGCCAGACGCAACGATACCAACTTATTCACGGGCTTGCCTTGGTGGGCCAACCGCGTAGCCGCGATCACCTGGGGAATACCGCTACCTTGAGCCCCTGTAAAAAAACGCGAGGTCATCCACACCACAAACATGCCGATCAGCGGCGTGTAGATAAACGGCAGCCACGGCCGGGCGACGGCCTGTTGAGCGAACTGCATCAGCGCCAGGTCAGCCAACCGGGCGAACATCACTACCAGCAAACCTGCGAGGGTAGCAGCGACCCAGAGTGTCACCCGAGTACGCCATCGGATCGAGGCAAAGCGACGACGTATCAGCAATATCGGTTTGATCACCCGAGCGGATTCCCGTTGTTGAGGTTCAATAAAATGCAAAAACAAGATTAACGGGTTAAACGGTCACGTCCAACCGGGAGTGACCAGATAACTATAGCTATTCACTCCCGGCTCAGGAGCCCCACCACGTCGATTTTGTTTTGTGAGTAAGCCAATTTGTGTGGGCGTATACCAAGGCGAATGTCAGCAAGAAGAAAGCCAGATAGGGTGTCACTATTTACCCTCATGTCAGTCAGCTCGTTCGGCTGTTATTACGAATATATCTGTGCAGGCGAGATGACCGGGTTAAGGTGGGTTAAGAAATAGTTAGTATTCGCGCGCAACTTGGAGCAATAAGGTTCGCTTGCACTGGATGTCGGCATTGAGTCGGGAGCGCTGAAAAACACGCACGAATGGAGGAAATTATGAGTAATGCGTTGGTCATTGAAGATGATCAGGTGACGGCCGAAATCATTGTCGCTGAACTCCAACGCCACGGTTTCAGCTCAAAGTGGGCTGCCACTGGACGCGACGGACTGGCCTTGGCGATTGCAGGCGGCTACGACGCGATTACGCTGGATCGCATGTTGCCGGACTTTGACGGGCTGACGATTGTCAGCACCTTGCGCAGTCTCGGGATTCAGACACCGGTCCTAATGATCAGCGCTCTTTCGGACGTGGATGAGCGCGTTCTGGGACTTCGTGCGGGCGGCGATGACTACCTGACCAAGCCCTTTTCGGCCGTCGAGATGATCGCGCGCCTTGACGCATTGCTCAGACGCACCGCCGCAGACCCCAGCAACCCACACCTCAGTTGCGGCAACCTGCGACTGGACTTGGTGGAGCACAAGCTGACGCGCAATGACGAAGACATCCAGTTGCTGCCCACCGAGTTCAAACTGCTCAACTTCCTGATGCGCAGTGCCGGCCAACTGGTCACTCGTACCATGCTGTTTGAAGGCGTCTGGGGCTATCACTTCGATCCCGGGACAAACATCATTGATGTGCACATCGGACGACTGCGTAAAAAGCTGGAAAGCGACAAAGATTCACCTGTGATCCATACAATACGCGGTGCCGGCTATGTCCTCGCTACCAAAAAATGAGGAATGGCGCTCGTCCGGTAGTCGATTGATCGGGTTTTACGCGGTGTTCTTCGTGGCGTGGGGAGCACTCTTTACCGGTGTACTGTACTGGGAAATCTCCCACTATCTGGGCACGGTTGCCGAGCGTACGTTGTTGCAACGCGCCCACTATTATCAAAAGGTCGACGACTCGAACCTGCTTGCTGAGTTGGCGGCGAGTGAGGCTTACTCGACCCCCGGGATCGACGCCTACGGTTTATTTGGACCCGATGGCACCCATGTCGCCGGCGACCTGCTGAAACTGCGCTCCAACCTACCCGACGACGGCCAGGTTCACTACCTTGAGCGCGGCCTGAGCATTGCGTTACCCAGCACCGAAACCCGAAGCAGCTATGCCTTGCTGGCACGGCGCCCTGACGGACATATCCTGATTTTGGCACGTGACGGCGGGTCGATTTCCGCCGTGGGTGGCATTATTGAGCAGGCCCTGATGTGGGGGTTGTCATTAACACTTATCCCCGGTTTGATTGGCTGGCGCTTACTGCGACGTCGCCCATTGCGTCGTGTCAAACGCCTGCAGCTGTGTACCAAAAGTATCGTTTCGGGCAACTTGGCTGAGCGTTTGCCGTTGTCAGCACGCCGCGATGAACTGGATATGCTGGCCAACGCCGTCAATACGATGCTTGATCACATAGAGCAGTTGATGCATGAGGTGAAAAGCGTCTGCGACGGTATTGCCCATGATTTGCGCACACCCTTGACACGCTTACGCGCACGGTTCTATCAGCTCCAGCAGTTACCGCTGGCCCTAGAACATAAGCAGACCTTGAATCAGGCGTTTGAGGAGAGCGAGTCGATCATGGTGCGCTTTCAAGGACTGCTGCGGGTCGCTGAGCTTGAGGATATTCGTCGCCGCTCTGCCTTTGCGCCCTTCCCGATCATGACGTTGTTGAAACAGGCGCATGAGTTTTACGAACCGATGGCACTGGACCGCGCCCAAACGCTTTCGCTGGACATTCCCAGCGATTGTCCCCAGGTGTATGGCGACTCTTCGTTACTGTTCGAAGCGCTGGTCAATCTGCTCGATAACGCCATTAAATTTACCCCGGAGGGCGGCCATATCGAATTGCGGGGGAGCATCAAGGACTCAACTGTCATTATTGAAGTAGTGGACGATGGTACCGGCATCCCTGAAGCGGACCGTACGCATGTCATTCGCCGGCTCTATCGCGGCGAGGGAAGCCAGATAAACCCAGGCCACGGCCTAGGCCTGTCGTTAGTCGCCGCCATAGTGAAATTGCACGGATACACACTGGATATCCACCCCGGTGCCTCGGGCAGGGGAACACGCGTATTGATTCACTGCCCGATGTTCAGCGGTCAAGCCACGGATCGATCTGTACCTGAACATTAAATTTTACTTAATACTGGTTAATTTGAGCGCCTCGGCGCCCAGGCCTAGTTTGGCAGCACATATTGCTGACCCAAGGCCTTTTGCTTGTGAGATATCTGTTGTTCCTGCGTGTCTTAACCGTGCTCTGTGTAACACCACCGCTTCTTTGGGCGAATGCCGCTCTGGCTGCCAACGCGACCATGGGGACAATGATCCCCGCTGCGCCGAAGCTGGGAGCCGAAGCCTGGATACTCATAGACGCGAAAACGAACAGGGTCATTACCAGCCACAACAGTGATGCACGCCTACCACCGGCCAGCCTGACCAAGTTAATGACTGCGTATATCACGACGCATGAGCTTAAGTCTGGCCTGATAAGCGCAAATGATGAGGTCGTCGTGAGCGAAAATGCCTGGCGTACAGGCGGCTCACGGATGTTTCTCAAGCCCGGCAGCTCTGCTTCGGTTCACGATTTGCTAAGCGGCGTGATCATCGACTCAGGCAATGACGCGAGCGTTGCGCTGGCCGAACATATCGCTGGAAGCGAAGCCGGTTTTGTCGGGATGATGAACTCAACCGCTTCAACACTGGGAATGCTCAACACCCACTTTATGAACTCCACCGGCCTACCGGACCCGGAGCACTATTCTTCCGCACGTGACATGGCGACCCTGGCTCGAAAAGTCATCAACGAAGGGACCACCTACTACCCTCTTTACGCCAAGAAAACCTTCACCTGGAACGGCATTCAGCAATCCAACCGCAACGCGCTTTTATGGCGTAACTCCACCTATGACGGCTTGAAGACCGGGCACACAGAGGCGGCGGGCTACTGCTTGATCGCCTCCTCACAGCGGGATGGGCAACGTTTGATCAGCGCAGTTCTGGGCGCCAGTAGCGCCCATAAGCGTACGGCAGAAACAGAGAAACTGATGGGTTACGGCTTTCGCTTCTACGCCACCCAAACCTATAAGAAAGGTGGCGAAGTACTCTCGCAGGTGGCTCTCTGGAAAGGCATACAACCCTATGTGAATGTGGGTTTGCTTGAAGACATGACCCTCACGCTGCCCAAGAATAAAAATCGTGACGTCGAGATGCACCTGGCGTTTGATGGCCCCATCGAAGCCCCTATCACGGCAGGCACGGTCGTCGGAAGACTCGACCTGTTCGACGCCGAGCATAAGCTGGGGAGTCGGCCATTGGTGGTTCTTGTGGACGCGGAGCAAGGTCATTGGTGGCGACGTTGGTGGGATACCGTGCATTTGTTTTTTACCCGGACGATCCGCGGTTGGTTCGATGGGGGTCAGATAACGTGAATAGTGAGGAGAAGGTCATGAACTCCGATGATCTACGCAAAGAGCTCGCGCTTTCAAAATTCTTCGAAGGCGATTCATCCCTCAATGACGCTGTACAGGGACTGTAGTGGTCTAATGAAACCGGACACCCATTTAGGCGAGAATGCTCGCCAGATAGAGGTGTCTGATGAACAAACAACGCCGCTCCTTTACTCCTGAGTTCAAGCGCGAGGCTGCCTACCTTGTGCTCAAACAAAACTACAGCTACATCGAAGCCAGCCGTTCACTCGGCATTGGTGAGTCGGCATTGCGCCGCTGGGTTGACCAGATTCAGAAAGAACATAAAGGCGTCACCCCGCAGAGCAAGGCACTGACTCCGGAACAGCAAAAAATTCAGGAGCTGGAAGCCCGGATTGCTCGGCTTGAGCGAGAGAAATCAATACTAAAAAAGGCTACCGCGCTCTTGATGTCGGAAGATCACGAGCGTTCGCGCTGATTGACCAGTTGAGCGCCCATGAGCCGGTTGATTGGCTGTGCAAGGTGTTTGACGTCACTCGCTCGTGTTACTACGCCCAGCGCCTTCGGCGCCGCACGCCCGATGTTGAACGACTTCGATTGCGTAGTCGCGTCAGTGAGTTGTTCTCGCAAAGTCGCAGCTCTGCGGGCAGTCGCAGCATCCTGTCGCTGATGCGTGAAGACGGTGAGCAACTCGGTCGATTCAAAGTGCGTAGCTTGATGCGCGAGCTTGATTTAGTCAGCAAACAACCCGGCTCCCATGCCTACAAACGAGCAACAGTAGAAAGACTGGATATCCCGAACACATTGAACCGCGAGTTCGACGTGCCAGCGCCCAATCAAGTCTGGTGCGGCGATATCACCTACATTTGGGCGCAAGGAAAGTGGCATTACCTGGCTGTCGTCCTGGATCTTTGTACGCGTCGGATCGTGGGCTGGGCGCTGTCGGAAAAGCCAGACGCTGAGCTGGTGATCAAAGCGCTGAATATGGCTTACGAGCAGCGTGGCAGGCCTTCGGATCTGCTATTCCACTCAGACCAGGGATCGCAATATGCAAGCCGACTCTTTCGCCAGCGGTTATGGCGATACCGCATGCGCCAAAGCATGAGTCGACGAGGAAACTGCTGGGATAACGCACCGATGGAGCGCGTATATCGCAGCTTGAAAACAGAATGGATACCGACCGTGGGCTATCGAACTGCGCAGGAAGCACAGCGCGATATCAGCCATTTTTTGATGCATCGCTACAACTGGATTCGGCCTCACCAATTCAACGAGGGGTGGGCACCAGCGCAGGCCGAGGAAAAACTTAACGTCGTGTCCGGGATTAGTTGACCACTACACGTCCTGCACGCAGGAAAGAAACTTGGCCAACTCACCTACGATTTGGCTCGGGGAGAGAGTGCTGCTGTAATACTTAGCTTGGTATAGGTCCCAAGTATCCGAAGCAGGTGGATGTACCGTGTACCCGCATATATCTCGCCCCTTGTCATTTGCGCCTCCTAGCTTCAGAACCTGCGCGTATTGGCCCTCCTTCTCGAGCTGGCGTGCGCAGCGCTCTATAAACGACTCCCACTGCACGTCATCCATCAGTAGCAAGCGCTGCTGTGGAGTTGGTTCTACCGGACCTGGATGATAAGCACTACTCGAAGACACGGCCCCCCTCCTGGGTAAGCTCCATTGCGAATTACACCGCGATCACAAGATTGATTGAACCATATACAGAGGCTATCCGGGCGTCCATAGATGCTTGCTTAACACACAACTCGACTTGGCTCGTTCAGATCGGGATAAGGCAGTGTCGCTTCAGGAACGGGCGTCCTTGGTCATAGTAGCGACGCGTCTACGAGCAAGCATGCACTCACGATGGATGGGCGCAGCCACATCAAATCTACTCAATGTGACGAGCTTCGAGAAAACCTTACTTTGCCATTCGCTTCGAGCTTTGCCTGACTACCCAGTTCGGGCCTGCCTCCGAACACCAGAAAAATCGACCTCCCACAATGCTCATCACGCGACGACCTCCGCCCAAGCAATTCAAACGTGATGGGTTCGCGCTTGCGCCGCCTCCTGAGACCATCTGGCTGGCGCCACCCACCTTCACTGTTCCGACAGGTACGGGAACTCTGCCAGCTGCAGGACGAAAACACCCACCGTAAGCAGTTGGTGATCGAACTCACCCGGATTTGCCATATCCTTCTGGTGGTGATCAGAAAAAATCTAAAGACAGCTCGCCGTGTCGATGTCAGCCAGTGCTCGCCGAGAGAAAGTTCGCGAAAAGGAAAAGATTGCAGCCAATACAGTCAGAACTGATCAGCCTTGACAGGTTTCAACGCGACGAAGCCCCGAATGGCACTTTACGAGCTTTTTGCTAACGGTGACCCAACGGTGACCAAAATGATCAAAGCCCAGAAACAACAAAGCCCGGTCGTTTCCGAACCGGGCTAAGTCATTGAAAAATATGGTCGGGACGGAGTGATTCGAACACTCGACCCCTAGCACCCCATACGAGGGGTAGATTAATTCCATGTTTATCCGCCGGCCGTATCTGCCGAACGCATAAAAAACCCGGCACGAAGCCGGGTGATTACCCGCCCCTCAAAAACACAGCCCCCAAATGAGAGGGATGGAGAGCTGATAAGAGAACGCGGGAACGGGATATTGCCAAATGGTGTCTTCCTGCGCAATAGAATCCTCTAGCCGACCAACTCCGAAACATCAGGCGACGTGTGTAGTCCACGCATTCAGGAGTAGCGCTAGATGACCCCAAGGAAGCAGCCACATTCGTTATCACCGCACGAGACAGCACCTCAGCTTGAGCCTAGGGCACTGCAAACGATCCGCGCGGTTACATCGAAATTCTCCTTAGTAAGCACATCGATTGGCGCGCGACCTTTTAATCGCTCATGAGGTTTACAAAGGGCGCCATAAAGCCTCCACCCATCAACATCCGGAAACCGCGCTAAGGCAGCAAGTACCAACTTGTGCCGCAGTGGATCAAGCTGCCAATCAGGAATGCGCTGACCGCGATTCCCAAGGCTCAGAGACAGCAGGTGCCGAGCCTTGATATCGCGGTTGATCTGATCTCGGGATTTGCCTGCCAGCTTGGCGAAGACAAGCAGCGGCAGACTACTCGAAGCTTCATAAGTGGCGAGCATCTCGGCGCGCTGACGTTGTATGTCTGATACCTGGGGTTCGCGCAGCTGTCCAGTCTGCGTTGGAGCAGGTAGGACAGGTGGATGCTGAGCCGCATTAAGGACCGGTTCGTTGCTGATGGACATTGTGGAGACTGGGATGGTCGTCGCGGGGGAGCCGCTGTTGTACAGAACGGCGTTTGCGTTCGCGTTTTCCAACGAAGGTAACGAAGCTGCCCCCTCTAAACGAATAGTCAGCGGAGAACTTGCCGCTTTTAGCTGGCCCTGCCCCCATAGATCCAGACGGTTCGCCCAATCCTGCATCATGGTCCGGCGCTGCTCGACGTACTCCGCGTGGTTGTAAGCCGCACTCACCTTATCCGGATCAGCATGAGAAAGCTGAGCATCCACCCACACCTTCGGGTAGCCGATCTCGTTCAGCGCCGTCGAGATCGTCGCCCTCATCCCATGACCCGTGAGTTGATCGGCGTACCCCATCCGGCGTAACGCGCCGTTCAGCGTGTTTTCGCTGATGCGCTTGCTCAGGTCGCTTCGATGCGCAAACAAGTAGCGCTGTGCGGGGACAACCTGGTCCAGCAAGTGACGCACGATCTCCAGCGCCTGAACCGACAGCGGGACAATGTACGGCGGCACATTTTGAATCTGCTTACCTGGCTTCCGCATCGCTAGCTGGAGTTGTTTCACCACTTCCGCCGGTATGACCCACAAGCGCTTCTCCAGATCGAACTGGTCTGGTGTCGCCAACCGCAACTCGCCCGTGCGGACACCGGTCAGCAGCAACAACCGAAGGCCAAGCCGCGTTTGGCTGGCGCCACCGTAATTTCGAAGAGCAACCATCAATCCTGGGAGCTCGTCCATTCGGAGAAATGGATTGTGCGTAACAGGAGGTTTGGGAAGTGCGACCACATCAAGGTCTGAAGCCGGGTTGTGTTCCAGTCCCTCGATTTTCACCAGCGCATAGCGGAACAATTGGTTGAACCAGGTCCGGCATTTTTCGGCGGTCGTTAAGGCCTTGCGCTGTTCGATCCTGCTCAGTAAATCTAGCAGATCGTGACGATTGATATCGTAGATAGACCGCCCGCCCAGGCTGGGCAGGACGTCTTTATTGAAGATTCTCAATATCTGCGAGAGCGTGCTTTGACGCCCTTCCTTCAGGCTCAGCCTGCGGAACTCCACCCACTGATTGAACACAGCCTCGAAGGTGTGCTCCTTCGCAGCATGAACAGCAAGCCGCTGTTGTTTGCGATGCTCATAGGGATTGATGCCTTGGGCAACCAAGGTACGGGCTTCATCACGACGGGTACGGGCTTCTTTAAGCCCAATTTGGGGATAACTACCGAGGGACATGCGCTTCTGCTTGCCCGCCCAATAGTAGCGGAAGAGCCAGACTTTGCCGCCTCTGGCCGTCACATTGAGTGTGAGACCATCACTGTCGCCGAGGGTGTAGTCATTACCGGTGATTCGGGCGTGCCGAACTGTCATTTCTGAGAGTGCCATCGCGAGCTCCTGAACAGAGTCAGGGCCAGATGCTCGTCTCGTTGCGCAAACTGCTCCAGCAACAAACCGATTCAGTGCTCGTCAGAATTCTGGACTCAATTCTGGACTTAAACGCACCGGATAGTGCTGGATTTCAGTGGTTCCCGCTGGAACGAAAAAAGGGCCTAAAGGCCCTGATTTCAATCACTTACAGAATTCAGTGGAACTCTGCAGCGCAATATTTGGAGCGGGAAACGAGACTCGAACTCGCGACCCCGACCTTGGCAAGGTCGTGCTCTACCAACTGAGCTATTCCCGCGTCTTGGTGATGCGCATTCTATAGAATCCTCACCACCCGTCAACCCCTTGATTCAAAAAAGTTTTATTTCTTTTCTACGGTCGTGCGCAGATGGGGCCACGCGGCGCGCAGGTATTGCAGCATGGACCACAGGGTCAGGCCCGCAGCGATCAGTAGCAAGGCGTAGCCCAACAGCACCCAGAAGGTGAAGTTCGACGGGTTGGCCAGCAGGATCACCAGCGCCAGCATTTGCGCGGCAGTTTTCCATTTGCCCATATTGGACACGGCTACGTGGGCGCGGGCACCAATTTCGGCCATCCATTCGCGCAAGGCCGAGACGACGATCTCGCGACCGATGATCACGGCAGCAGGCAGGGTCAGCCACAGATTGCCGTGCTCTTGGACGAGCAGCACCAATGCCACGGCGACCATCAGCTTGTCAGCCACAGGGTCGAGGAAAGCGCCAAACGGCGTGCTCTGCTCCAGGCGTCGTGCCAGGTAGCCGTCCAGCCAGTCGGTCGCGGCCGCGAAGGCAAAGACGGAACTGGAGGCCATGTAGCTCCATTCATAAGGCAGGTAAAACAGCAAAATGAAAATCGGAATGAGCAGGACGCGTAGAACGGTGATCAGATTAGGGATATTCATCGGCACAACTGGCTACGAGGTGAGAAGGCATTCTACTCGCTGTGTAGGTTTGCATAAATCAACTCAGCGAGCTTTTTACTGATACCGGGGGCTTTGGCTATTTCTTCAATGCTGGCACGGGACAATTCCTGCAATCCACCAAAATGTTTCAACAATTCACGCCGGCGCTTTGGCCCGACCCCTGCAACCCCTTCCAGGGTTGAAGTACGCCGGGTTTTGCCGCGTCGGGCGCGGTGGCCGGTAATGGCAAAGCGGTGGGCTTCGTCGCGGATCTGCTGAATCAGGTGCAGTGCCGGTGAATCGCCCTTCAAGGTGAACTCATGGGCCGCATCATTCAAGTACAACGTTTCGAAACCGGCCTTACGCGTCGTGCCCTTGGCCACGCCGAGGAGGATCAGGTCGGGTACCGCCAGTTCGTTAAGCACATCACGGGCCATGGACAACTGGCCCTTGCCACCGTCCACCAGCAGGATATCCGGCAGCTTGCCCTCGCCGTCCTTGAGTTTACTGAAGCGTCGGGTCAAGGCCTGGTGCATGGCGGCATAGTCGTCGCCCGGGGTGACGCCTTCGATGTTATAGCGGCGATAATCGGACTTGATTGGCCCTTCCGGACCAAAGACCACGCAGGACGCCACCGTCGCCTCGCCGCTGGAGTGGCTGATGTCGTAACACTCCAGGCGTTGCGGTGGCTCGTCGAGCTTAAGCACGTCAGCCAGTGCCTCAAAACGCGCGGCCACATGCTGGCGGTTCGCCAGGCGAGCACTCAGGGCCTGCTCGGCGTTGGTCACCGCCAGTTGCTGCCAGCGCGCCCGGGTGCCGCGTACCCGGTGGCTGATGTCCAGCTCGCGGCCACGCAATGCATGGATCGCGTCGATCAGTGCGGGAAAGTCCTCATGCACCACGTTGACGATCAGTTCGCCCGGCAGGTCGCGCTCGGGGCTGCTGACGTAATACTGGCCGAGGAACGCAGCCATGACTTCGGCCACCTCCTCCTCGATTCCCGTCTGAGGAAAGAAGTTCTTGCTGCCTAGTACCCGGCCGCCACGCACGCTGATCAGGTGTACGCAGGCGCCACCTGGATTGACGAAGGCTGCAATCACGTCAACGTCACCGGTACCGCCTTCCATGCTTTGCTGATCCTGCACCCGCCGCAGCAATGACACCTGGTCACGCAGTTCGGCGGCCCGCTCGAAGTCCAGGACACTGGCCGCCTGTTCCATGGCGCCGGACAGTTCGTCCGCCAGGGCATTGCTGCGCCCTTCAAGGAACATCACCGAGTGCCGCACGTCTTCGGCATATTCCTGGGGCTCGACCAGCCCGACACACGGCGCCTTGCAGCGCTTGATCTGGTATTGCAGGCACGGGCGGGTACGGTTCTTGTAAAAGCTGTCTTCGCACTGGCGCACGAAAAAGGTCTTTTGCAGCAGGCTCAGGCTCTCGCGGATCGCCCCGGCGCTGGGGTAAGGACCAAAATACTTGCCCTTGTGCTTCTTTGCCCCGCGATGGATGCTCAGGCGTGGGAAGTCACCGTCCGACAGAAACACGTACGGGTAGGACTTATCGTCACGCAGCAGAATATTGTAGGGCGGCCGCCATTCCTTGATCAGCGTCTGCTCTAGCAGCAGCGCCTCGGTTTCATTGGCGGTGATGGTGGTTTCGACCTGGGCGATACGCCCTACCAGCGCAGCCGTCTTCGGCGCCAGGCCGGTCTTGCGAAAGTAGCTGGCCAGGCGTTTCTTGAGGTTCTTGGCCTTGCCGACGTACAGCAGGCGCGCCTCGCTGTCGAACATGCGATACACGCCAGGCCGGCCACTGCAGGTCGCAAGAAATGCACTCGGATCAAACGCGGCGGTTATTTCAGTGGCTTGCATTTCAGGCGCTGGCGTCCACCATGCCGTGGCGAACCGCGAGCAAGGTCAGTTCCACATCACTACTGATGGATAGCTTCTCGAAAATTCGATAACGGTAGGTGTTCACGGTTTTCGGCGACAGGCAGAGCTTGTCGGAAATCGACTGGACCTTCTGGCAACCCACAATCATCAAGGCGATCTGAATCTCGCGCTCGGACAAGGCATCAAACGGCGAGTCACTGACTGGCTGAAACGACTTGATTGCCAGTTGTTGGGCAATCTGCGGGCTGATGTAACGCTGGCCGGCGAATACCAGGCGGATGGCCTGGACCATTTCCGCGAGCCCTGCGCCTTTTGTCAGGTAGCCCGCTGCGCCCGCCTGAAGAAGCCTTGTAGGAAAAGGATCTTCTTCACAGACCGTAACCACGACGACTTTGATATCCGGATGACTGCGCAACAACTTGCAGGTAGCGCCAAGACCACCAATCCCCGGCATCTTGACGTCCATCAAGACTACATCGGGCTTCAATTCACGCGCTTTGATCAGGGATTCCTCCCCCGACTCGGCCTGACCGACTACTTGCAGGCCATCGATGTCAGCCAGCATTCGTGTAATGCCTGTACGAACGAGATCATGGTCATCGACTACTAGCACCCTAATCAAGCAGACACCTCGCGAAATGGTCTTATAGGTTGCCGGACACCTTAGCAAAAAACCACGGCACAGACCTAGCTGAACGCGTCATATATATAGAGTTTCAATACACTACGAACGCCTGCCGAGCGGCAGGCGGGGGTGTTTCCTGGGTAAAAGGTCAGGATTCCTTGGGGATCGGCGGGGATTTTCCATGCACCACCCAGGAATGCTCTGCCAAGGTGCTGGTCAGCCGACGGATTGCATCCTGATCCTCTTTAAACATCGCGCGATAGTTACCCAGAACCTTTTCTTCGACCTGGCTCAGGTTTTCCAGTTGGATAGGAGTGGGGCTACCTGTCAAAACAAACAGGATATCAACACCTTTCTCTGCGACGCGGGATAAATAATCAGCCTTTGGTGCGCGACCACCACTTTCGTATCGACCTTGGGCGTTAGCCTCTACGCCACCTATTTCACCAAAAACCTTTTGCGACAAACCAAGCCGCTCTCTTTCTTGCCTTAAGCGCGAACCTATTCCACTCATTTGGATGTAATATCCTTTATGGCACACCCCAAGAGGTGACGACGTCATCTCGTTTTGCACAAACTTGAACGGTTTTGAACTATGCCCGGAGTCCGTACCGCTGCACAAGCCAAAGCCTGGCTGGAACATCAAGGAAAATCGGTCCAGGCATTCGCCAGGGAACATGGCGTGGACCCGGCGACCACCTATCAAGTGCTCGCTGGGCGCAAAAAGGGGCGGCGTGGGGAAGCCCATAAGGTCGCGGTCCTTTTGGGCATGAAAGACGGGATCATCGTTAACGAAGCAAAAAGCCTGGGCAATGTTCAGGAGATCGGCTCCTAAAGGGCAGTATGCACCGATTCAAGTCGAGCGCGAGGTTTACCGGGACGAGTGCGCCGACAGACACACGGACTCCATGCGCCAGAAACACCCCTCCTCACCAACAATACTCAGGCCCTGGCGCTGATACAGCCTTTTTGCCGGATTGGTCTTGAATACCGTCAATCGCAAATACCCCCGGTTTTCGGCACACGCCTTGGCAATCATCTGCTCCAGCACCCAACTGCCTGCGCCCTGGCGGCGAAAAGTGTCGAGAATGTGCAGCTCACGAATATACAGCGCGTTGTCATCCCGACTCAGACTGACGAAGCCTATCTGCCTGTCGTCCTGGCAAATCAACCAATTTTCCCGTCCCGCCCAGGCGGTATCAAAGCCTTTGTCAGACCACGTCAGACCATAGTGCCCATAGTAATGGCCCATAGCCTGATGGGTCAGGCTGCGCGCAAAGGCCAGGTGGTGGTCCGATGCAGCCTTGAGGGTGAATGCCATCGCGGTGGCCTCCATTACGTCACAACATGACCTGCCAGCCGGTCCAACTGCCAGCCTCCCTGCGTGCGATTACCAGGGCATCGCCCACACCTGGTGCCGCCGCAATCAACTCGCCATCCGGCCCCCAGATAGCACTGCACCCGGCACACGCCCAGCCGCCAGATGGCCCGCCATGATTGGCCATCAGCACCACCATCGAGTGTTCGGCGGCGTATCCCTGAAGCAACGCACTGTCTGCGGCGTAACCACCCTCGCTGATCAATACACCCGCCGCATAGACCGTAGCCCCGAGCGTCGCCGCATCCTGTGGATGGCTGGCGTGGGAAAAGTCGGCGCATACCGCCAGCGCGATCCGGTCCTCACCCCACACCAACGCCTCGCCACCCGAACCTGGCGCAAATGCCACCTCTTCGCCAGGATGTAGATGCTGTTTGCTATAGACCGCCATTGAACCATCCGCCGCCAACACCAGGGCACCAATCAACACCCCGCTGCTCGACGGCAAGCGAATCGGCATGCCGACCACCACCGTCATGTGCAGCTCACGCGCCAGGTCCCGCAGGGGCGCCAGCACTGCATTGTCCGGCGCAATCGCCAAACTCGCGGCCAGCGCAGGCTCGTAGCCGGTCAGGGACAACTCCGCAAATACCAGCAGTTGCACACCCTGCTCGGCGGCCGCGACCATAAATGCCATGTGACGCTGGATATTGGCCGCCAGGTCGCCAGCAATGGAACAGGTTTGGGCACTGCCAAGGGTCAAGGTGGTCATGGTCGCGTCCTGGCTATCATTGTGAGTATCCATTCAGCATATCGGGACATCCGCCATAGTGGTAAGCCCCTCATCACAATAGAAATTACTGATTGAATCCACCGCCGTGCCTCAGTTAAGCTCCACCCCATCATTTGGAGAAACACCATGTTGCAACTCACCCTCACCCAGGCTTGCCCTACTGCCAACGCACCGCGTTCGGTCGTGGCTACCCGCGTGAACGGTTTGAGCGCACTGGTCAGCTTTTATTTTGGGTATTGGTTTAGCCACTGGCGCGCCTGATACCTGAAATCGGCGCCCACTACTCAAGGGGTCGCCTGCCAGAGAAATCTAACCCCCGGTCGGCTCCCCGACCGGGGGTTTTGTTTTTTCAGCCCTGAACAATTTTTGCTACACACCGAACTTAAAGGAAATCACACCATGAACTACTCCACTTATTACCGTTACGACACCTGCACCGCCTGGCGATTTAGCAAGCTCCGTTCGGGACAGCCTGCCGCCTCCGATCGGTCACCTATTGGTGGCAAGCCAACACACGTAGCCAATACGGCCAATTGTCGAACACCCCAGTAGGGCAGAGCGTGCGGGAACAGCCCGCCGCTTGCCCAGGAAGCAGAAAATATGAACTCCTCCATCGCCGCCCTGCCCGTCACCACCCTGTCCAGCGCCAATGAAGCGCTGACCCAGCGCTTGCCCAGCGCCCTTGAGCTCAAGCACCAGTTGCCCCTGAGCCCGTTCCTGACCGAACAAGTCAACGCACATCGCCAAGCCATCCGCGCGATTCTCAATGGCGAAGACTCTCGTCTGCTGATCATCGTCGGCCCCTGCTCGATCCATGATCCCGAATCCGCCATGGAATACGCGCGCAATCTGAAGAAACTGGCCAATGACGTCAGTGACCAGATGCTCCTGGTGATCCGTGCCTACGTCGAAAAACCGCGCACCACCATCGGCTGGAAAGGCCTGGCCTACGACCCGCACCTCGATGGCAGCGATGACATGGCCGCCGGCCTCACGCTGTCGCGGGAGTTGATGCGCGAAATGCTGCGCCTGGGCTTGCCGGTTGCCACCGAGCTGCTGCAACCGATGGCCGCTGGCTACTTCGATGACGTGCTCAGTTGGGTCGCCATTGGCGCCCGTACCACCGAATCGCAGATCCACCGGGAAATGGCCAGCGGTCTGGGCATGCCCGTGGGCTTCAAGAACGGCACCGACGGTGGCGTGGCCATCGCCTGTGACGCCATGCGCTCTGCGGCTCACCCACACCGCCACTTCGGCGTCGACAGCCAGGGGCACCCGGCGATCATCCAGACCCCAGGCAACGCCGATACCCACCTGGTGTTGCGTGGCGGGCACCGTGGCCCGAACTACGACCGCCAGAGCGTGGCCCAGGTCAAGACCGACCTGGCCAAAAGCAAAGTGACCACGCGGATCATGGTCGATTGCAGCCACGCCAACAGCGGCAAGGACCCGATGCGCCAACCGGCAGTGTTCAATGATGTGCTGGAGCAACGCTTGCAGGGCGACACTTCATTGATCGGCATGATGCTGGAAAGTCATCTGTTCGACGGCTGCCAACCACTCAGCCCGTCGATGCGCTACGGCGTTTCGGTGACCGACGGCTGCCTGGGCTGGGACGGCACCGAGCAATTGCTGCGTGAAGCGACCGCACGCCTGCGCGCTCAGAAAACGCTGGGGCCTGCGTAAGCGAACTGGCCATCCCGTTGAACGGTAACTGCCTTATTGTGACAAGCAGGCTTATTGTGGCGAGCGGGCTTGCCCCGCGCTGGGCTGCGCAGCAGCCCTAAAACTGACAGCCTCGGTTTACCTGAAAAACTGCAGCGGACTCATTGGGGCCGCTGCGCAGCCCAGCGCGGGGCAAGCCCGCTCGCCACAATGAGCCCGGCCCGATAACTCAGTGGAACTTTGCCAGGAAATAACCGCCTGAATCCGGTACGCTCACCTTTTTTATTCAAGGAGTTACCCACCATGGCCAAAGCTACCGCCCGTCACATCCTGGTTGCCACCGAAGACAAGTGCAACGAACTCAAAGCCCAGATCGAAGGCGGCGCTGATTTCGCAGAAATCGCCAAAGCCAACTCCAGCTGCCCATCGAGCCGTGACGGTGGCAACCTGGGTTCGTTCGGCCCTGGCCAGATGGTCAAGGAATTCGACACTGTCGTATTCAGCGCCCCAGTCAACACCGTGCAAGGCCCAGTGAAAACCCAGTTCGGTTATCACCTGCTGGAAGTGACCAGCCGCCAGGACTGATCCACGTCTTTGCAAAACACAACGGCCCGCCTTTTGGTGGGCCGTTGCGTTTGTGTGGCAGCAGGGTGACTGGCGACCCGCACGCGGTTAGGGTACAAGTCCCCTTCCTTCTTCACCCGGCGTTCAAGGCTGATAATGCGACTGGACTTCCTCACGTTGGTTGGCTCCACCCTGGCCTTGCTGCTGGCGAGTACTGTCTCGTTCGCAGCCCCTCAACATGCACTGACCGTCTACGGCGAGCCCGCCAAGTACCCTGCCGGGTTCAGTCATTTCGACTACGTAAACCCCGATGCGCCCAAGGGCGGCAGCCTCAAGCGCTCGGCCCTGGAAGTCGGCCGCTTCGACCATGTCCTGCCGTATATCGACAAAGGCATCGGCGTCAGCCAGCTGGACGGCTGGGTGTATTCGCCCCTGGCCTACCGCTCTCTGGATGAGCCCTATACCGTCTACGGCCTGGTGGCGGAAAAGATGGAACGCGCCGAGGACGGCCTGTACCTGCGGTTTTTCCTCAACCCCAAGGCGCGGTTTGCCGACGGCAAGCCGATCACCGCCGAAGACGTACGCTACAGCTTCAACCTGCTGATGACCCAGGGCAGCCTGCGCTTTCGCACGCTGTTTGCCGACGTCAAACACGTCGAGGTCGAAGGCCCCTTGCAAGTGCGCTTTGACTTCTCCAGCAATCAAAACCGCACCCTGCCCCTGGATGTCGCGACCCTGCCGGTGTTCCCCGAACATTGGTGGAAGAGCCGCGACTTCGCCAATGGCGGCGGTTATGAAGCACCCTTGGGCAGCGGCCCGTACAAGGTCAGCAAGATCAATTCCGGCAGCACCATCACCTTCCAGCGCGACCCTGATTGGTGGGGCAAGGACCTGCCCGTCAGCCGCGGCCTGTACAACTTCGATCGCCTGAGCCTGGAATACTTCGGCGATACCGAAGTCGCACGCCAGGTCCTACGTGGCGGCGCCTACGATTTCAACCGTGAATTTTCCGCCACCGGCTATTCCATCGGCTACAACGGCCCGGCCCTGGATGATGGCCGCCTGCAACGGGCGCACTTGGCCAAGGATGCGCCGCAAAACTCCCAGGGCTACGTGTTCAATCTGCAAAAACCGATGTTCCAGGACCGCCGCGTGCGCCAGGCCCTGGCCATGCTCTGGGATTTCGAGTGGGCCAACCGGCAGATGATGCGCAACCTGTACATCCGCCAGCAAAGCTACTTTTCCAACAGCCCGCTGGCCGCGACCCAACTGCCAGACGCCGAGGAGCTGGCGATTCTCGAGCCCTTGCGCGGGCAAATCCCCGACGAAGTCTTCACCCAAGTGTTCAAGGCGCCCTCCACCGACGCCAGCGGCATGATCCGCGACAAGCAGTTGCAAGCCCTGGCCCTACTCGAAGAAGCCGGCTGGATGCCCAAGGGCGACAAACTGGTGAATGCCGCCGGCGAACCCCTGGAGTTCACTTTCCTCAATGTGCAAAACGGCCTCGAACGCCTGCTGCTGCCCTATAAACGCAACCTGGCGCAGATCGGCATTACGCTGAACATCCGGCGCATCGACTCCTCGCAGTACGTCAACCGGCTGATGAGCCGCGACTACGACATGATCGTCACCGGCTTCCCCGTCACCACCTCGCCGGGCCTTGAGTTGTACAACTACTTCGGCTCAGCCGCCGCGTTCGACCGAGGCGCCAACAACTATTTCGTCCTGCAGAACCCGGCGGTCGATACCCTGATCACCGGCCTGGTGCGCGCCACCACCCAGACACAGATGCTCAGCTACGCCCATGCCCTGGACCGGGTGCTGCAATGGAATTACTACTGGATCCCCAATTACTACCCGCCCGGCACCTCGGCCGCCTGGTGGAACCGCTTCGGCCGCCCGGCCATCGAAGCCAGCAACGACGAGGCGCTGGAGTCATGGTGGGAACTCAGCCCGACACCCCTGACCAATGAGCAGATGAAAGCCCAACTGAGCAAGTCGCGAGGTGCCCACTGATGTTTGCCTATATCTTGCGGCGCCTTCTGCTGATCATCCCGACCCTGGTGATCATCCTGCTGGTGAACTTTGTGATCGTCCAGGCGGCGCCCGGGGGGCCGGTGGAGCAAGCCATCGCCCACTTGCAGGGCATTGGCGGTGCCAGTGTCGGCGGGGCCTCCGGCGACGGCGTCAGCAGTGGATCACGCGCCAGCCGAGGCCTGGACCCCAAGCTGATCAAGGACATCGAAAAGCAATACGGCTTCGACAAGCCAGCCCACGAACGCTTGTGGCTGATGCTCAAGAGCTATGCCCAACTGGATTTCGGCAACAGCTTTTTTCGCGGCGCCACGGTGACCGACCTGATCCTGGAAAAGATGCCGGTGACCATATCCCTCGGCCTCTGGGCAACCCTGATTACCTACCTGGTATCGATCCCCCTGGGGATCCGCAAGGCCGTGCGCCACGGCAGCAGTTTCGATGTGTGGAGCAGCACCGCCATCGTCATTGGCTACGCGATGCCGGCCTTCCTGTTTGCGATGTTTTTGATCGTGGTCTTTGCCGGCGGCACTACCTTGAACTGGTTCCCGGTGCGCGGCCTGGTGTCGGAGAACTTCGAGCAACTGAGCACCATCGGCAAGATCGCCGATTATTTCTGGCACTTGGTGCTGCCGGTCAGCGCCCTGGTGATCGGTGGTTTTGCCACCTTGACCATCCTCACCAAAAACTCGTTCCTCAATGAAATCACGCGCCAGTACGTGGTTACTGCACGGGCCAAGGGCCTGAGCGAACGGCGCGTGCTCTACGGCCATGTGTTTCGCAACGCCATGCTGCTGGTGATCTCCGGGATCCCCCAGGCGTTCATCAGTGTGTTCTTCGCCGGCTCGCTGCTGATCGAGGTGATCTTCTCCCTCGACGGCCTGGGCCGCATGAGCTACGAGGCCGCCGTGTCGCGGGACTATCCAGTGGTCTTCGGCTCGCTGTTTATCTTCACCCTGTTCGGCCTCTTGATAAAACTGATCGGTGACCTCTGCTACACCCTGGTGGACCCGCGTATCGACTTCGCCGCGAGGAACGCCTGATGCTCAATCTGTCTCCCGTGGCCCGCAGGCGCTTCGAACGCTTCAAGCAAAACCGCCGCGGCTGGTGGTCGCTGTGGCTGTTTATCGGCCTGTTTATCCTGGCCCTGGGTGGCGAGCTGATCGCCAACGACAAACCGCTGGTGCTCAGCTACCAGGACGAGTTGTACTTCCCGGTGTTCAAGCGCTACACCGAGCAGCAGTTCGGCGGGCAACTGCCGTTCCAGGCCGACTACCGCAGTGACTACGTGCAGCACCTGATCAAGAAGGATGGCGGCTGGATGCTGTTCCCGCCAATCCCCTTCAGCGATGACACGCCCAACTACGAGCTGACTCGCCCTGCCCCCAGTCCGCCGTCCACGGTGAACTGGCTGGGCACCGACGACCAATCCCGGGACGTGCTAGCACGGGTGATCTTCGGAGCGCGGGTATCGATCCTGTTCGCCCTGGCGCTGACCGCAATCAGCGCCACCATCGGCATTGCCGCCGGCGCCTTGCAGGGCTATTACGGCGGTTGGGTCGACCTGCTCGGCCAACGTATCCTCGAAGTGTGGTCAGGGCTGCCGGTCTTGTACCTGCTGATCATTCTCTCGGGGTTTGTCGAGCCCAACTTCTGGTGGCTGCTGGGGATCATGGCGTTGTTTTCCTGGCTGGCCCTGGTGGACGTGGTGCGCGCCGAGTTCCTGCGCGGGCGCAACCTGGAATACGTCAAAGCCGCGCGAGCCCTGGGCCTGGGTGACGGCAAGATCATCCGCCGGCATATCCTGCCGAACGCAATGACCGCCACCTTGAGCTACCTGCCCTTTATCCTGACCGGGGCGATTTCCACCCTCAGCGCCCTGGACTTCCTCGGTTTCGGTATGCCGGCGGGCAGCGCGTCCCTCGGTGAGTTGATCGCCCAGGGCAAGCAGAACCTGCAGGCGCCGTGGCTCGGATTGACGGCGTTTTTCACCCTGGCACTGATTCTGTCGCTGCTGGTATTTATCGGCGAGGCGTTGCGCGATGCCTTCGACCCACGTTCATGAGTGAGTCCGTATGAGCGACAACCTGATCGAGATCCGCGACCTGTGCGTGGCCTTCAGCGGCCAGACCGTAGTGCATAACCTATGCCTGGATATCCGCCCCGGCGAGTGCCTGGCGCTGGTGGGTGAATCCGGTTCGGGCAAGTCGGTGACCGCCCATTCGATCCTGCAATTGCTACCCCTGGCCGGCACCGCGAGCAGCGGCTCGGTGCGTTATCGGGGTCAGGAGCTGATCGGCGCCGGGCCCAGCGCCCTGCAAAAACTGCGCGGCAACCGCATCGCGATGATCTTCCAGGAGCCGATGACCTCCCTCAACCCCTTGCACAGCATCGAAAAGCAGATCGGCGAAACCCTGCTGCTGCACAAGGGCCTCGGCGGCAAGGCGGCCCAGGCCCGCATCCTCGAATTGCTGGATTTGGTGGGCATCCGCAACCCGCAAGAGCGCCTCAAGTCCTACCCCCATCAGTTGTCGGGCGGGCAGCGCCAGCGGGTGATGATTGCCATGGCCCTGGCCTGCGAACCAGAACTGCTGATCGCCGACGAACCAACCACCGCGCTGGATGTGACGGTGCAGCGCAAGATCCTGCAACTGCTCAAATCCTTGCAGCAACGCCTGGGCATGTCCTTGCTGTTGATCAGCCATGACCTCAACCTGGTGCGCAGCATTGCCCAGCGCGTGTGCGTGATGCAGGCCGGGGAAATTGTCGAGCAGGCCGACTGCCAAACCCTGTTCAATGCCCCGCAACATCCCTACAGCCGCCTGCTGCTGGATGCCGAACCGGTCGGCGCGGCGCTGTGCCAGGATCAACGCGAAAACGTCCTGCAAGTCGACGGTTTGAGTGTGCGCTTCCCCATAGGTGGCGGGCTGTTCCGGCGCAAGCAGTACCTGCAGGCGGTGGACGGCATCAGCCTGGAGCTGCAACGAGGCAAGACCCTGGGTATCGTCGGCGAATCCGGCTCCGGCAAGTCCACACTGGGCCAGGCGATCCTGCGCCTGCTGGAGTCCAGCGGCAGTATCCGCTTCCAGGGCGAGGCCCTTGATGGCCTGAGCCAGAAGCAGATGCAGCCCTGGCGCAAGCAGATGCAGGTGGTGTTCCAGGACCCCTACGGCAGCCTCAGCCCGCGCATGTCTGTACAACAGATCATCAGCGAAGGGTTGGAAGTGCACGCGCCCTGCAGCCTGCAGGAGCGTGACGCGCAGGTGATCAAGGTGCTGCAGGATGTGGGCCTCGACCCGGCCAGCCGCCATCGCTACCCCCACGAATTCTCCGGCGGCCAGCGCCAACGCATCGCCATTGCCCGCGCGCTGGTGCTGCGCCCGGCATTGATACTGCTGGACGAGCCCACCTCGGCCCTGGACCGCACCGTGCAAAAACAAGTGGTGGCGCTGCTGCGTGAACTGCAGGAAAAGTACGGCCTGACCTACCTGTTTATCAGCCATGACCTGGCCGTGGTGCGGGCCATGGCCCACGACATGATCGTGATCAAGGACGGCAAGGTGGTCGAGCGCGGCCCGAGCGCTGAGGTGTTCGACTCACCGCAACATCCCTACACCCAAGAACTGCTCGCAGCCACACAACTGCCCTTGTAGGAGCGAGCTTGCTCGCGAAGAGCGTTAACGATAACGCGAAAAGCCTGCCACCCCGAGGCGTCCTCAGGTTTTTCGCGAGCAAGCTCGCTCCTACAAGGGGCGGCGTGATCCTATTAACCTTTGTATTGGCGGCGCCAGCATGAACACCAGCGAAAGCCTCAAGGACTACCAACACGTTCGCGGCCTGGCGATCCAGTCCCTGTTTGAAATCATCGAGCAGTCCAGCGAAGGCACTGTGATTGTCGACCGCGACGCCAATATCGTGTGGATGAACGAGCGCTATGCCAAGCGCTTTGGCCTCAAGAGCGCTGACCAGGCCATCGGCCAGCCGTGCGAGCAGGTGATCTCCAACAGCCTGCTGCGCCAGGTGGTTCGCAGTGACCAGCCGATCCTCCTGGATATCCAGGACACGCCCAAAGGCCCGCTGGTGGTAATGCGCCTGCCGATCCACGACGATGCCGGCAAGGTGATCGGCGCCATCGGTTTTGCCCTGTTCGACGAGTTGCGTAACCTCTCGCCGATGATCGAGCGCTACCTGAGCATGCAACAGGAACTGGCCTCGACCCGCTCGCTGCTGCGCTCACGCCAGAGCAAATACAACTTTGCGCACTTTATCGGCACCAGCGCCGCCAGCCTGGAGGTCAAGCGCCGGGCGCGGCGCAGTGCGAGTGCCGAGTCGCCGGTGTTGCTGCTGGGCGAGACCGGCACCGGCAAGGAGCTGCTGGCCCAGGCCATCCATGGTGCCTCGCCACGCGCCAATAAAGCCTTTGTCAGCATCAACAGCGCCGCCATCCCCCACGACCTTTTGGAAGCCGAATTCTTTGGCACCGCGCCCGGCGCGTTCACCGGCGCCGACCGCAAGGGCCGTCCCGGCAAACTGCAAATCGCCCAGGGCGGGACGTTGTTTCTCGATGAAATCGGCGACATGCCACTGCCCCTGCAAAGCAAACTGCTGCGGGTGTTGCAGGAGAAAGAGTTTGAGCCTGTGGGCTCCAACGAGATGATCCACAGCGACGTACGCGTGATCGCCGCGACCTCCACCGACCTGGAAGCCGCGATCAAGCGCGGCGAATTTCGCGCCGACTTGTACTACCGCCTCAACGTACTGCCGATCCAGGTCCCACCCCTGCGCGAGCGCCTGGATGATATTCCGGCGTTGAGCGAAGCGATCCTTGAAGAACTGCGCAGCCAGCATGAACTAGACCGCGAAGCCCTGGCGTTACTGGCCCAGCATGCCTGGCCGGGGAACATCCGCGAATTGCGCAACGTGTTGGAGCGGGCCGCCTTGCTCAGTGATGACCTGGTGCTGGATGCGCAAGAGATTCGCGCGGCGATTGGTACGTTCAGCCCGGTGCAGTGCAGCGCCGTGGCGCCCATTGAGGTCGAAACCTTCAGCGCGGCACGGGAGCGGTTTGATCGGCAGTTGATTGCTGCAGCGTTGCGCCAGTGTGAGGGCAATGTGATCGAGGCGGCCAAGCGGTTGGGGCTCGGACGCTCGACGCTGTACAAGAAGATGGTGGCGCTGGGCATCGAACAATCTCAATAAAGAGACAAATATCTCAAATAAAAGACAACCACCTTGTGGGGGCGGGCTTGCTCGCGAAAGCGGCCTATCAGCAACAAAATCATTGGCTGACACACCGCTTTCGCGAGCAAGCCCGCTCCCACATTGGAACTTCGTTTGTCTTGATATAGAGACAAGACTCGAAAACCAATCACCAAAATCTTTAAATATCTATACATATCAACAACTTACAAACTTTGCACAATTCCCGCTATAGCCCCTTCCTACAGCTCTACCCCACAACAATAACAATCCGATGGAGACACACCATGAGTGTGATCATTGCCCTGGCGGCGCTCGCGCTGCTGATGCTGGCTGCCTACCGCGGCTACAGCGTCATCCTGTTTGCCCCCATCGCCGCCCTTGGCGCCGTACTGCTCACCGACCCTTCCGCGGTCGCCCCTGCCTTTACCGGGGTGTTCATGGAAAAAATGGTCGGCTTTATCAAACTGTATTTCCCGGTGTTCCTGCTCGGCGCGGTGTTCGGCAAGCTGATCGAGCTGTCGGGCTTTTCGCGCTCAATCGTCGCGGCTGCCATCCGCTTGCTCGGCACCCGCCAGGCGATGCTGGTGATCGTGCTGGTCTGCGCCCTGTTGACCTACGGCGGCGTGTCGTTGTTTGTGGTGGTGTTTGCGGTGTACCCGTTCGCTGCCGAGATGTTCCGCCAGAGCAATATCCCCAAGCGCCTGATCCCGGCAACCATCGCCCTGGGTGCGTTCTCGTTCACCATGGACGCCCTGCCCGGCACGCCGCAGATCCAGAACATTATCCCCAGCACCTTCTTCAACACCACCGCCTGGGCCGCGCCCTGGCTGGGTTTGATCGGCACGATCTTTGTGTTCTGCGCCGGTATGCTGTACCTGGCACGCCAGCGCAACAAGGCCCAGCGGGCCGGTGAAGGCTATGGCACCGACTTGCGCAACGAGCCGGAAACCGCCGAAGACCTGAGCCTGCCCAACCCGTGGATCGCCCTGTCGCCGCTGATTCTGGTGGGGGTGATGAACCTGCTGTTCACCCACTGGATCCCACAGTGGTACGGCAAGACCCACAGCCTCGCGCTGCCGGGCATGAGCGCGCCGGTCACCACGGAAATCGCCAAGCTCACCGCCATCTGGGCGGTGCAGGCCGCGTTGCTGGTGGGGATCATCATGGTCCTGGTGTTCGGCTTTTCGGCGATCAAGAGCAAGCTGGCCGAAGGCAGTAAGAGCGCGGTCAGCGGCGCCCTGTTGGCGGCGATGAACACCGCGTCGGAATACGGCTTCGGTGCGGTCATCGCCTCGCTGCCGGGGTTCCTGGTATTGGCCGACTGGCTCAAGGGCATCCCCAACCCGCTGGTCAACGAAGCGATTACCGTAACCCTGCTGGCCGGCATCACCGGCTCTGCTTCCGGCGGCATGAGCATCGCCCTGGCGGCGATGTCCGAGAGCTTTATTTCGGCAGCCCATGCAGCCAATATCCCCCTGGAAGTGCTGCACCGGGTCGCGGCCATGGCCAGCGGCGGCATGGATACCCTGCCGCACAACGGCGCGGTCATCACGCTGCTGGCGGTCACCGGGCTGACCCACCGCGAAGCCTACAAAGATATTTTCGGCATCACGATCATCAAGACCCTCGCGGTGTTCGTGGTGATCGGTACTTTCTACGCCACCGGCATTGTGTGAGGTTTTCATGACGACATTGAACGGCAAGACCGCCCTGGTCACCGGCTCCACCAGCGGCATCGGCCTGGGCATCGCCCTGAGCCTGGCCAAGGCCGGCGCCAATCTGATCCTCAACGGTTTCGGCGATGCCAGCGCGGTGATCGCCCAAGTGCAGGCGTTTGGCGGCAAAGTCGGCCATCACCCGGCCGATGTCAGCGACCCGGCGCAGATCGCCGAGATGGTCGCCTACGCCGAGCGCGAGTTCGGCGGCATCGACATCCTGGTCAACAACGCGGGCATCCAACATGTGGCGGCGGTGGAGGACTTCCCGGTGGAGCGCTGGGATTCGATCATCGCCATCAACCTATCGTCGGTGTTCCACAGCACGCGCCTGAGCTTGCCGGGCATGAAGGCCAAGGGTTGGGGGCGGATCGTCAATATCGCCTCGGTGCACGGCCAGGTCGGCTCGGTGGGCAAGGCGGCCTATGTGGCGGCCAAGCATGGGGTGATCGGCCTGACCAAAGTGGTCGGCCTGGAAACCGCCACCAGCAACGTGACCTGCAACGCCATTTGCCCCGGCTGGGTGTTGACGCCGCTGGTGCAAAAGCAAATCGATGATCGCATCGCCGCAGGCGTTGACCCGCAACAGGCCCAGCATGATCTGCTGGCCGAGAAGCAGCCGTCGCTAGAGTTTGTCACCCCACCACAACTGGGCGAGCTGGTCCTGTTCCTGTGCAGCGAAGCCGGCAGCCAGGTGCGTGGCGCAGCGTGGAATATCGATGGAGGTTGGCTGGCCCAATAACCCCACCCTGCGAACAACGCAGAACCAAATGTGGGAGCGGGCTTGCTCGCGAAAGCAGGGTGTCAGTCAACCTATTCATTGCTGAACCACCGCTTTCGCGAGCAAGCCCGCTCCCACCTTGGGATCTTTGCAGTGTCAAACATCTGCGACAAGAACAAGAGACGAGCCTATGTCCGACATCCTCTGGCAACCCAGCCCGGAACGCATCCACAACACCCGAATGGACCAGTTCCGGCGTTTTATCAATGATCGCCACGCCTTGCAGATCAACGACTACCCCACCCTGCACCAATGGAGCATCGACCAGCGCCCGGCCTTCTGGGCGGCCATTGTCGAGTTCTTCGAGGTGCAGTTCCGTACGCCGCCCAGCACCGTACTGGTGGAAGGCGCGCAGATGCCCAGCGCCCAGTGGTTTCCGGGCGCCACTCTGAACTTTGCCGAGCACCTGCTGCGCCGCCGCGATGAGCACCCCGCCGTGGTCGCCATCGGCGAAGACGGCCAGCGTGAACAATTGACCTATGCCGAGCTGGCCCGCCACGTCGCCGGCCTGCAGCGCAGCCTGCAAGCGGCCGGCGTGGGCCTGGGCGATCGGGTGGCGGCGTGCATGCCCAATACCTGGCAAACCCTGGTGGGCATGCTCGCCACCACCAGCCTGGGGGCGATCTGGTCCTGCTCTTCGCCGGATTTCGGCACCCAAGGGGTGATCGACCGCTTCGGCCAGATCGAACCCAAGGTGCTGATCACCTGCGCCGGTTATCGCTACGCTGGCAAGCTGATCGACCAGAGCGCCAAGCTCAATGAAATCCTCGAGCGCCTGCCGTCCCTGCAACAGTTGATCATCGTGCCCTACGCGCGGCCCGAAGCGCGTATCGACGACTACCAGACCCAGGCCAACGCAGCCCTGTGGGATGACTTCTACCGCCCGGGCGGCGAACCGCAGTTTGTCGCCGTCCCCTTCGACCATCCGCTGTACATCCTCTACTCCAGCGGCACCACCGGCGTGCCCAAGTGCATCATCCACGGTACCGGCGGCGTGCTGCTGACTCACCTCAAGGAACACGGCCTGCACGCCGACCTGTCGCGCGACGACTGCCTGTTCTACTACACCACCTGCGGCTGGATGATGTGGAACTGGCTGGTCTCCGTATTGGCCATCGGCGCCACGGCGGTGCTGTATGACGGCTCGCCGTTTCATCCCGGGCCAGAGCGCCTGATTGACCTGATCGATCAGGAGCGCATCAGCGTGTTCGGCACCAGCCCGAAATTCCTCGCCACCCTGGAAAAGGCCGGCCTGCAACCACGCCTCAGCCATGACCTGGGCAGCCTCAAGGGCTTGATCTCCACCGGCTCGCCGCTCTCGCCCCAGAGCTACGACTACGTGTACCGCCAGATCAAGCAGCAGCTGTGCCTGTCGTCGATGTCGGGGGGCACCGATATCGTCTCCTGCTTCGTGATCGGCAACCCGGTGTTGCCGGTACGGCGCGGCGAAATGCAATGCAAAAGCTTGGCGATGGCGATCGAAGTGTGGGACGACCAGGGCCAACCACTGATTGGCGAAAAAGGCGAATTGGTGTGCACCCGGCACTTTCCGGCCATGCCCATTGGCCTATGGAATGACCCACAAGGGGACAAGCTGCACGCCTCGTATTTCAGCCAGTTCCCCGGCGTCTGGGCCCAGGGCGACTATGCCGAGCAACGCGCCAATGGCAGCCTGCTGATCCATGGGCGCTCGGACGCGGTGCTCAACCCGGGCGGCGTACGCATCGGCACGGCGGAGATCTATCGCCAGGTGGAAAAGGTCCCGCAGGTCCTGGAAAGCCTGGCCATCGGCCAACGCTGGCAGGACGATGTGCGCGTGGTGCTGTTTGTGCGCCTCAATGACGGCGAACAGCTGGACGCCGCCCTTGAACAGCAGATCCGCGAAGTGATCCGCGCCAACACCACGCCGCGCCACGTGCCGGCAAAAATCCTCAGCGTCAGTGATATTCCGCGCACCATCAGCGGCAAGATCGTCGAGCTTGCGGTAAGAAACGTCGTGCACGGGGAACCAGTGAAAAACACCGATGCCCTGGCCAACCCCGAAGCCCTGGAGCAGTTTCGCAACCGCCCGGAGCTGGCGTAAAAGATGAAAGGTTTCAGCGTCATTGCACTCATTTGAAGATAAACCCCTCAAGCATGCTATTTTTCGAGGGGTAGTCAGCCGTTTCCGCACCACGGAATATTCGGTTCAAGGCATTCTTCAAGCGTTACACGCAGGACACTTACATGAACGGATCATCCACCGGCAGCGAGGCCGCGGCGCTCATCGCGCGGCTGGACTGGGCCACAAGCCCCCTCGGTGATGCCAGCCACTGGCCGCAAAGCCTGCGCACGGCAATCGATATCGTCATCCACTCACCGATGCCGATGCTGTTGCTGTGGGGTGACGAACTCACGCAAATCTATAACGATGGCTTCGCCCTGCTGACTGGCAATAAGCACCCCCAGGCCTTCGGCCAGCCGACACACGCGGTCTGGCCGGAGCTGCAACACTTCACCGCGCCGATCTACAGCGCCGTATTGACCGGCCAGGTGCGCACCTTCAGCGAGCAGCGTTTTGTCCTGCCGCGCAACCACCGCGATACGGAAATCTGGCTGGACCTGACCTACAGCCCGATCCGCGACGAGCGTGGCCGAGTTGCCGGAATCCTGGTGACCGCCATTGAAACCAACGAACGCCGGCAACTGGCCCAGGAGCTGCAGCAACGCTCCGAAGCCAGCCTCAAGGCCCAGCACGACACCGAGCAACGCTTGCAACTGGCCTTGGCCGCTACCGACGCGGTGGGCACCTGGGACTGGGATATCAGCGAAGACCGCTTTATCGCCGACAGCCATTTTGCCCTGTTGCACGGGGTTGATCCGGTAAACGCCCACCAACTGCCCATCAGCGATTACCTGCAAGGCGTGCACCCGGAAGACCGTGGCATGGTGGCCCGCAGCATCAAGCATTGCATTACCCATGGCAGCGAATACGCCGAGGAGTATCGCCTGCTCCAGGCCGACGGCCAGGTGCGCTGGGTGTTTGCCCGTGGTCGCTGCTACAAGGATCACCATGGCCGACCGACGCGATTCCTCGGCGCGGCCCTGGACCTGACCGAGCGCAAGCACACCGAGCAAGCCCTGCGCCAGAGCCAGACCGAGCTGCAACTGATCATCAACGCCATGCCGGTGCTGATCGGCTATGTGGACCACGAAGAGCGCTTTCGCCTGAACAACAGTGCCTACCTCGATTGGTATGGCCTGACCCCGCAAGAGCTGTATGGCAAGACCATCCGCGAAGTGATCGGTGCCCAGGTGTATGCCGGACGCGCCGATAAGATCGCCGCCGCGCTCAAGGGCAAGGCCTGCAGTTTCATCACCGTCACTCCCCATCGCGATGGCCGGCCCCGGCATGCGCTGATGAAGTACCTGCCGCGCTTCAGTGCCGATGGCTCGGTCAATGGTTTCTACATCTTTGTGATCGATGAGACCGAACGCAAACTCACTGAAGAAGCCCTGCGCCACCTCAACGACAACCTCGAAGAGCGCGTGGCCCAACGCACCCAGGCCCTGGCCGAGGCCAACCAGCGCCTGCAAAACGAGATGTTCGAGCGCGAGCGCGCCGAAGATGCGCTGCGTCATGCACAAAAAATGGAAGCGGTCGGCCAGCTCACGGGCGGTATCGCCCATGACTTCAACAACATGCTTACCGGCATCATCGGCAGCCTGGACCTGATGCAGCGCTACATCGCGGCCGGGCGCAGCGATGAGATTGGGCGCTTCACCGATGCCGCCGTGTCCTCGGCCCATCGTGCCGCCGCCCTGACCCATCGCCTGCTGGCCTTCTCCCGACGCCAGTCCCTGGACCGCCGGCCACTGGACCCGAACCAGTTGGTCACGTCCCTGGAAGACCTGTTCCGGCGTACCAAAGGCGCCCATATCGACCTCAAGGTGCAGCTGGGCAACGATATCTGGCCGGTGAACACCGACGCCAGCCAACTGGAAAACGCCCTGCTCAACCTGGTGATCAACGCCCGCGATGCCATGCCCGATGGCGGGCAACTGAGCATCGAGACGGCCAACAGCTACCTCGACGGCACCGACATCACCACCCTGGAACCGGTCAAGGCCGGCGACTACGTGATGCTTGGCGTATGCGACAACGGCGCCGGCATGACCCCGAAGATCCTGGCCAAGGCCTTCGATCCGTTCTTCACCACCAAACCCATCGGCCAGGGCACCGGCCTTGGGTTGTCGATGATTTATGGTTTTGCCCAGCAATCCGGCGGCCACGTCACGATCCATAGCGAGCCGGGCCGAGGCACCTGTGTGCGCCTGTACCTGCCGCGCCTGCGCGGCACCGCACTGGAAAAACCCCAGCCCCAGAGCCCGATGGAAGCTCCAGTGGCGCGCGATGGCGAAGCCGTGGTGGTGGTCGAGGACGATGCGGCGGTGCGCATGCTGGTGGTCAATCTGCTCGATGAATTGGGCTACACCGCGCACCTGGCTGCTGACGCACGCACGGCGCTGCCGTTACTCGAATCTGACCTGCGGGTGGACTTGCTGATCACCGATGTCGGCCTGCCGGGCATGAACGGTCGGCAACTGGCGGAAATCGCCCGCCAGTATCGCCCCGAGCTCAAAGTGCTGTTCATGACCGGTTATGCGGAAACGGCCACCGAACGCCAAGGTTTTCTGGAGGACGGTATGGACATGGTGGCCAAGCCTTTTTCCATCGATCTACTGGCCACAAAAATCCGCAGCATGATCGGCGTCAAAGGCCAAGTTGATGCATAATCCCGCGCCTTCAAGCCCGACCGTTGCAAGGTAACTGCCCGATGAAAGCCCAAGCCCGCCATATCCTGGTCAAGACCAGCGAGGAAGCCGAACAGCTCAAGCAGCGTATTGCCAAGGGCGAAGCCTTTGATGTGCTGGCCAAGAAATTCTCCACCTGCCCGTCCGGCAAGCGCGGCGGCGACCTCGGTGAAGTGCGGCCGGGGCAGATGGTTGGAGTGATCGATGCGGTGATTTTCAAAAAACCGCTGCGGGTGGTGCACGGGCCGATCAAGAGCAAGTTTGGTTATCACCTGGTGCAGGTGTTCTACCGCGACTGACGAACTCAGTGGCAAGCAACCATTGTGGCGAGGGGGCTCGTCCCCCGTTGGGCTGCGCAGCAGCCCCAGTCAGTCTCACCTCGGCCTTTCAGACACACCGAGGTGACCGGTTTCAGGGCTGCTTCGCAGCCCAACGGGGGACGAGCCCCCTCGCCACAACAAGCCCCATCAGCACGACACGCTCAGGGGAATCAGCGCGCCCGCAACCTGAATAACCCGGCTCGCCAGCCGGTGCCCAGCCATGGCCGCCTCTTGCGGCGAACCACCCCTGAGCCTGCTGGCCAGATACGCCGCACTGAACGAATCCCCCGCCGCCGTGGTGTCCACCACCTTTTCGACCACTACCGCCGGCACTGCAAAACGCTCGCCGCCCTGGCGAATCAGACAGTCGTGCGCCCCGCGCTTGAGCACCACTTCGCCGATCTGCGGATAGGCCGCGAATACCTGCTCGCTGTCGGCATAGCCAAACAAGGCGCGCTCGTCATCCTCGGTGAGCAAGGCCATATCCACCTGTTCCAGCACCTGCTGATAGGCCTCGCGGGCGGCTTCGACACTGGCCCACAGACGCGGGCGGTAGTTGTTGTCGAACACCACCCGGGCGCCACGCTGGCGGGCTTGCGCCAACACGTCCAGCAGACGTGCACGCCCCACCGCGCCCAATACAGCCAGGGTGATCCCGCTGAAATACAGCACATCGTAGGTCGGCAAGGCGGCCAGGACCGGCTCGGCCCCTGGCGTGGTAAAGCAATCGCGCACCGCTGCTTCGTTGCGCCAGTAGAGGAATTTGCGCTCGCCATTGGCGTCGGTCTGGATGCAGTACAACCCCGGCAGGCGGCCCGGCAAGCGCTGGACCCGTTCCAGGCCAAGGCCTTCCTCGGCCCATTGCGCGCACATGGCATCGCTGAAGCTGTCATCGCCCAGGGCGGTAACGTAGTCCACCCTGCTGTTCGCGCCAAGTTCACGGCGCAAGTAGACGGCGGTGTTCAGGGTATCCCCGCCGAAGCTCTGGTGCAGGCTGCCGTCGGCGCGGTGTTGCAGTTCGATCATGCATTCGCCGATCAGGGCGATGCGCGGGATTGGCTTCATTTCACAGCTCTCCAAATACACCTCCACTGTAGGAGCGAGCTTGCTCGCGAAAAACGCAAGATCGCCACGGGGTGTCAGACGACCAGCGTTATCGTTGACGATTTTCGCGAGCAAGCTCGCTCCTACCGTGGCCGCAGCCTAGAAGCAGGTATGCAGCGACTCGACCACCTGCAACTGCTCATCCACCAGACACCCCACCTGCCACTTATCAAAGGTCAGGCACGGGTGCGAGGTGCCAAACGAGATGATGTCGCCAATGCGCAACTCAACCCCCGCCGCCACGCTCATGAACGCATGCTGGTCCATCACCGCCGTGACCTTGCAACCCCTCACGTCATCGCCCACCGCCGGCAGCACGCCGGCCTTGTAGCGCTTGAGCGGCACCGGCAAGCCGGCGTCGTAGGCCACGTCACGCTTGCCCAGGGCGATGACCGCAAACCCAGGCTCCGGCAATGACTGCACGTGGGCCCAGACTTCCAGGGCCGGACGCAGGCCTTCGCTGAGGTCACTGCGCCGCTCCAGCACGCAGCATTGCGCGTCCTTGTAGATGCCGTGGTCGTGGGCCACATAGCTGCCGGGCCGCAGAACACTGAGGAAGCGCCCCTCGGCGTTCTGCGCGGCAAAGGATTCGGCGATCAGGTCATACCAGGCCGAACCCGATGCGGTGATGATCGGCTTGCCAAGGTCGAAAGCACCGCTGTTCTGCATATCCACCGCCAGGCGCACCAGGGACGCGGCAAACGCGCGGATGCCGCTGATGGCATGCTCGCCGTGGATCACCCCTTCGTAGCCTTCGATACCGGTGAGCGCCAGGGCCGGCTGGGCCTTGATCGCCCGCGCCAGGTCCAACACCTCCTGCTCGCTGCGGCAACCGCAACGGCCGCCGACCACGCCGTATTCGATCATCACGTTCAGGCGCAGGCCACGGGCGGCGAAGAACGCGCCCAGGTCAGCCACGTTGTCCGGGTGGTCGACCATGCAATGGAAATCAAAATCAGGATCGGCCAGCAGCTCGGCAATCAACGCCATGTTCGGCGCGCCCACCAACTGGTTGGCCATCAACACCCGGCGCACACCACCGGCATAGGCGGCGCGGGTCTGCACGGCGGTGGCCAGGGTGATGCCCCAGGCGCCTTGCGCCAACTGACGCTGGAACAGCGCCGGCATCATGCTGGTCTTGCCATGGGGCGCCAGTTGCGCACCGCTGCTGCTGACAAAGTCCTGCATCCAGCGAATGTTGTGTTCCAGTGCTGCGCGGTGCAGCACCAGGGCGGGCAGGCTGACGTCGCGTACCAGGTGGGCACCGCTGGCGGCAGCGCCTTTTTCAACGGCATTGAAGACCGGCATGGGATTACTCCGTTTGGCTATTCATTGATACGACGGGCCAGGTGGTTGGCGCTGTCGATCAGCACCCGGCGGTAGTCGTTGTAATTGTTCTGGGCGTCGGCCCGCGGGGCGACGATGCACAGGGTCGCAATGGCGATGCCCTGGGCATCGCGCACCGGGGCGGCAAAGCAGTGGGTAAAGGTGTCGGCAACACTGTCGAAGGAAAAAAAGCCATCGAGGGTGGCCTGGCGGATCTGCCTGAGGAAGGTGTCCAGGGGCAGGCGCTGGCCATCCGGCAGGATGAAATCGTCGTGGTCGATCAGGTCGATGATCTGCTGGTCGCTCAAATGCCCCAGCAGCAAGCGTCCGGAGGCGGTCCAGGGGATCGGTGCGTTCTCACCGATATCCGAAGAAATCCGGAAATGCCGCTCGCCCTCGCGCATCAGCGCCACCGTGTACTTGCGCCCGTTGAGCAGGCACATCTGCGCGGTCTCGCGGGTTTGGCTGACGATCGCCTGCAACACGTGATCGGCCTCGCGAGTCAGGTCGAAATGGCGCAAGTGCGCCTGGCCGAGGAAGTACAGCTGGCGCCCCAGGTAGACGTGGCCGTCCTGGCCCACGGTTTCGAGAATGCGCCGCTCCAGGAGGGATGCAACCAGTTCATAAACTGTGGATTTGGGGCTGCCGATGCCACTGGCAATATCGTTGGGGCGCAGGGGCTGGCCGACTTCCTTGAGAAAATCGAGGATATCGAACGCCCGGTCCAGGCCTTTTGCACGGCGTTTGATGGTGTCTTCGGTCATGGTGGTCTTCGGTCCGGGAAATCATAGGACTTGCGCACAATCCCCTGTGGGAGCGGGCTTGCTCGCGAAAGCGCAGTATCAGTCACTAAATAATTGACTGACCCACCGTTTTCGCGAGCAAGCCCTCTCCCACATTTTGAATCGCATGCGGTCGGGAGATCAGGCATTCAGCCTTTTTTCTTGTAGGCCACGCAATCGATCTCGACCTTGCAATCAACCATCATATTCGCCTGCACGCAGGCCCGTGCCGGAGCGTGTTCAGGAGTGAAGTATTCACCGAAGACTTTGTTGAAACTCCAGAAATCCCGTGGGTCTTCCAGCCATACACCCACCCGGACCACGTCTTTAAGCTCGAAACCTGCCTCTTCAAGGATCGCCACCACGTTCTTCATGGTCTGGTGGGTCTGCTCGACAATCCCACCATTGATGATCTCACCGTCCACCGCCGGCACCT
Source organism: Pseudomonas sp. WS 5027 (assembly GCF_012985695.1). Taxonomy (NCBI): domain Bacteria; kingdom Pseudomonadati; phylum Pseudomonadota; class Gammaproteobacteria; order Pseudomonadales; family Pseudomonadaceae; genus Pseudomonas; species Pseudomonas sp. WS 5027. The sequence goes on along the minus strand of NZ_JAAQWU010000005.1, from coordinate 129,918 downwards.
GCCCCGACACGTACAGCCAGCCATCCGCCTCCACTGCACGGGCGAATGGGCGGGGTTGGCCACCGCCGGCGGTGCTGCCGACGCCGTAACGAGTAACGCTCATAAAATTGCTCCTTGATTAAAAACGGATATTTTTCAGGAATTGCGCCAGGCGTGGCGGAAGCCGCTTATTCCGCTATAACGGACCATGGTGTGTAACAACGGAATAAACAGCAGAAAGTGTGCCACAGCCAGCTCCAGAAAAATATTCAAGCGTTAAAGTCGTTTTAAATCATGCACATAAGAAATCGCCAAGCCACCAACGCCCCGCCCGCGACGACTCGCGCACTGCTACCGTAGGCCCCAATCCGTTGCGATCTTTCACATCGGGGTGCGCTACCTGTGAATTCTGACAGTAGACCGCCTGGCCCAACCGGCTTAGGGTTTGGCCACGGACCTGAAGGAGATTGTCATGGGACTGATCAACACAGTAATCGATGACGCGGATGCGTATAGACGGGCGCTGCAGACACAGCGCACGGTGTTCATGCTCTTTGTATCGCCCCAGTGCTCGGCATGCGGTGCGGCCAAGCCACTGTTCAGTAAAGTGGCCAGCCGCTATCGCCGCCAGGCAGCCCTTTATGTGCTCGATACCACCCAGACGCCTCGGCATCCCGACGTCACCGGCACGCCGACGCTGCTGATACTGAAAAACGGCAGGCTGGTCGAAACACTCAAAGGGTTCGGCCCCTGGGAAACCCAGGAGCAGACCCTGAAGAAAACCTTCGAGCGGCACACCCGTGGTGTGCCGACCAAAAGGGCTAGGCCCCGTTAACCCACGGCGACAGGGGTCAGCAACACCTGCGTCACCCGCCGCTCTTCCACCGCCGCTACGGTCAGGCGCCAGCCTGCGTACTCCAGGCTGTCGCCTACCACCGGCAGGCGATCCAACAGGCTCATGACCAGGCCGGCAAGGGTCTGGTAATCCTCGGTGGCCATCGCCTGGAAACCGGTGCGCTGGCGGATCAGGTTCAGGTTCAACGCGCCATTGGCGCGGTAACCGCCCTGCTCTTCGACGATATCCGGGCCTTCCACTTCACTGGCATCCGGCAACTCACCGGCGATGGACTCAAGAATGTCGGTCATGCTCAACACCCCCATGAAGTCGCCGAACTCGTTGATCACGAAAGCAATGTGCGTCGACTCCTGGCGCATCTGTTCCAGGGCGTTGAGGATCGAGAAGCTGTCGAGCAGGTTGATCGCCCGTCGCGCCAGGTGTTCCAGGTTCGGCTCAGTGCCGGCCAGGTACTCCTTGAGCAGTTCCTTCTTATGCACGAAGCCCAAAGGCTCATCCACCGCACCGTTGCGAATCAGCGGCAAGCGCGAGTAGGACGAGTGCATCAGCTTCAGGCGAATCGTCTCCGGATCGTCAGCCAGATCGATGTAGTCCACATTCGCGCGCGGGGTCATCAAGGTGCGGATCGGCCGCTCGGCCAACTGCAACACGCCGCTGATCATGATCCGTTCGCGACGGTCGAACAGCGGGCCTTGAGGGTTATCGCCGCCATCGAGCAGGTCGGTAACGTCTTCACCCACTTCTTCCACCGCCAGGCTGCGACCACCCAGCAGGCGCATGACCGCATGAGCCGTACGTTCACGGATCGGCCGCAGGCCTTGCGCCGACTTCTTGCGGCGCGCCCGGGCGATCTGGTTGAACACCTCGATCAGGATCGAGAAACCGATGGCCGCGTACAGGTAGCCTTTGGGGATATGGAAGCCCAGGCCTTCGGCAGTCAGGGCGAAACCAATCATCATCAAGAAGCCCAGGCACAGCATGATCACCGTCGGGTGCGCGTTGACGAAGCGGGTCAGCGGCTTACTGGCCACGATCATTACGCCGATGGACACGATCACCGCGATCATCATCACCGCCAGTTCATCCACCATGCCGACCGCAGTAATCACCGCGTCGAGGGAGAACACCGCGTCCAGCACCACGATCTGCGCCACGATCGGCCAGAACATCGCGTAGGCCGCATTGCCGGTGCGTTCGGTGACATGCCCTTCGAGCCGCTCATGCAATTCCATGGTGGCCTTGAACAACAGGAACACACCACCAAACAGCATGATCAGGTCACGTCCGGAGAAGCTCTTGTCGAACACCTCGAACAACGGCTGGGTCAAGGTCACCAACCAGGAAATACTCGCCAACAAGCCCAGGCGCATGATCAGCGCCAGGGACAGACCAATCAACCGCGCACGGTCACGCTGCTCCGGTGGCAGCTTGTCCGCCAGGATCGCGATAAACACCAGGTTGTCGATACCCAATACCAGTTCCAACACAATCAAGGTCAACAGGCCGAGCCAGGCCGTTGGATCCGCTAACCATTCCATATAGAAGTCTCTGTCTCTTTATTGATGTTCAGAATGCCGGGCACAACAAAACGCGGTCCGATGGCCGGGAAAAGGTTAGCAGTCTGAATAGGGGATGCTTCAGCGGGAACGGCGGCAATAGAGGTCTTGGGGAAAGACGACTGGGGGGCTCCGAGAGGGTGTTCATGCAAGTCCTGCAGTGAGAAAAGGACTTTAATCCTACAGTCGAAATACAAATTCCCCACAATTTAAAACTATTACAAGATCTGTAAAAGCACCCCGCAAACCCCTGAAGGAGCCGGCTTGCGATGCACGCCCCTCGATGTATCCGTCACGCTGCGGTGATGCTATCGCAGGCAAGCCAGCTCCCACACAAGCCAGCTCCATGAGCGAGCGGGTCAGGTTTTGCGGGTCGCGTCGTCCAGCGCCAGGATGGTGTGGGCATTGGTCACCGTGGTCGCCAGGGTATTGATCACCCCCGAGCGCAACGCCCCCAACGTCGCCGCCGCCTTGGTGTTTTCACTGGCGATTGCCACCACATCGGGAATGCGGAACAACTCCTGTACCGTCAAGCCGATCACCCGCCCTTGAATGGCGTTGACCGCCGGCTGGCCATGGATGTCGATAAAGTCGTAGCCCATCATGTCGCCCACGGTGCCGGACAAACGCGCCTGGGCGATTTCCTGGGGTGAAAACCAGCCCATGCGCACCATGTTGCTGTTCTCGCTCATGTCACCAATGCCGATCAGCGCCATATCGGCCCGCCGTGCGCGGTCGAGGGTGGAGCGTACGGTGTCGTTGCTGATCAGCACGCTGCGCAGTTCCGGGTTGGCCACCAGCGCTGGGGCGTACAGACTTTCGCTCTCACCACCAAAGCGCAGGGCCAGGCGTCGGCAGATATGGTCAGGGTTCATGTATTCGCCAGCCTTGAGCGAACCGCCAATGGCGCAGACAAACGTGCAGTTGCGCGTCACCGGCAAAAACACGTTATCGGCTACCGCCCCCACATTGCGGCCCATGCCCACGGCGACAATCATGCCGTCGCCCAGGGTCTTGTTCAGGTAGTTGGCCACCAGGCTGGCTACGGCGGAGCGCTGGGTGTCGGCGTCGCTGTGGTCGACCGCGATTAATGCACGGTCCAACTGGAAGCGCTCCACCAGCGCCTGCTCCAGTTCGTTGTTCATTGCCGGATGCTGCAACACCCGCACTTCGACAATCCCTTCATCGCGCGCACGCTTGAGCAGCCGGCTGACTTTGGCCCGGGACAGGTCAAACCGCTTGGCGATGGCTTCCTGAGTGACGTTCTCAAGGTAATAGAGCATCGCCACTTCGGTCATCAGATCGATATCGCTGGCGGTGCGCAGGGTGCTGTCACTCATGGGGACGGGCTTCCGTTTCGGCGTCAAAGGCGCATTCTCCCGACTCTTGCCCCGCTACGTCCACTACTGATGCCCATCACGCTCAATGGCATTGATGCGCTCGACCTTGGCCCCGGATCGCGCCACCTCGAACTCCGAGGCCAGAAACGCGGTGACGATGCTCTTGGCCAGCTCCGCTCCCACCACCCGTGCACCGATGGACAGGATCTGCGCATCGTTGCTCTTGCGCGCCCGTTCCGCCGAATAGGTGTCATGGGCCTGGGCCGCGCGAATCCCCAGCACTTTATTGGCCGAGATGGCCATGCCGATGCCCGTGCCACACACCAGCACGCCCAGGCGCTGCTGCCCGGCGTTGATGGCCGTGGCTACCGTCAGCGCAATATCCGGGTAGAGCACCGGGGCCGTGGAGTGGGTGCCAAAGTCGGTCACCGGATACCCCAGCGCCTCGATATGGCGCTTCAACAACTCCTTGAGCTCAAAACCCGCTTCGTCACATCCGATAGCCACCGGGAAAGGTGTGTTCATGGCATTAGGCTCCGCTGCCGTGGTGAGACTTAAGACTGATCATATGATCACTCAGTGAAATTCCGATCAGCCATTTCTCGGATATTCACTGACAACTGTCAAGCACGATTTAACTGACCTGCCAGTCAAAGCCCTCTAAAACGCCACGAATCAAGAAATCGCAGGCGACTACAAGTTTTCAATGAAAGAGATTGACTGATCAGAATTTCATTTGATACACATATGCTCACGCAGCAACACGACTGTGTACCTAATAAGAATTCACAGCACGAGGACACGCCAATGGCTACGCCATTACTGCTCCAGGCTGAACACGTCGCCAAGGCCTATGCCGGCATCCCTGCCCTGCGTGACGGCCGCCTCTCGCTGCGGGCCGGCAGTGTGCATGCCCTGTGCGGCGGCAACGGCGCCGGCAAATCCACGTTCCTCAGTATCTTGATGGGCATCACCCAGCGTGACGCCGGCAGCATCCTGCTCAATGGCGCCCCCGTGCATTTCCAGCGCCCCAGCGAAGCGCTGGCAGCGGGGGTCGCGATGATCACCCAGGAACTGGAACCGATCCCCTACATGACCGTCGCCGAGAACATCTGGCTGGGCCGCGAACCACGGCGCGCCGGCTGCATCGTCGACAGCAAGGCGCTGAACCGACGCACCCGCGAACTGCTGGAAAGCCTGGAGTTCGACGTCGAGGCCAGCGCGCCCATGCATCGCTTGAGCGTGGCGCAGATCCAGTTGGTGGAAATCGCCAAAGCGTTCAGCCATGACTGCCAGGTGATGATCATGGACGAGCCCACCTCCGCCATCGGCGAGCGCGAAGCCGAAACCCTGTTCAAGGCCATCCGCCGCCTCACCGCCCGAGGCGCCGGTATCGTGTATGTGTCCCATCGCCTCAGCGAGCTTTCGCAGATTGCCGACGACTACAGCATCTTCCGCGATGGCGCCTTCGTCGAAAGCGGGCGCATGGCCGACATCGACCGTGCCCATCTGGTGCGCGGCATTGTCGGCCAGGAATTGACGCGTATCGACCACAAGGTTGGCCGCGAAAGCGCCGCCGAGTGCTGCCTGGACGTCCAGGGCCTGAGCCGCAGCGGCGAGTTCCAGGACATCAGCCTGCAATTGCGCCAGGGCGAAATCCTCGGCATCTATGGCCTGATGGGCTCGGGGCGCAGCGAGTTCCTCAATTGCATTTACGGTCTGACCACCCCGGATGCCGGCAGCGTCACCCTGCAAGGCAAACCCATGCCCATCGGCCTGCCCAAGGCGACCATCCGCGCCGGCATGTCCCTGGTCACCGAAGACCGCAAGGAAAGCGGTCTGGTGCTCAGTTCCAGCATCCTCTCGAACATCGCGTTATCGGCGTACAAGCAGCTGTCGAGCTGGTCGCTGATCAATGCGCGCAAGGAAAACCAATTGGCCGAGGACATGGTCAAGCGCCTGCAGATCAAGACCACCTCCCTGGACCTGCCAGTGGCGTCCATGAGCGGCGGCAATCAACAGAAGGTGGTGCTTGCCAAATGCCTGTCGACCCAACCGGTGTGCCTACTGTGCGATGAGCCGACACGGGGCATCGATGAAGGCGCCAAGCAGGAGATCTATCACTTGCTGGACCAGTTCGTGCGCGCCGGTGGCGCGGCCATCGTGGTGTCGTCGGAGGCCCCGGAGCTGCTGCACCTGAGTGACCGTATCGCCGTCTTCAAGGGTGGCCGGCTGGTGACTATCAGCAGCGACACCGACCTTTCCCAGGAAGCCTTGTTGAGTCTTGCCTCATGAATGCCAAAACCATTACCGCCCCGCTCACCACCCCCGTGCGCAGCCGCCTGCGGCTGTCCCTCGACCGCTTTGGCCTGCCGCTGGTGTTTATCCTGCTGTGCGTGGTCATGGCGTTTTCCAGCGAATACTTCATGACCTGGCGCAACTGGATGGACATCCTGCGCCAGACCTCGATCAACGGCATCCTTGCAGTGGGCATGACCTATGTGATCCTGACCAAGGGCATCGACCTCTCGGTCGGTTCGATCCTCGCCTTCGCCGGCCTCTGCAGCGCCCTGGTGGCGACCCAGGGCTACGGCCTGCTCGCTGCCGTCAGCGCCGGGATGTTTGCCGGGGCGATGCTGGGGATGGTCAACGGTTTCATGGTGGCCAACCTGTCGATCCCACCCTTTGTCGCTACCTTGGGCATGCTCAGCATTGCCCGGGGCATGACCTTCATCCTCAACGACGGCAGCCCGGTCACCGACCTGCCGGACGCTTACCTGGCCTTGGGGATCGGCAAGCTTGGGCCGATTGGTATCCCGATCATCATCTTTGCGGTGGTCGCACTGATTTTCTGGATGGTGCTGCGCTACACCACCTACGGACGCTACGTGTACGCGGTGGGCGGCAATGAAAAAAGCGCGCGTACCTCGGGGATCGGCGTGCGCAAGGTGACGTTCTCGGTGTACGTGGTCTCAGGGCTGCTCGCTGGCCTGGCAGGCGTGGTGCTGTCTGCGCGCACTACCTCCGCCCTGCCCCAGGCCGGCATGTCTTATGAGCTGGATGCGATTGCCGCCGTGGTAATCAGCGGCACCAGCCTGTCCGGCGGCGTCGGCACCATTGTCGGCACGCTGTTCGGCGCCCTGCTGATCGGGGTAATCAACAACGGCCTGAACCTGCTCGGCGTGTCCTCCTATTACCAGCAGGTCGCCAAGGGCCTGATCATCGTGCTCGCGGTGTTGATTGACGTGTGGCGCAAGAAAAAACGCTAGTCGCTTTTCCTCTGAACGAACTGAACGACCACAACAATAAACGGAGTTCTCATCATGAAATTCGCTACATCATTTGCCGCCGTTGCGGCCCTCAGCCTGCTCGCCAGCAGCATCACCCTGGCCGCCGATGGCAAGACCTACAAAGTCGGCGCTGCCGTGTACGGCCTCAAGGGCCAGTTCATGCAGAACTGGGTACGCGAGCTCAAAGAACACCCGGCGGTCAAGGACGGCACCGTGCAGTTGACCGTCTTCGACGGCAACTATGACGCGCTGACCCAGAACAACCAGATCGAAAACATGGTGACCCAGCGCTACGACGCGATCCTCTTTGTGCCCATCGACACCAAGGCCGGCGTTGGCACCGTGAAGCAGGCGATGTCCAATGATGTGGTGGTGATTGCCTCCAACACCAAGGTCGCCGATGCCAGCGTGCCGTACGTGGGCAACGATGATGTCGAGGGCGGGCGCCTACAGGCCCAGGCCATGGTCGACAAACTCCAGGGCAAGGGCAATGTGGTGATCATCCAGGGCCCGATTGGCCAGTCGGCGCAGATCGACCGGGAAAAAGGCGAGCTGGAAGTGCTGGGCAAACACCCCGGGATCAAGATCATCGAGAAAAAGACCGCCAACTGGGACCGCGCCCAGGCCCTGACCCTGACTGAAGATTGGCTCAATGCCCACCCCAAAGGCATCAACGGGGTAATCGCGCAAAACGACGACATGGCCCTCGGCGCCGTGCAGGCCCTCAAGTCCCATGGCCTGACGTCCAAGGACGTGCCCGTCACCTCCATCGACGGCATGCCCGATGCGATCCAGGCAGCCAAAAGAGATGAAGTCACCACCTTCCTGCAAGACGCCCAGGCTCAATCCCAGGGCGCACTGGATGTGGCCCTGCGGCAACTGGCGGGCGAAGACTACAAACCCAAGTCGGTGATTTGGGAGCGCTATGCCAAGGACGTGAAATGGGCCGACGGCACCGCGAAGAACTACATCCTGCCGTGGGTGCCGGTGACCAATGGGAATGCGGATGCGCTGTATCGGCAGGTCAGCGGTACTAAATAGCGGTTCCGACCCGTAAATACTATCCAAATGTGGGAGCGGGCTTGCTCGCGAAGGCGGTGTGTCAGAAGACACATCAGTTGGCTGACCCACCGCCTTCGCGAGCAAGCCCGCTCCCACATTTGAATCTCCAGCGACTGAGAGAATGGAGTTAAACCAATGTCTGGATTCTGGAACCAAGCCTTCGACCTCAGCGGCCGTTGCGCCGTGATCACCGGCGGGGCCGCAGGGATTGGTCTGGCGTGCGCCAGCCTGCTGGTGGAGCGTGGTGCCCGCGTGGCCTTGCTCGACCGCGATCCGGCCGTGGTTGAAGTGGCCGCCAGCCTGGGCAACGGGCATATCGGCCTTGCCGTCGACCTGCGCCAACTCGACCAGGTGCAGAGCAGCATCGACTACGTGTTCGCGCACTTCAAACGCCTGGACTACCTGGTCAACAGCGCCGGCGTGGTGATGCTGGACAAGGCCATCGACGTCAGCGAAAACGCCTGGGACACCACCCTGGATATCAACCTCAAGGCCAGCTTCTTCGTGGCCCAGGCCTGCGCCCGGCACATGCTCGCCCAGGGCAGCGGGCGCATCGTCAACCTGGCGTCCCAGGCCGCGGTGATCGGCCTGGATCGGCATGTGGCCTATTGCGCAAGCAAGGCCGCGATTGTTGGCATGACCAAGGTCCTGGCCATGGAATGGGCACCGCACATCACTGTAAATGCCATCTCCCCCACCATCGTCGAAACCGCCCTGGGCAAGAAAGCCTGGGCGGGCGAAGTGGGCGAACGGGCCAAATTGCAGATCCCTGCAGGCCGTTTTGCCCAGCCCGATGAAATCGCCGGGCTGGCGTTGTACCTGCTCAGCGATGCCGCCCAGATGGTCACCGGCGCCAATATGGTGATCGACGGCGGCTACAGCATTCAGTAACCCATCTATTCGTCGTGAGGTTTGTCATGTCCACCGCTACCGAACGTACCGCCGAACAACTCCACCCGGTGATCCCCAAGACCATGCAGGCCGTGGTCTGCCATGGTCCGGAAGACTATCGCCTGGAAACCGTCAACGTCCCCACACCCGGCCCCGACGAGATTCTGACCAAGGTCGAGCTGTGTGGCATCTGCATGGGCGATATCAAGACCTATCGCGGCGCACCATCGTTCTGGGGCGACGCCGAGCAGCCGCGCTACGTAAAGCCGCCGATGATTCCCGGGCATGAGTTTGTCTGCCGCGTAGTCGCCCTGGGCCCGGGTGCCGAGAAGCGTGGAGTGAAAGTCGGCGACCGGGTGATTTCCGAGCAGATCGTGCCGTGCTGGGGTTGCCGCTTCTGCAACCACGGCCAGTATTGGATGTGCCAGAAACACGACCTCTACGGGTTCCAGAACAACGTCCAGGGCGCCATGGCCCAGTACATGATTTTCACCAAGGAAGGCATCATCCACCAGGTGCCGGACTCCATCGCGCCGGACGAGGCAATCCTGATCGAACCCCTGGCCTGCTCGCTGCACGCGGCCGAACGGGCCAATGTGGATTTCGACGATGTAGTGGTCGTGGCCGGCGCCGGCACCCTGGGCCTGGGCATCATCGGCGCGGTGCGCATGCGCAACCCCAAACGCCTGATCGTGCTCGACATGAAACCCGAACGCGCCGAACTGGCCCTGCGCATGGGCGCCGATGAGGTCTGGAACCCGGCCGAGGTTGATGTACTGGCGAAAATCCGCGAAATCACCGACGGTTACGGCTGCGACATTTACATCGAAGCCACCGGGCACCACAAGGCGGTGAATCAGGGCCTGGCGATGCTGCGCAAGCTGGGGCGCTTCGTCGAATTCAGCGTGTTCAACGACGAGGCCACGGTAGATTGGTCGATCATTGGCGACCGCAAGGAACTGGACGTGCTCGGTTCACACCTGGGCCCCTACATGTACCCGCGGGCCATCGATTTTATCGGCAAGCGCAAGATCGACATGCGCGACGTGGTGACCCACAAGTTTGCGCTGGCGGATTTCAAGGAAGCGTTTGCGGTGATGGAGCGCGGGGACAAGTCCTTGAAGGTCGTACTCGAACCCTAAAACACCCCAACCGCTTTTTACTGTAGGAGCGAGCTTGCTCGCGAAAAACCTGAGGGCGACGCACTCATCCAGGTAGCCCGCGTTAGCGTTAACGTTTTTCGCGAGCAAGCTCGCTCCTACAGTTAGTTGCTCACAACAAGAACAGGAACCCGCGTTATGAATCGAGTCATCAACGATCCGGACCAAGTGGTCGAGGACATGCTGCGCGGCATTCTGGTCGCCCATCCCGAACTGCGCCAAAGCGACACCAACCCCCGCGTGATCAGCAAGGCCAAGCCCTCGGGCCCAGGCCGCGTGGGCATCGTCACCGGCGGCGGCTCCGGCCATGAGCCGGCGTTTCTCGGCTACGTGGGCCCCGGCCTGGTGGACGCCGTGGCCGTCGGCGAAATCTTCTCTTCGCCCACCGCCAAAAGCTTTTTCGATGCCTTCCGCGCCGCCGATCACGGCGCGGGCGTGGCCTGCCTGTACGGCAACTATGCCGGCGACAACATGAACGTGAAGCTAGCGATGAAAATGGCCGCCAGCAAAGACATGCAGATCCGCACCGTGGTCGCCAACGATGACGTGGCATCGGCGCCCAAGGCCGATATCGCCAAGCGGCGTGGGGTGGCCGGGGAAATTTTCATGTGGAAGATCGGCGGTGCCGCCGCCGCACAACACTATGACCTGGATGGAGTGATTCGCGTCGCGCAGAAGGCCGTCGATCACTGTCGCTCCATCGGTATCGGCCTGACGCCCTGCACCATTGCGGCGGTGGGCAAGCCGAACTTCCAGATCCCGGACGGCCAGATGGAGCTGGGTATCGGCCACCACGGCGAACCCGGCATCGAAGTGATTCCGATCGAGTCCGCCGCCGCCATGGCCGCGCGCATGCTGGCACCGATCCTCGCCGACCGGGATTTCAGCCAGGATGACAGCGTGGTGGTGCTGGTCTCGGGGCTGGGTGCGACGCCGGTGATGGAGCTGTACATTTTCTACGCCGAAGTCGAAAACCAACTCAAGGCCAAGGGCCTGAAGATCCATCGCTGCTACGTCGGCAACTACTTCACCTCCCTGGAAATGATGGGCGTGACCCTGACCCTGCTGGGCCTGGATGCCGAGCTGAAAACCCTGATCGACCAACCTTGCCGCTCCATCGGCATGACCCAGGCGGAATAAACCATGAGCCAGCATTTCTCTACCCACGACGGCAGCGCGATTGTCACTGACTTGGTGAGTGTGATCGTCGCCAACCGTGAATACCTCAGCGAAGTCGACGGCGCGATTGGCGATGGCGACCACGGCATCAATATGGCCAAGGGCTTCGCCCATTGCGGCCGTACCCTCGAAGGCCGGCAGTTGACCCTGGCCGAGGCCTTGGATGAACTGACCCTGAGCCTGATGGAGGGCATCGGCGGCTCTATGGGCCCGCTGTATGGCAGCCTGTTTATCGGCATGGCCGACGAAGTGCGCGGCAGCGAAAACATTGATGCCGCCACCTTCGCCCATTTACTGCGCGGCGGCCTGACCTCATTGCAGGACATCACCGAAGCCGGCGTGGGCGACAAGTGTTTGATGGACACCCTGATCCCGGCAGTGGAGGCGTTTGAACGGGCGCAGGCAGGCGGCGCATCCTTCGGTGATGCCCTGGACGCGATGAAAAGTGCAGCCTCACAAGGGCGCGACTCGACCAAGGACCTGGTGGCCAAGATCGGCCGGGCCAGCCGCTTGGGCGAACGCTCGCTGGGGGTGCTGGATGCCGGCGCAGTGTCCTGCTGCCTGATCCTCACGCAACTGGCGGACTCGATCCAACCCCGTCTGACCCTGTAGGAGCGGGCTTGCCGGCGATGAGGCCCTTGAAAGCCAAGTCCACTTCAAGACCCTGCCCTTTCAAAGTTCTTGAAAACATAGCTTTTAGCTAATAACGCTCAACCAAGGGGGAACCCAAACCCGTGGCGAGGGGGCTTGTCCCCCGCTGGGCTGCGCAGCAGCCCCAACAAACACGCTGCGAATATTCAGGTAAACCGCGCTGACAGGTTTTGGGGCTGCTGCGCAGCCCAGCGGGGGACAAGCCCCCTCGCCACGGGCCCCTTACCGGGTGGGGTTGTGTTTGATGTGCTGGATATACCGCGCCACCGCCGGGGCTTTTTCAAAGCGCCGGTAAATCAGCGACAGCCACGACGACGCGTCGTTGCCCTGGATGTGGCGATATTGCACACCCGGCAGGCTGACATGCCCCACCACCGATTCCGGCACCACCGCCACCCCCTGCCCCAGCGACACCAGGGCGATCACCGCCACCAGGCCTCCCGGCTGGGGCCCCAGGCGCGGGGCATAACCACCTTGCGCGGCCACCTGCAAGGTGCCGCTGATTTGCTCGGGCAGGATGAAGGTCTCGTTCTGTAAATGCTCGCAGGTGATTGCCTTCAAGCCCAACAGCCACGAACCCTGGGGCAACGCCAGGACAAAACCTTCGCTGCCCAGGCGTAGCGCCTCCACACCGTCGGGCAAGGTCATCGGTGAGCGAATATAGCCAATGTCGTAGCGCCCCTCGGCCACCAGCCCCGGCAACAGGGCCATGGGGCTTTCCCGCACGCTGAGGCTGACATCGGCAAACTCCGCGCAAAATGCCTGCACCTGGCGTTGCAACACGCCCGAATACACCGCCGACGCGACATAGCCCAATTCGATATGGCCGATTTCGCCACGCCCGGCGCGCTGGGCATTGCGCTGGGCAAACTCGAACTGGCGCACGGTGGCCTCGGCTTCGGCCTGCAGCGCGCTGCCCGCCTCTGTCAGGCTGACGTCACGCTGGCGCCGGATAAACAGGCGGGTGCCCAGGGTGCGTTCCATATCCTGGATCTGCCGACTCAAGGTGGGCGGGGCAATGTCCAGCTGTTCGGCGGCACGCGTGAAGTTGCGGTGCCGGGCAACGGCCAGGAAGTAGCGGAAATGCCGTATTTCCATTGCAGGATTAGCTCAAAGGTAATGATGTGCTTGGCCTCGGCTAACAGAACCACTGCGCGCCGACGATAAGCTGACAGGACGCCCACAGTAGAGAGTCCTTGCGATGCCCGTCAAACCCACATTGCCTATTGCCTTCCAGGTAATCACGCCATGAGCCCGGTCAGCCCACGCCTTACGCTGTTGACCGCTTCTGGGGTCTGCTCGCTGATTGTCCTCGACACCAATATTGTCGCCGTGACCCTGCCGACTATCGCCCGCGACCTGGGGGCCAATTTCGTCGATATCGAATGGGTGGTCAGCGCCTATATGCTGGCGTTCGCCGCCCTGCTACTGCCGGCCGGGAGCATCGCCGATCGCTTCGGCCGCAAGAAGACCCTGGTGTGGGGCCTGGGTATTTTTATCCTCGCCTCCCTGGGCTGTGGCGCCGCCCCCAGCGTGCTGCTGCTGGATATCGCCCGCGCCGTGAAGGGGGTCGGTGCAGCGTTGCTGCTGACCTCGGCCCTGGCGTCCATCGGCCATGCCTTTCACGATGAACTGGAACGGGCCAAGGCCTGGGCGTTCTGGGGCGCCTGCATGGGCGTGGCGATGACCGCCGCCCCGACCCTCGGCGGCCTGATCACCCACTACATGGGTTGGCGCTGGATTTTCTACCTCAACCTACCGGTGGGCCTGGCATTGCTGGCGCTGGTCCTGCACGCCATCCCGGAATCACGCGACAGCCAATCGGCCCGTCTCGACCCTTGGGGCAGCCTGACCTTCAGCGCCAGCCTGCTGTGCCTGATCTGGGGCCTGATCGAAGCCAACCGGATCGGCTGGGACAACCCGTTGACCTATGCGCGATTGCTCGGCGGCGCGTTCCTGTTGGGCCTGTTTGTGTGGGTGGAGCGCTTGCAACACCGACCGATGGTGGACCTGCAACTGTTCCAGTACCCACGGTTTATCGGCGCTTTGCTGGGGATGTTTGCCTATGCCGGGTGTGCCCAGGTGATGATGACGCTGCTGCCGTTCTACCTGCAAAACGGCCTGGGATTTTCTGCGATTGCTTCAGGTTTGGGCATGCTGCCGTTTGCCCTGACCATGCTGATTTGCCCGCGTATCGGCGCACGCCTGGCCAGCCGCTTCGCCCCCGCGACCCTGATGGCGACCGGGCTGGCCCTGGTGGGCAGCGGCAACCTGCTCAGCGCCTGGGCCGTGAGTGTCGGCGGTTATCTACCGTTTGCCTTGGCCATTGCAGTGACCGGCGCCGGTGCCGGCCTGCTTAATGGCGATACCCAGAAAAACATCATGGCCTGCGTACCGAGGGACCGAGCGGGCATGGCCTCGGGCATGAGTACCACCATGCGTTTCAGCGCGATCATGTTGGCGATCGGGGTATACGGGGCGCTGCTGGCCAGCCATAGCGAGCATTTGCTGCACGCCAGCCTTGGCGAGCAATGGCAGGCTCAGGTACCGGGGATTGCCTCGCGGGTGGTGGCCGGGGACATGCCTGCGGCCATGGCGCTGCTGCCGCAATCGGCGCAGGGCCTGGTGCAACCGTTGGCATGGCAGGCGTTTGTCGGTGGGTTTGGCCGGGTATTGTGGGTGGCGGGGCTGTTGAGCCTGCTGGGGGCGCTGGTGGTGGGCCTGCTGATGAGGCATCCGATTCCAACACCTTGTAGGAGCGAGCTTGCTCGCGAAGGTCGTCAACGGTAACGCGGGTATGGTGGATGACCGCGTTGGTCTTGAGTTCTTCGCGAGCAAGCTCGCTCCTACAGAGGCGGCCGTGTTACCAGAAGCGCTGCTGGGTCAAGCGGCTCCACCAGGTCAGCAGCACTCGGTCCACCGAGCCGCTGGCCGCCAGGCCCACCCGCTCCTGCAGGCTTTTGCGCTCGGCATAGTGCAGGTGGAACAGTTCAGCGGTCTTGGCCTTGGTCGCCAGGTATTCGTCACTGGTCTGCAGCGCGTCCACCAGTTGCTTGTCCAGCGCCGCGACGCCCAGCCAGACTTCGCCGGTAGCCACTTCATCAATCGCCAACTGAGGGCGATAGCGCGACACGAAGTTCTTGAACAGTTGATGAGTGATATCCAGGTCTTCCTGGAACTTCTCCCGGCCCTTCTCGGTGTTCTCGCCAAACACCGTCAGGGTGCGCTTGTACTCGCCAGCGGTGAGCACTTCGAAGTCGATATCGTGCTTTTTCAGCAGGCGGTTGACGTTGGGCAACTGGGCCACCACGCCAATCGAGCCGAGGATGGCAAACGGCGCGCTGATGATCTTCTCGCCGATGCACGCCATCATGTAGCCGCCGCTGGCCGCGACTTTATCGATGCACACCGTCAACGGCACGCCCGCCTCGCGGATCCGCGCCAATTGCGATGAGGCCAGGCCATAGCTGTGGACCATGCCGCCGCCACTTTCCAGGCGCAGGACCACTTCGTCCTTGGGCGTAGCCAGGCTCAGCAGTGCGGTGATTTCATGACGCAGGCTCTCGGTGGCCGAGGCCTTGATGTCACCATCAAAATCCAGGACAAACACCCGTGGCTTGGCCTCGGGGGTTTTCTTGTGTTTTTTCTCGGCCTTGCCCTGGGACTTGCGCAGGGCCTTGAGCTGATCCTTGTCGAGCAGGGTCTGCTCCAGGCGCTCGCGCAGGCCTTTGTAGAAGTCATTGAGCTTGCTGACCTGCAACTGCCCGGCATTCTTGCGCCGACCCTTGCTGCGCAACGCCGCAAAACTGATCAGCACCACCAGAATGGCGACGACCAACGTGACGGTTTTAGCCAGAAAACTTGCATACTCAGCCAAAAACTCCATGGGACTCCTTACAGAAACGGTGCGCCGGGCGCGGATTGCCCCAGCATACCGATGGGACTGCCGCTGAGCCAGAGCTGAAACCCCTTGAAACGGGCCTCTAACGAGCTTTTAAAACAAGCGTATGTTTTTTCATTGACAGCTTCCCGGCATCCTCATAACCTCGCCAGACTTTCAACGTACCGGGTGAACGGACGTGGGCAGCATCTATTTGATTCGACATGGCCAAGCCTCCTTCGGTGCAGACGACTATGACGTCCTGTCGCCCGTCGGTGTGCAGCAGGCACAGGTATTGGGCAGCCACCTGGCGGATCTGGGCCTGACGTTCGACCGCTGCGTGTCGGGCGACCTGCGGCGCCAGCAGCACACCGCCAACGCAGCCTTCGAATCCATCGGCGCCCAAGGCTTGCCGGTACCGCCCCTGGAAATCGACAGCGCCTTCAACGAATTCGATGCCGACGCAATCATCCGCGCCCTGCTCCCAGACCTGCTCGACAGCGAGCCCGAAGCCCTGGAGATCCTGCGCAACGCCCCGCACAACCGTAGCGAGTTCCAGCGTATCTTCGCCCTGATCATCGAGCGCTGGTTGAGCGGGACTTATGACACACCCGGCCTGGAAAGCTGGCTGGGGTTTGTCGAGCGGGTGCGGGGTGGCTTGCAGCGCCTGCTTGAGGCAGCCGACAACTCCCACAAGATCGCGGTATTTACCTCTGGCGGCACCATCACCGCCCTGCTCCACCTGATTACCCGCATACCTGCCGCCCAGGCTTTCGAGCTGAACTGGCAGATTGTCAACACTTCGCTCAACCACTTGAAGTTCCGTGGTCGCGAAGTGGCACTGGCTTCCTTCAACAGCCATACCCACTTGCAGCTGTTGAAGGCGCCGCAGCTCATCACTTTCCGATGAATTGCGGCCAACCGTGACCCCAAGGTCACTGGCACCACCCATAAAAGGATCGAACCATGACTGACGTAGCTAAAGCCGTAGAAGCAATGAAAGCCAAATTCAACCCAGGCGCCGCCGACGGCCTGGACCTGGTGTTCGGTTTCCGTATCGACGACACCCAGAACTTCTCGCTGGTGGTTAAGAACAACACCTGCGAACTGCTGGAAGGCGAAAACCCTGACGCCCAAGTGACCCTGGTCATGGACGGCGACACCATGAAAGGTATCGTCGACGGTTCCACCGACGGCATGCAAGCCTTCATGGGCGGCAAGCTGCGCACCGAAGGCGACATGATGCTGGCGATGAAGCTTAGCGAACTGTTCCCGGCCTGATCCAGGGCAACCTGGGTTGACCAATCCCGCCTACCCAGGCGGGATTTTTGTTTGTGCCTGTGGCGCTCATTCATTTGCAGAATGAAGTCCAGAGGAATCTTCGTTTGCGCCCACGGGCAACGCCCAACAAAATCTGGCTCACGGCCCCTACCACCGTTATCGCAGCCAGGAATTTTTCTATGCCTACCCAGCGCCATATCAGCCCCGACGACATCCGCAAAGACTTCTCCAAGGCCATGTCCGACATGTACCGCGAGGAAGTGCCGCTGTATGGCACGTTGCTGGAGTTGGTGGCCGAGACCAATGCACGGGTGCTGGCGAGCGATCCCGACCTGGCGCGGCAACTGCAGCGCACCGGTGAAATCCAGCGCCTGGACATGGAACGCCACGGCGCCATCCGCCTGGGCACCGCCCTTGAACTGGCAACCATTAGTCGCCTGTTTGCGGTGATGGGCATGCAGCCGGTGGGTTACTACGACCTCACCCCGGCCGGCGTACCGGTGCATTCCACGGCCTTTCGCGCAGTGCATGAAAACGCCTTGCAGACCAGTCCGTTCCGGGTCTTTACCTCGCTGCTGCGCCTGGAACTGATCGAAAACCTTGAACTGCGGGCCTTTGCCGAAGCCGCCCTGGGCAAGCGCTCGATCTTCACCCCACGGGCGCTGGCCCTGATCGAACAGGCCGAAGCCGACGGTGGCCTGAATGCCAGCGATGCCCAGGTATTTATCCAACAAGCCCTGGAAACCTTTCGCTGGCACCACACCGCGACGGTCAGCGCAGCCCAGTACCAGCAACTCAGCGACCAGCACCGGCTGATTGCCGACGTGGTGGCCTTCAAGGGCCCGCACATCAATCACCTGACCCCACGCACCCTGGACATCGACCGCGTACAAGCGGACATGCCCGGTAAGGGCATCACCCCCAAAGCCGTGATCGAAGGCCCACCCCGGCGCCAATGCCCGATCCTGCTACGCCAGACCAGCTTCAAGGCCCTCGACGAAGCCATCGCTTTTAGCGATGCCAACGGCAGCCACAGCGCAAGGTTTGGTGAAATCGAACAACGTGGCGTGGCCCTGACGCCCAAAGGCCGGGCACTCTACGACCAGCTGCTCAACGCCGCCCGGGATGAACTGGGCGCCTTCCCCAATGAGGCCAACGCCCAGCGCTACACCGAACTGATGGAGCAGCACTTCCAGGCCTTCCCGGATAACCACCGGGCCATGCGCGAGCAGGGGTTGGCGTTCTTTCGCTACTTCCTGACCGACAAGGGCCGCGCAGCCGATAAGATCCCACGACCCAATCTGGACGCACTGCTTGAGGCCGGTCACGTGGCAATCGAACCGTTGGTGTATGAGGATTTTCTGCCGGTCAGCGCGGCGGGGATTTTCCAGTCGAACCTGGGCGATGCGGCGCAGAGTCACTACGCGGCCAACGCCAACCAGGCCGAATTTGAACAGGCCCTGGGCCGCCGGACCATTGATGAGTTGCAGCTGTATGCCGACACCCAGCAGCGCTCGATCGACACCTGCCTGCAGGCGCTGCGCAGCTAGGAAAAAGAGTTCGCCCGACACCACAACGCAATCCATGCGCAGTCAACGTGCCCCAGGGTCGGGCGAACGGTTGGGATAATAGGCAGTGCAGGGGTTGCTGTCCTTTGGTCAATTCTGAACAAATATGGCGCCTCTCCGATCGGCCCTGCCCCTTGTGGCGAGCGGGCTTGCCCGCGTCAAGTTGCAAAGCAAACCCTTGCACGTTGGAATGTTTTAGGGCTGCTGCGCAGCGCAAGCAAGTTCGCCCGCCATGGGGAAACCTCATCGGAATCTATGCCTCGTCGCACCTAGTCGTCACTCCCCCGCAAAGTGATTTTTATAGTTACCTGCTAATCCCCCATGCATTAATACGTACATATGAGCAAGCGGAAAAGTACTACGACAATTTAGGACGCTTATGATTTGATATAAATCCAATCCGAGACGATGCTCATCAAACCAGCTAACACATAGAGACTCTTATTCACCCTGGAGGCTTTTATGAACACTTCATCAAGAATAAGCATCGTCATCGTAGGGGCAGGACATATGGGGAGTGCCCTTGCTCTTGGGCTAAAGAACTCCAACCTTAATATTTTTATGACTGTAATCGAACCTGACCCCATACGGCGCGCCACTATCACTATTGATGGAGTATGCACACAGGAAAGCATGCCAGAGCTAAAAAATACGAATATATTATTATTAGCCATTCCCCCCCAAGCATTTTTTGATTTCACAAAAAACTGCGAACACATAAAAAAATATTCAGGCCTTGTGATCTCTGTCATGGCTGGGCTTACCATATCATCACTAAACAAAGCTATTTACACAACACAAATTTGCCGTGCCATGCCGAACATTTCCTGCGCAAACCTAGAGGGAATGACCGCTTGTTACTACTCAACAAAAATTACGAATACAAACAGGACACTGACCAACCAATTATTTTCCAGCCTCGGAAAATGTCTCACTCTAAAGAAGGAGTCCTTGATTGATAGTGCCACGGCATTAATCGGTGGCGGCCCTGCCTACGTCGCCTATTTCGCGACCGCCCTATTCAACTTTGCAATAAGCAATGGCCTTGATAAAAAAACGCGTTATTTATAACCATTCAAACAATTCGAGGCACCACCACTCTACTAGCCGAAAACAAAAACTCCCCCCTTGAGATTTGCAAACTTGTAATGACACCCAAGGGTACCACCGAGCAGGCGATCAAATACTTTGACCAGAAGCAATTAGGCAGTCTTATCGTAGAAGGCCTAAGCAAGGCTTGTGCACGCTCAAAAACAATAGGCCAAAGGGGTTAAATACATGTTAGGACTTATTGATCACGGTGTACCTGGCTGGTCTCAACCCAATGGCGGGTTTGACTATTTAAACAGTCAACCCTCTACTTATGAAGTCTATTTCGGCCTTGGACAAAGACTGGTTTTTTTAAATGCATTCAATGTATTCAAAATAAGCTTAGCGGGCTTAAAACTTGGTGACTATCTGGTCCGCACATCAGACGCCGCTACCTTAAATGGTAGCTTTCTGGATATTGGGACAGGAAGTGGCGCACATGCATTATTGATGCGAAAACTCGGCAACAAAAAAATCATGGCAACAGACATATGCAGAACATCTATTGACCAAGCAAAAAACCATGAAAAAATCAATTTCAAAAACTGCGAAATCACATTCCACACAAGCAATCTTTTCGAAAAAATCCCACAACAAAAATTTCAAACCATTGTTTTTAATCCTCCAGGCTGGCGCACACCATCCACTTCATTGGTCAAGATGCTAGAGAGTTTAGAGCGTAAAGGAGAGCTCTCTGCTCGTGCAATGTTTTATGGCGATGACGTCATAACACGCTTTCTCGAAGACCTTCCTACATACCTTAGCATTGGCGGCAGAGCCATTGTCGGCCTCAACTCTCTAGTAGGAATAGACGACATACTCAGAAAATACAATAACAATAAAACACCACTACTACAATTCAAACTAATTGAGCGACATACACTCCCCTTACTTTATTATTCAGCCCAATGGCGGAAGCTCGAGAAGCATTTAAAAACCGAGTTTGAGGACTGGTCTAGAAAAGGCTTAGCGAATTACACAATTGACAAACAAGGAAATATATATTGGTCGTACGAAATAATCGAATTTTCTCATCAACCACCTGAAAAATGAGTAACCTCTCATCGCTCTACCTAGCCACATACATATGGGCACTTTTTTGCGGTGCCGCTGCAAACATACTCCTAGGGCTTTCATCACTCTACTGGCGGGAGTTGAGCGCTTTCCCGCCGCTAACACTTATCGCCTCCCGGATATTGCTTTCCCTCATCACTCTATCTCTTATTATTTTATGGACAAAAAAAACTCAAGAACTTAAAAAACTTAAAATAAAAATGCTCAGCCTACACTTCGGCGCATCCATACTTCTGACCATAAATTGGGGGGCTTTTATTTGGGCTTCGATAAATGGACACATTTTAGAAAGCGGGTTCGGCTACTTATTAGCCCCATTCCTATCAATAGGTATAGGCGTGATCATTTACAAGGAAACGCTTAGAACCACTCAAGCCCTGTCAATCATCATCATATCTGTCTCAGCCGTGCTACTAATTATATATGATAGCAAACTCAATCACTGGGTATATTCAGCAATCGCAATATCCTGGGGCTTATACACCTGCACAAAAAAATCCAGCTCATTAGACCCTATAAATGGACTTTTAATAGAAACCCTGATACTGAGTGCCGGAGTCTTATCAGCATGGATTATACTTGACTGGTCACTTGCGTGGCCCGAAAACACTACATATCGTTTTAGATGGTTAATTTTCTTTGCCGGGTCCATCTCAGTTCTTCCTTTAGCAATGTTCTCTTATGCAGTAAAAAAGCTGCCTCTCGCCACGACTGGCTTTCTCCAGTTCACACTACCTATCACACAACTATTTGTTGCCATATTTTTTTACAAGCAACCTATTTCAATAGGATCCCTATCTTTGTTTGTGGCGACGCTTGGTATATTGATTTCAATATTTTTTTACGAGTGCGCAGGCACTCGCTCTCGAAAAAGGAGCTCAGCTAAATGAAGAGTAACTATGACGTAATCGTCGTCGGTCTTGGGATTTTTGGAGCGTCAGCGTTGTGGCGATTGGCATCGAAAGGTAAACGAGTACTTGGAGTCGATGCTAGCGGGCCTACTCACTGCTTCGGATCGTCTCATGGTAGTTCAAGAATTTTTCGCCGTGCTTATTGGGAAGGAGAAAAATACCTTCCTCTTCTCAACCATGCAGATACACTATGGCGTGAATTGGAGGCCGTAGCACAAAGAAAACTCTTATTTAAAACTGGCGGTATTTTTATTGGACACAGCGACAGCCGCTTGGTGAGGGGGAGCACCGAAACAGCAAAGAACTCAAAAATACCGCACAAATTATTGACCTCAGAAAAAGTCAATCAATATGCTCCAGCATTCAATATACCCCCTGAGTTTGAAGCTCTGTATGAACCTGGCGCCTACGCAATTTCCGCCTGCGATGCCAGGTTAACCATGTTAAATGAGGCTGTGCATCAAGGCGCTGTAACAATATTTGGTGAAAGTATCGTTTCTGTAGAAAATCATGCCCTGGGCGCAATACTGAAAACCAAAAGTGGTAAATCTTATACGGCAAAATCGGTCATTGTCACGACCGGCCCTTGGATTACCGAGCACCTGCTACCCGAGCTAAAACTTTATCTGGAGACCAGAAAGGTACCTGTTTATTGGTTCACCCCCAAAGTAGGATCTGAAAATATT
Organism: Pseudomonas sp. WS 5027; assembly: GCF_012985695.1. Taxonomy (NCBI): domain Bacteria; kingdom Pseudomonadati; phylum Pseudomonadota; class Gammaproteobacteria; order Pseudomonadales; family Pseudomonadaceae; genus Pseudomonas; species Pseudomonas sp. WS 5027. The sequence continues at coordinate 107,465 of NZ_JAAQWU010000005.1, read as the reverse complement.
TTTTCTCCTGGAAAGTTTCCAGTCTTTCTCTACGAATCCGCACTTGGGCAACTGCTGTATGGAGTACCCTCTATTATCAGCAATGAACCTGGTGTAAAAATAGGGTTTCATAATCGACAACAAACCCCGACATCTCCTTCCTGGATGGAATTTCAAGTTTCGCAGCAAATGGAGGAAGAAGTATCTTCTATGGTCAGTCCCCTCCTGCCTGACCTTGAACATCTACCAGCACGAGCAAAGAATTGCTTCTATACCATGAGCAAGGATGAATCTTTTTTGATCGGCGCATCCACAAACTTTAACTCGGTATATTTTGCATCCGCATGTTCAGGACATGGCTTTAAATTTGCACCTGCCGTAGGCGACGCTCTTGCACACTTGGTCGACAGACAGAATCCAATCGTCTCAATTTCAGAGTTTTCCCCAGCACGCTTTCGAAACTAAAAAACACTACAGTTATTGCAAAATAGTAAGCTGTCAAGGAGCGAGATCCTCGCCCCCTGACCTACTCCAAACTTCACTTATCAAAGCAACTGGGAAATTTCATCCTTGATCAACAAGCGCCTCTCCTTCAGTTTCTTCAATTCATCATCTTTGACGGCGGCTTTTTCGGCGGCCAACACCAGCTCATCGATATCCTTGTATTTATCAAGCAACGCGTTCAAGTGAGGATTCTCCGCCCGGCGTTTTTCGACGACGTCCTTGCTCAACCCCAAATCCTGATAAAGATCATGTTTCACTGGCATGAAGTACCTCCGCAAGTTAATCAATGACTGGTACACCTTGAAGCTAGCCCATCCATGGGTCTCTTGTCATGCCCAAGGTCAATTCCCCGGGCCCAGTTCGCGGGCGAGGAACGGTGCGGTGCGGCTGGTTTTGCTTTGGGCGACGTGTTGGGGCGTGCCGCTGGCGACGACTTGGCCGCCCTGGTCGCCAGCGCCTGGGCCGATGTCGATGACCCAGTCGCTCTGGGCCACCACGCGCATTTCGTGTTCGACCACGATCACCGTGTGGCCGGCGTCCACCAGATGGTTGAGTTGTAGCAGCAGGCGGTCGACGTCACGGGGGTGCAGGCCGGTGGTGGGCTCGTCGAGGACGTATAAGGTCGCGCCCCGAGCGGTGCGTTGCAGTTCGGTGGCCAGTTTGATGCGCTGGGCCTCACCGCCGGACAATTCGGTGGCCGGCTGGCCCAGGCGCAGGTAGCCCAGGCCAATGTCGCGCAGGACCTGCAACGCGCGCAGTACGCCCGGCTGTTCGGCGAACACGTCCACCGCCTGTTCGACCGTCAAAGCCAGCACCTGGGCAATGTTCAGGCCCTGCCAGGTAATCGCCAGGGTCTGAGGGTTGTAACGCGCGCCGTGGCAGGTCGGGCATGGAGCGTAGACGCTGGGCATAAACAGCAATTCGACGCTGACAAAGCCCTCGCCCTCGCAGTTCGGGCAGCGGCCCTTGGCGACGTTGAAGGAGAACTGCCCGGCATCGTAGTGGTGTTTTTTCGCCGCCGGGGTGGCGGCGAACAGCTTGCGCACGTTATCGAACAGGCCGGTATAGGTCGCGAGGTTGGAACGTGGGGTGCGGCCGATGGGTTTCTGGTCCACCTGTACCAAGCGGCGGATCTGCTCCAGGCCGGTGCGGATGCGCCCACCGCTGGTTTGCGGTGTCGGGTCTTGCAGGTCGGGCTCATCTTCGCTGACCACCACCCGCCCCAGGCCCTCACCGACCAGGTCCAGCAGGGCCTGGCTGACCAGGCTGGATTTACCCGAGCCGGAAATCCCCGTCACCGCAGTAAAACAGCCCAGGGGGAAGTCCACGCTCACCTCGTCAAGATTATTGCGGCTGACCCCTTCCAGGCTGAGCCAGCCGTTCGGCGCACGACGCGAAGAGTTCAGCGCACGCGGCTCGGCAAACAGGTATTCGCGGGTCTGTGACGCTTCAACCTGTGCCAGGCCTGCCGGTGGGCCGCTGTACAGTACCTGGCCGCCCTGCTCGCCGGCGGCCGGGCCGACGTCGATCAGCCAGTCGGCGCGGCGCATGGTTTCCAGGTCATGTTCCACCACAAACAGCGAGTTGCCGGCGGCTTTCAGGCGCTCGAGGGCGGTGAACAAGGCTTCGCCATCCGCCGGATGCAAGCCGGCCGACGGTTCATCCAGCACGTAGATCACCCCGAACAACTGCGAGCCCAATTGTGTCGCCAGGCGCAGGCGCTGCAACTCCCCAGAGGACAGGGTCGGCGTACTGCGCTCCAGGGACAGGTAGCCCAGGCCCAGGTCGGTCAGGGTGCTGACCCGCTCCAGCAAATCCTGGGCGATGCGTTGGGCGGCCAGGCGTTTTTCCACCGACAGTTTTACCCGCCCCTTGCCCTCGGCCACCGGGCGCAGCAGTTGCGCCAGTTGCAACAGCGACAGCTGTGACAACTCGCCAATATCCACCCCGGCGAACTTCACCGACAGCGCCGCCTTGTTCAGGCGCTTGCCCTCGCACAGGGGGCAAGGGCTGCCTTGCATGAATTGCGCGACGCGCTTTTTCATCAGCGCGCTCTGGGTGTGGGTGAAGGTATGCAGGATGTAGCGCCGGGCGCCGCTGAAGGTGCCCTGGTAACTGGGTTCGAGCTTGCGCTTGAGGGCGTCGCGGGTCTGCGCCGGGGTCAAGCCGGCGTATACCGGGACCGTGGGTGTTTCCTCGGTGAAGAGGATCCAGTCGCGCTGCTTTTTCGGCAGATCGCGCCAAGGGATATCGACGTCGTAGCCCAGGGTCACGAGGATGTCCCGCAGGTTTTGCCCCTGCCAGGCCAGTGGCCAGGAGGCGACTGCACGCTGGCGAATGGTCAGGGAGGGATCAGGCACCATCAGCGCCTCGGTCACTTCATACACGCGGCCCAGGCCGTGACACTGCGGGCAGGCGCCCTGGGGCAGGTTGGGCGAGAAGTCCTCGGCGTAGAGCATCGGCTGCCCCGGCGGATAGCTGCCGGCACGGGAATAGAGCATGCGGATCAGGCTGGACAAGGTGGTCACACTGCCCACCGATGAGCGCGTACTCGGCGTACCCCGCTGCTGTTGCAATGCCACGGCGGGCGGCAGGCCTTCGATGGAGTCCACATCCGGCACACCCACCTGGTCGATCAGGCGCCGGGCATAGGGTGCCACCGACTCGAAGTAGCGCCGTTGCGCCTCGGCATACAGGGTGGAAAACGCCAGGGACGACTTGCCCGACCCCGACACCCCGGTGAACACCACCAGGGCATCCCGTGGGATGTCCACATCGACATTGCGCAGGTTATGTTCACGGGCGCCCCGCACCCGGACAAAACCGGGTCGCGCGGCAAGAAGATCGGTGCCTGATGGCAAGTGGCGCGGTGAAGTCATGGTCAGCCTTGTAAAGGGTGGCAGGTCCTGCGGTGGAGCCAGGAACCGGGGCAAACGTTCAATTACGTGCATTGAGTACTGAGCGTACCCGCTGCGCGAGGGCATCAGGGCTATAGGGTTTACCCAGCAGGTGAATATCGGCACCCAACTGGTGGTTGCTGGAAAGCACGTCGCGGGTATGCCCGGAGGTAAACAACACAGCAACGGGCGGCTGTTGTACCTTGGCCCATTCGGCCAGGTCCGTGCTTTTCATTCGCCCGGGCATGACCACATCGGTAAAGATCAGATCCGGCCGCAAACCGGTGCGCAGCATCAGCATGGCGTCATCCCCGTCTTCGGCAGTGATTACCGTGTAGCCGGCCTGTTGCAGCAGCTCCACCGCAGCGGCACGTACACCTTCATTGTCCTCCACGACCAGGATGGTTTCGCGGCCGCCTTCTTGCAACGCCACCTGGGCAGGGGTTTCCTCGCTTTCCGGCTCAAGGCTGTGGGGGAAGTACATCTGCACTACGGTGCCCTGGCCTGGCTCGCTGCTGACCTGCACATGCCCGCCACTTTGCTTGACGAAGCCAAACACCATGCTCAAGCCAAGGCCGGTGCCGTGACCGTCCGGCTTGGTGGTAAAGAACGGCTCGAAGACCCGCCGCAGCACCGCCGGCGGCATGCCGGCCCCGGTGTCGCTGACCGACAGGCGCACATATTCACCGGGGACAATCCCGTTGCGGCTGCCATCCTCGGGCGACAGCGTGATGTTTTCACCGGTGATACGGATCACCCCCTCGCCCTTCATGGCATCCCGGGCATTGATCGCCAGGTTGAGCACGGCGTTTTCCAACTGATTGCGATCGACATGAATACACCACGGGTCTTGCGGCAATTGCACATCGATCTGGATGGTTTCTCCCAGGGCCCGCTGCAGTAACTCACCCAGGCCTTCATAAATGCGCCGGGGGTTGAACACCGCCGGTGACAGGGGCTGGCGCCGGGCAAACGCCAGCAGTTGCGAAGACAGCTTGGCACCACGCTCGACCGCAGCCAGGGCAGCACCGACGCGCCGTTGTACCTGGGGGTTGTCCCGTTCATGGCGGGCCAGCAAGTGCAGGTTGCCGGCAATCACCTGCAGCAGATTATTGAAGTCATGGGCCACGCCCCCCGTCAGCCCGCCAATGGCCTCGAGCTTTTGCGACTGGCGCAACTGGTCCTCGGCAGCCGAGCGCGCCTGGACTTCGGCGGCGACGCGTTGTTCCAGGGTGTGGGTGAGCTTGAGCAGGGACTCTTCCGCGATCTTGCGCACATGGATATCTATGATCACCCCGGGAAAGCGCAGCGGCTGACCGTCCGCGTCAAGCTCGCAACGCCCGCTGGCCAGTACCCACAGATAGCTGGCGTCAGGGCGCCGCACGCGAAACTCGGCGTTAAACGGCCCACCGGCTTCCACGGTACGGGCAATCTGGCGATTGACCCGCGCCAGATCGTCTGGATGGATGACCTCGGTGGCGGCGGCGATGGGCAGACCCTGCTCCACATCTTCCATGGACAGGCCCAGGGTGCGGGCGAAACGCGCGTCACCCGACAGGCGATCCGGCAGCACATCCCAGACAAACGAGCCCAGCAACGCCCCGGCATTGAGCGCCAGTTGCAAGCGTTCGTCCGCCACGCGGTAGGCCCCCTCCGCTTCCTGGCGCAAACGCTCGGACAGCACATGCGCGGTGGTTTCCACGACAATCGCCAGCACCCCGGCCGGCTGCTGGTCATCACCGGCTACCGGGCTGTAATAGAGGTCCAGCCACAAGTCTTCGGGCTGACCATTGCGCAGCAGCGTCAAGGCCTTGTTGCGATAGGACAAGGTGCCGCCGGCCAGGCAGGTGTTCATGACATGACGGTTGAAGTCGGCCACTTCCGGCCAGCCCTGCTCCACCGGCATGCCCAACAGGGACGGATGCCGGCCGCCGGCAAACACCGAGTAACTGTCGTTGTAGATCATGTACCCGGCGCGCCCCCAGAGCATCACCATCGGCACCGGCGAGGCAAGGAGCATCTGCACGGCACAGGCCAGGCTGGTGGACCAGCTGTCAATCGAGCCCAGGTCCGTGGTCGACCAGTCAAAGGCACGAATCCTTTGGGCCATTTCACCGCCCCAGCCGTCACAACCATGGGTATTGGATAAGAATTGCATGGACCCTGCTCATACAAAGAGAAGACATTCGCCAAAGTTGGAGCATAGCGGTGCTGGATGGTTTCACTCTGTATCACTGTGGCTAGGAGGCTTGTCCTCCGCTGGGTTGCGCAGCAAGCCTCAGAACCTGTCATCTTGGTATGTCTGGTGGTGCATGGTGAGGCGGTTAGGGTGGCTTCGCCACCCAGCGCGGGGCAAGCCCGCTCACCACATAAAGCCAGTGGTCCATAGTAGGTTCGAGGGTGCTGCAAGTTCCCTGTGGCAAGCTCCCTGTGGCTAGGGGGCTTGTCCCCCGGTGGGTTGCGCAGCAGCCCCAAAACCGGCCACCTCGGTGTGTCTGGTGGTGCATGGTGAGGCGGTTGGGGTGGCTTTGCCACCCAGCGCGGGGCAAGCCCGCTCGCCACATAAAGCCAGTGGTCCATAGTAGGTTCGAGGGTGCTGCAAGTTCCCTGTGGCAAGCTCCCTGTGGCGAGGGGGCTTGTCCCCCGTTGGGTTGCGCAGCAGCCCCAAAACCTGCCATATCGGGGTGTCTGGCGGAGCATGTTGAGGCGGTTGGGGTGGCTTCGCCACCCAGCGCGGGGCAAGCCCGCTCGCCACATAAAGCTAGTGGTCCACAGTAAGTTCAAGGGCGCTGCAAGTTCCCTGTGGCGAGGGGGCTTGTCCCCCGTTGGGTTGCGCAGCAGCCCCAAAACCGGCCACCTCGGTGTGTCTGGCGGAGCATGGGGAGGCGGTTGGGGTGGCTTTGCCACCCAGCGCGGGGCAAGCCCGCTCGCCACATAAAGCTAGTGGTCCATAGTAGGTTCGAGGGGGCTGCAAGTTCCCTGTGGCAAGCTCCCTGTGGCGAGGGGGCTTGTCCCCCGGTGGGCTGCGCAGCAGCCCCAACACCGGCCACCTCGGTGTGTCTGGCGGAGCATGGTGAGGCGGTTGGGGTGGCTTCGCCACCCAGCGCGGGGCAAGCCCGCTCGCCACATAAAGCCAGTGGTCCACAGTAAGTTCGAGGGTGCTGCAAGTTCCCTGTGGTAAGGGGGCTTGTCCCCCGCTGGGTTGCGCAGCAGCCCCAAAACCTGCCACCTCGGTGTATCTGGCGGAGCATGGTGAGGCGGTTGGGGTGGCTTCGCCACCCAGCGCGGGGCAAGCCCGCTCGCCACATAAAGCTAGTGGTCCATAGTAGGTTCGAGGGTGTGGTAAGTTCCCTGTGGCTAGGGGGCTTGTCCCCCGGTGGGTTGCGCAGCAGCCCCAATACCGGCCACCTCGGTGTGTCTGGTGGAGCATGGTGAGGCGGTTGGGGTGGCTTTGCCACCCAGCGCGGGGCAAGCCCGCTCGCCACATAAAGCTAGTGGTCCATAGTAGGTTCGAGGGTGTGGCAAGTTCCCTGTGGCTAGGGGGCTTGCCGGAACGCCGTATCGCCCCCGTTGGGTTGCGCAGCAGCCCCAAAACCTGCCACCTCGGTGTGTCTGGCGGTGCATGGGGAGGCGGTTGGGGTGGCTTTGCCACCCAGCGCGGGGCGAGCTCGCTCGCCACAACAAGCCCCCCCTTCGCCACAGGGGTGTTTTTTGAAAGAAGAGCGTTGTACCCGTCAGCGAAAATCCCGGCTACGCACGCTGATCCCCGCCAACAGCGGCGTCAGGTCGCTCAAGCGGCCAGCGATCAAATGGCGGACTTCGCCCACCGCCTCCCAGCGCCCCTCCACCTTGAGCAACCGTGAGTTCACCAGCACCTGGCGCTGACGCTCGGCCAGGTCGCGCCAGACCACCACGTTGATGTTGCCAAACTCGTCTTCCAGGGTCACGAAGGTCACGCCGCTGGCGGTGCCCGGGCGCTGGCGCCCGGTGACCAGGCCGGCAACGCTGACATTGCGCCCATGCTCCACCGCCTGCAGTTCCTGTGAACTGCGGCAGCGCCGCGCGCGCAATTGATCACGCAACAGCGCCAAGGGATGGGGGCCCAAGGTGGTGCCCACGCTGGCATAATCGGCGTACAGGTCTTCGCCGACGCTGGGGGCCGGCAGTTGCACCGCCTCTTCCTGGGGGCTCGACGCCCCGGCAAATAATCCCAGTTGCGTCTCCACCCCGGCCACGTCCCAGCGCGCTTGATGCCGGTGCCCGGTCAACTGACGCAAGGCCCCGGCATCCGCCAGCAGTTCCTGGGCCCGGCTGTCCAGTCGGGCGCGCTCGACCAGGTCGGCGATATCGCAAAATCCAGCGGCCTGGCGGGCTTTTTCGATGCGCCGACCATCTTCTTCGCGAAAGCCATTGATCATGCGCAAGCCCATGCGAATCGCCGGTTGCTCGCCGTCGATAGGTTCCAGGCTGCAATCCCAGTCACTGGCGGTCACATCCACCGGGCGAACCTGCAAGTGATGACGGCGCGCATCCTGCAGGATCTGGTCCGGACTGTAGAAGCCCATGGGCCAGCTGTTGATCAGAGCGCAGGCGAACGCCGCCGGTTCATGGCATTTGAGCCAGCAACTGGCATAGGTCAGCAAGGCAAAACTGGCCGCGTGGGACTCGGGAAACCCATAGCTGCCAAAGCCCTTGATCTGCTCGAACACCTGGGCGGCGAAGGCCTCGCTGTAGCCGTTGTTGAGCATACCGGCGCGCAGCCGCTGGCGATGGGGCTCCAGGCCACCATGGCGCTTCCAGGCCGCCATCGAACGGCGCAACTGGTCAGCTTCGCCAGGGGTATAGTCCGCCGCGACAATGGCGATCTGCATCACTTGCTCCTGGAACAGCGGGATACCCAACGTGCGCTTGAGTACCGCCTCCAGCTTGGGCGACGGATAGGTCTCGGGCTCTTCCTGGTTCCGCCGGCGCAGATACGGATGCACCATGCCGCCCTGGATCGGCCCGGGTCGCACGATGGCCACTTCGATCACCAGGTCATAGAACGTCTTGGGCTTGAGCCGCGGCAGCATGGACATCTGTGCCCGGGACTCGATCTGGAATACGCCGATGGTGTCGGCGCGGCTGATCATCGCGTAGGTTGCCGGATCTTCCGAGGGCACCGTCGCCAGTGTCAGGTCGCGGTGACGATGGCGACGCAGCAGGTCGAAGCAGCGGCGGATCGCGCTGAGCATGCCGAGGGCGAGGATATCGACCTTGAGCAGGCCCACGGCGTCCAGGTCATCCTTGTCCCACTGGATGATGGTACGTTCGGCCATGGCGGCGTTTTCCACCGGCACCAAGGTGTCCAGCGGTTGCTCGGAAATCACGAAGCCACCGGGGTGCTGGGACAGGTGGCGCGGAAAGCCGATCAGTTGTTGGGTCAAGCCCAGGACCCGTCGCAATACCGGGCTCTCGGGGTCAAAACCACCCTCGCGCAAGCGCTCCAGGGGCGGCGCTTCATCGCTCCAGCGCCCGCAAAAATCGGCCAGGGCATTGACCTGATCCGGTGGCAGGCCCAGGGCCTTGGCCACATCACGCACCGCCCCGGCACCGTGGTAGCTGCTGACCACTGCGGTCAAGGCCGCGCGGCGCCGGCCATAGCGCTGGAACACGTATTGCAGCACCTCTTCGCGGCGTTCGTGCTCGAAGTCCACATCGATGTCCGGCGGCTCGTTGCGTTCCCGGGACAGGAAGCGCTCGAACAACATGTTCATCCGACTGGGATCGATTTCAGTGATGCCCAGGGCAAAGCACACCGCCGAGTTGGCCGCCGAGCCACGGCCCTGGCAGAGGATCGAACGGCTGCGGGCGAAGCGCACGATGTCGTGCACTGTAAGGAAATAGCTTTCGTAGCCCAGGTCGCTGATCAACTCCAGTTCATTACCGATCTGCTCCAGGGTCTTGGCTGACGCCCCCTCGGGCCAGCGCCGGGCAATGCCCTCTTCGGTCAAGGCGCGCAGCCAGGATTTTGCGCTGTGCCCTTGGGGCACCAACTCCCTGGGGTATTGATAGCGCAACTGCCCCAGGTCGAAAGTGCAACGGCGGGCGATGTGCAGCGACTCCTCGAGCAAGTGCGCCGGATACAGCGCACCGATCGTCTCCAGGCTGCGCAAGTGCCGCTCGCCATTGGGGTGCAGGCGGTGACCGGCTTGCGCCACCGGCAGGTGGTGACGGATGGCGGTCATGGTGTCCTGCAAGGCGCGCCGGCTGCGCACATGCATATGCACATCGCCACAGGCCACAGCCGGCAGCCCCAGGCTGGCGGCCAGTTGCAGGCGCTGCGCCAGACGACGGGCATCGTCCTGGGCGCAATGCAGCTCTACCGCCAGCCATAGCTGCTGATTGAAGGTTTCGCACAGCCATTGGCCCTCGGCAGGCGTATCGCCCTCCTCGGCCAACCACAGCACCAGCAACCCCGGCACCGGGTCGGCGAAGTCTTCGCGCAACAGGCGGTACTGGCCTTTTTCGGCACGACGCCGGGCCTGGGTGATCAGCCGGCACAGGTGCTGGTAGCCCTGTAGGTTCTCCACCAGCAACACCAGTTTCGGGCCGTTCTCCAGGCGCACCTCACTGCCGACGATCAACGCCAGCCCCACTTCCTTGGCCGCCTGCCAGGCACGCACGATGCCGGCCAGGGTGCATTCGTCGGTGATTGCCAGGGCGTGATAACCCTGCTGTTTGGCGCGTTCGCACAACTCGCGGGCACTGGACGCGCCGCGCTGGAAGCTGAAGTTGGACAGGCAATGCAGTTCTGCGTAGCCCTGGGTCATGCAAACCAACCCTGCAGCCACAACCCGGCGCTGTCACCCACGGTGCGATAGGCCCAGCCTTGCTGCCCGGCGCGGGTGCGCACCAGGTAGTAGTCGCGGCGGATATCCGCGCCATCCCACCACCCGGACTCGATGCGCTCCGGGCCCAGCAGGATCTGGATGCCCTGCTCGGCCAACAAGGTCGGCTCCTTGAGCAACCAGCCAGGGCGTTGCACCGGGTTCAAGGGCGGGCAGACGCGGCTGTCGCTGCCCGGCAGCCAGGCACACTCGGGGCGATGGTCAGCATGAAAGCGCAAGCCCTGCACCGCCTCATCCCCCAGACGCGCCCGCAGGCGCTCGCGCAATTGTGCCCAGGGCAGGGTTTGCTGCGGGCGCTCGTCGAACAGGTCCTGGCGCTGGGGCACAAACACCGGCAGGTCCTCGGCCAGCAGGCGCAGGCCACGCACTGGCGCGGCTACTAGCACCTGCTCCAGACGGCCACGGGCCAGTTCAAACAGCATCGACGGTTCGCGCTCGGCACTCAACAGGCCAACCGTGATTACGCTGTCCGGCGCCTCGGCATGCTCCAGGTGCAGGGCAAAACGCTGCACGCCACTGTCGCGGCCACAGAGGAACGCCGCCAGGTCGCCGGTCAGACGCCGCAAGGGAAACAGCAGGGCCTGGTGAGACTGCACATCGAAGTTCAATTCGATGCGCAGGTCGAAACGATCCGGCGGCTGATAGAAATCCAGGGCCAGCGCCCGTTGCCCGGTCAAGGCATCCAGGTGCTTGAGCAACCCTGCGTCGAAGCGCCTGGCCAAGGTATGCCGGGGCAACGCCTGCACTTGGGCCAGGGTCCGCAGGCCCATGCGCGACAAGGCCGTGGCGGCTTGCGGGTCGAGGCCGACGCGATCGATCGGCATCGGCCCAAGGGCTTGCGCAAGCCCCTCGGCATCGGCCACGGCCAGGCCGTCATAGGCGTTGGCCAATACGCGCGCGGCGGCCGGGTTGGGGGCGGCAACAATACGGTGGCGAAAGCCCAGGTCGCTCAGTTCCTCACGCAAGCGTGCTTCCAGCAGCGGCCACGGCCCGAACAGGCCCAGGCTCGATTCGATTTCAAACAGCAAGGCCCGCGGATAGAACACGCTGACCTGGGAGCTGAAACCATAGGCCCAGGCCGCGAGCAGTTGCTGGTAGCGGTCGATATCCACCGGGTTGTATTCAACGCAGGCAAACGCCTTGGTCAGGGCATGGGCCGCCGTCAGAGATTGGCCGGGGCGCAGGCCCAAGGCTCGCGCGGCGGCATTGACGGTTTGCAACACCCGGCGTTGCGCTGGGCCGGCCAACAACGCCAAGGGTTGCTCGGGCTCGGGGCGCTGACGCAAGACCCCGTCCAACGCCAATTGCGGGAAGACAATACACACCCAGCGCATATCAACCTCAGTGCCCGCGGGCCAGGGCTATCGGCGCGGGATGGGCCAGGCCGCCCCGGCACTTGAGCACCCGCACCTGGCTCGGCTCGACGGCCAGGCGCAGGGCGGCCGGTGACGGGTTGATCGCCTCGCCCAGGGCCCGCCAGGCAAACGCCAGGGTCTGGCCGGTCTCGGCGGCCACCTGCAAGCGGCGCAAGGCCCGATCATCCGCCTTGCGCGGCCAGCACAGCACCGCGCCGCAACTGCCCGAACGCAGGCATTGCTCCGCCGCCCACAAGGCATCGCGTTCATCGGCCTGGATCACCGAGAGCTGGCGCAGGTCTACGCCGGCGTTCTGCCAGGCGTGGGGGTATGGGGTATACGGCGGCGCCACCAGCACAATGCGCTCGCCGGCCGCCGACAGCCGCGCCAGGGTCGGCCAGACCAGTTGCAATTCGCCCACGCCCTGCTGGGCCACAAGGATTTCGCTCAAGGCCGCCTCCGGCCAGCCACCGCTGGGCAACACCGCATCCAGGGCCGCCAGCCCCGTGGGATGCACACTGGCCGGCGGCGCGGCCGGCCGCCCCTTCCAGACCCGCCCGCCATTGAACAGCGAGTCCAGTGCAACCACGGCGCCCATCACCCTTGTCTCACCAGGCCACAGAACACGCCTTCGATGGCCAGGTCCTGGTCGGGACGGACCACGATAGGTTGATAAGCAGGGTTGCGCGGCAACAGACGCACACTGTCGCCCGCCCGCTCGAAACGCTTGATGGTGACTTCGCCATCCAGGCGCGCCACCACAATCTGCCCGTTCAACGCCTCGGCACTGCGTCGCACGCCCACCAGGTCGCCATCGAGAATGCCGTCTTCGATCATCGAGTCACCCTGGACCCGCAGCAGGTAATCCGGAACCCGGGCGAAGGTCGCAGGGTCGAGCATCAGCCGTGCGTGCACTTCGGCATCGGCGCCGATGGGCAGGCCGGCTGCAACGCGGCCCAGCACCGGGACATCCAGCCATTCGGGGCGTACTGGTTGATTGAGCAGGCGAATACCCCGGGCCTGATTCGGGTTGACCTCGATAAAACCGGCCTCGGTCAGCGCCAGCACGTGTTTGCGCGCCACACTGCGTGAGGCAAACCCAAAGGCCTCGGCGATCTCGGCGAGGCTGGGCGGCTGACCTTGCTGCGCGATACGCTCGCGGATGAAGTTCAGGATGGCGGCACGGCGGGGAGTAAGAGTCGTCATGGAGTACATTTGTACTCCTGTGGGAAATTTCTGACAATAGCCGCTAGTCAGAAGCCGGCCCATCTATCGCTGGGCTGGAATGCGGATCTCGCCACCCCGGCATTGCGTCTTGATGCTCTGCGGGCAACCGGCAAAGCGCAGTTCCTTGTTCAAGCAGACCCGCACCTCCGACAACACCTTACCCTTGCAGATCACGGCCATGCCGTGGCGCCCCATGCCGGGGTTGCTCTCGCGAAACAAAGCTTCAATGTCCCTGGCTGCGAGTGGGCCCGGCACATTGAAGGGCTCGAACGCCTGCGGAATCTGCACCACGCCCAATGCTGTATCAGTCTTGTCCAGATACTCGGATGCTTCCACGCCGCTGCATGTGCCGTGCTTGGCCCACTCATGCTTGAGCAGTTTTTCGGTGACGAACAGTGACATGCCCTTGGTCAGTTCCTCGGCCGACAACTGCGACTGCGGCAGGCAAGATGCCGGCCAACCGCCTCGCGCATATTGTGGCCACAGGCCATGCAGCACAAAGCCGTAGCCCTTGCCCGTGCATTGCTGGTCCTGCGGGTGGGTCAGGCAAAAAGTCGGCGACCAGGACAGTGACAACACATAAAAATCAAAGTCGCCGGCCTGTCCCTGATTGCGGGGGGCAGCATCAGCCAGGGCGGTCAATACCAGGCACAGGGCGATCCAGGAGGTTCTCCATTTCATCGAGTCAATCCTTCATTAAAGTGAGCGGCCATTGTTATGAACGACCGCCCCGTCACGCAGTCAGGTAACGCGCCGCCGCGCCGCCGAAAGCTCAACAACTCTGAGAGTCAGGGCTTGCGCTGCAACACCCGATCCATGATCCGGTCGGTCTTCAAGGCCTCGATCGCCAGTGCCGGGTGCACACTCTCGCCGCGAATATGGGCGTTCATGCCCAGCACGTGGTGCCACTGGATATGGGGGTGATGGGCAATATGCAGGGTCTCGCTGACTTCGGCTTGCAGCTGCAACGGCTGCTCGTCGAATACTGAAAACGTGATACGCCCTGTGCTGCCGATCAACTCGACCCGATCCTCGCGCCGGTCAGCCACAAAGTTCCAGCAGCCCATGCCCAGCGCGCCCGAGCTGAAGCTCCAGCAGGCGGTGACCGCGTCTTCCGCCGCATAGCGCCCGGCCTGGCGCGCGGTGTAACCCGTGACCTCGACGATATCCCCCGCCAGGTACTGGAACAGGTCGAAACCATGGCTGGCCAGGTCGGCAAAATAACCACCCCCGGCAATCGCCGGATCAGTACGCCAGTTGCTGGCATGGGTATCCGTCGGCGCAGGCGGCTTGCACAACGTCCAACTCAGGTGGCGCAACTCGCCGATGCGCCCTTCTTGCAGCCAGGCACGTACCTGCTGGAAGCGCGGCAGAGAGCGCCGGTAATAGGAGACAAACAGATGCAGCCCGGCCCGCTCGAAAGTGCGCTGCATCAATGCGCTCTGCTCGGCATTCAGCGACATCGGCTTCTCGACGCAGCAATGCTTGCCCGCCGCCGCCACCAGCAGGCTGTATTCCAGGTGGCTGGCCGGTGGCGTGGCGATGTACACCGCATCCACTTCGGGATCATCGATCAGCGCCTGGGCATCGGTGTAAAACCGGGCAATCCCGTGGCGTGCCGCATAATCGCGCACCGCTTCCTCACGACGCCCCATCACAGCCACCAGGGCCGAACCTGGCGCTTTGTAGAAAGCGGGTCCACTCTTTACTTCAGTAACACTGCCACAACCGATCATGCCCCAGCGGATGGTGCTCATCTGACTTTCCTTCACCGGTATTTTTTCAGTTGGGCAGTATCGGCGTTTTCCTGCACGGTCTCCAGCCTCCCCCCATAAAGACCAAGCATGACAATTGCATTACACTTTTATGACGATCATCTGGCTGCGGGGGCACAGACCATGAAAATACGCGCAACGGTGATTTGCGAACACGAAGGGCACATTCTGTTCGTGCGCAAGGCCAGGTCGAAATGGGCGTTGCCCGGCGGCAAGGTCGAGCGCGATGAGCGCCCGGTCGGCGCGGCCGAGCGTGAGCTGCAAGAGGAAACCGGGCTGAACGTGGATGGTTTGTTGTATCTGCAGGAGTTAAAGGCCAGTGACACGCTGCATCACGTGTTTGAAGCCTCGGTGGTGAACATCGACCAGGCCCGGCCCTGCAATGAAATCATCGATTGCCAATGGCATGCCTACAGCGCGCTGGAGCAGTTGGACGCTACCGACGCCACCAAGCGCATTGTCCGTTCGTTTCTGCGCAGGCTCTGATACCTAGCCGAATGCCGCAAACCCACGGCGCCCGGCCTTCATCTCGGTGCGCAGTTCGCCGATCAGGTTGGAGATGGTACGCATGTTATCCAGGCCCTCGGGCGCCACGCCATTCAACAGCAGCTCCACGCGACCGGACTTGGGCTCGAAGACGCGGATGATCAAGAAACCCTCGGAGTTGACGCTACAGTCGCACGACAGCGGGGCGAAACCGGACGCCATGATGCGGCGCAACTCAACGATGGGAATCATCCTGGGCACCCTTGTTCGCACATGACGCGATGGACGTGATCCCTGCAGGTTAGATCAGGTTGTGCAACCCGTGTGGCCAATCCTACGAAAGTGTTAGCTACCCCACATTTTTGCGCGACAGCGCTGGTGCAATGACGTCAGAAAAACCACGCACGTTCATCCGGGTTCACGGTATGAAGGCCAAATCGCGGGCAAAAAAAATCCCAAGTAGCTGATGGAAACTTGGGATTTAAAAATGCATAAACCGTGGGAGGTGAACGCCCGGCAATAATAACCACTGAGACAACTTGTAACAAGTTGATTAATAGCCTTTCGTCGGATTGAAACAGCGCTAAGTCATTCAATAACCACACATTTTTTATGGAGCACGACACTTTCAGTGCCACTTTTTGGTGCAACTTCAAAACTTGCGGGAATAAAACCTTAATAACTATCAGGTTAATAAACATCGCTGAACATAGCTGATGTTTTTGTAGGAACCGGCTTGCCGGCCAAGCACCTGAGAGCACCGCGGGGGACCAGACACCCCGCGTCATCGTTGACGCTTTTCGCTGGCAAGCCCGCTCCTGCGGTAGGTCTTGCGCCCTTCTATTTGCGCGCCAACTTGTAGCGCACGCACTCTTCATAAAAGCTCGAACGAACTGCTGCCGGCTTGAGACGCGAGGGGCTGTCATAGGTCTGCTCGGTGATGCCCATGGCCATCATGCGCATCCAGGACTTGTCGAACTTGTAGCGCTGGATCTTCTGCCGCGCCGCATACAATGAAACGCCAGCCAACTTCAGCTCCTGGGCCCGGGCCGCCGTGCCCGCGCCCCAACTGCACATGTATCGATCCCCTTCACGCAGCGCCTTGCCCTGGGCCGCCGCCGCCCCGCTGGCCAGGGCCAAGGCTAGTAGCGTGATTTTTACATTGCGCATTGGCATCCCACCTAACCACCTGAAAATAAAAGTGATTTTGGCGAAACATGCGGTAGACGGGGGCCA
This sequence comes from Pseudomonas sp. WS 5027, assembly GCF_012985695.1. Lineage (NCBI taxonomy): Bacteria > Pseudomonadati > Pseudomonadota > Gammaproteobacteria > Pseudomonadales > Pseudomonadaceae > Pseudomonas > Pseudomonas sp. WS 5027. The sequence continues at coordinate 91,116 of NZ_JAAQWU010000005.1, read as the reverse complement.
GCAAAATGCCTTCTTGACGTTCTTCCCTCACCGCCACGGTTGCCGCCCTACCCGCGCCTGACCATAATCGCGCGCCCCTATCCCCCTCACGCAAGGAAATGCCGTGAAGAAGTTTCTTATGTTGGCCCCGTTGGTATTACTGCTGCTGCAAGGTTGCGGCGTGACCATGACGCAATACGAGCCCAATTTCGACAACGTCCAGCGCCTCAAGCAGACGCCGCCGTTGCAACCCATCAGCCAGGCCAAGGTCACTGCCGCCTCGGGCCAGGGTTCGTTGATGGTCCGGGCCAATCCGATCAGCTCGCCCACCGGCAGTATCCCGGCCCACGTGCAGGCGGCACTCACCCAGGAACTGTCCCTGGCCGGCCTGCTGAATCAAAGCGCGCCTCGGCGCCTTGACGTACTGCTGGTGAAGAACGAGCTGACCGCTGGCGTGGGCTCCGGCCACGGCACACTGGCCGCGCGCTTTACCGTGTTCAAGAACGACGCAGTGGTGTACGACGCCACCAAGGAAGTGACTAGCGTGTGGTCCAGTTCATTCTTCGGCCCGATTGCGATTCCGAATGCGGCGAACGCCTATAACCCGCTGGTGCGTGACTTGCTCAAGGCCTTGTACAGCGACCCGCTGTTCATTCAGGCACTCAAGTAAAAACCCAGGCAAAAAAAAGGGAGCCGGTCAGCCGGCTCCCTTTTTTTGCAGCCTGAATCAGGCCCGCGGCACACCGGCATCCAGTGCCGAGTACTTGAGGTTATTGCTCTCGACCATCTGCTTGAGCAACGCATTGACCTGGCGCGTGAAGGTATCGGTCACCGCTTCTTTTGGCGTGTAGGCCATCATCGGGATAAACCAGATACCCAACCAGGTGTTGATCGCATCATGATTGCTGCCTTTGCTCAGCGCCTGGCCCTGTGGGTCCAGGGCTTCCAGGCTCATGGTGTACTGGTCGGTACCCAGCGCCGGAATGATGGTGAAGGTGAAGCCGCTGATAAAGGCCAATACCATCTGACCACCACCTGGCGGATGGTTGTAGACCTTCAGGCGCAGGCTGTAGTCGCCTGGCTGCTTCTGGAACTCATCAAGGGTCACGCGGCCGAACAGGCCGGAATCGGTGAGGATTTTTTGCAGTTGCGGACGCAGCATATCCCGCGCCTGGGGTACTTCGGCAGCGGCAGCGTTGGTCGGTTCGCCTTGATAAAAATCAAAGTCGACATAGACGTTCGGCTTGTTGGCGAAACTCGCCTTCGATGGCAGGGTGACTGGCGCGACTTCGTCCTTGGTGAAGCTGGCGCAGCCACTCACTGCCAACATCATCAGGGCCAACCCCAGCATTTTTCCAATGTGCATTACGACTTCCTTAGTTGATGGAGCGTCTCCATGGCCGGAGGTGCTGGGGGCGGATGATAAAGAGTCAACGGCCCTGGTAAAAGGCCGTTGTAGGAAAAACCCTCATCAACTGCCGGCGTTTACCACTGATCCCTGGGGGGCTCATCGCTGGCAAGCCGGCTCCTACAGGGGCCTTAACGCAAGCTCCAGGAAACCCCGGCATATACACCCATGCCGTCGCCCGGCGTCGAGCGCGCCATATCGTTGCCATGGTCGTCATAACCCGGGGTCACGGTATTGGCGTAGCGCTGGTTGGTCAGGTTGCGCAGGTCGATCCAGGCTTGCCAGTCCTGTTTCGGCGCGTCATAGCCGACGGTGGCGCCCAACAAGCCATAGGCTGATGCGTAGTAGGAGTTGGCATAGTCCACCGCCACCCGCGAGGAGTACTCGCCATTGAGGCTGCTGAAAAAGCCGCTGGGATGGCTGTAGCGCACCTGCGCCTGGTAATAGTGCTTGGGGATGCCGGGCAGCGTGTTGTCGCCAAAACGCGGGTCGTCGCGGTAGTGGAAGTTGCTGTAGGTGTAGGCCTGGCGCAGGGCCAGGCGGCCTGCATTGCCACCGTCCCACAGCGGGCTGGTGAGGCTCAGTTCCAGGCCTTGGTGGATGGTCGGGCTGGCGTTGGATTCAGCGACCACCTGCGAGGTGTTGGGCGTAGCCGCCTGGGTCTCGACGCTGAGCAGTTCATGGCGCACCAGCGAGTGGTACAACGCCAGGTCCCACTGGCCAAACCAGGCTTCGCCGCGCCCGCCCACTTCCAGGGTGGTGGCGGTCTGGTTTTGCAGCTCCACGCCTTCGCGGGTCAAGCCCGCCTCCGGCCTGCCCGAGTCTTTCGCGAAGAACTTGTTGGAACCCCAGATCATCGACCAGGCATGTGGCGGCTCCACCGACCGGCTCAGGTTGCCATACACCTGCAACTGCGGATTGAAGTCATAGCGCAGCCCCACGCGCGGCGCGTAGTCCCAGTCGTGGGTGCTCAAGGGGGCATGGGTCTCGGGGTAAGTGACTTCGGTTTCGCGGCGGGTGTAGATCGCTGCCAGCCCGGTGGTCAGCCACAGATCGGGCAGCAGTTCCAGGTCGTTGCTCACATGCAACACCGTATCCGACCCCAGGTAGCTGTAGTCACGGGTCTTGGTGCCCGGAGCGAATGTGGCCGTGGTGTTGGTGGGCACGCGCACGTATTCCGACACGCCGTTATTGGGCATCCCCTGGGTAGTACGCAAGCCGACCGTGGTCTTGCTGTCGCGCCCCAGCAGCGTGTCCTGGCGGATGTAGTTCAAGGTGCCGCTGATGTCGGTGTACGCCACTTTCAACCGGTTGGTGCCCTCGCGCAGGTCCATCGGGTAATCGTGATACACCAGGCCCGCTTCGACGCGCGCGTTATCGTCCAACTGCAGGGTGGTCTTGTTGGCGATCCACGTCGAGCCCGGCTGCAAGCGCTTGGAGTCGCGCGCCAGGTTGACGGCGTTGGCCGCGCGCGGGCTGTGTTCGATCTGCTGGCGCGTGAGTTTGCCGGGGCTGTCGTTGGCGGTTTCGCGGTAGCGGAAATAGAAGCGCGTTTCCAGGTCCGGGTTGAACCGGTAACCGAAGTTGGCCGCCACACCCTTGCCACTGCCGGCGCTCTGTTGCTGGAAGCCGTCGTACTCGACATCGGTCAGGCTGATGTAATAGTCGGCATCGCCCAGCACTTGCCCCGAACTGATTTCCCGCTGGGCATAACCATGGCTGCCGGCCTCATAGCGCACGCGTAACTTGGGGGCATCGTAGCCCGTGCGGGTCACATAGTTGACTGCCCCGCCCAGGGCCAAGGCGCCCCGATCAAACCCGTTGGCGCCGCGCAGCACTTCAACCCGGCTAAGCCACAACGGATCCTTGAGTTCGTAAGGCGTACCGCCGGGGCCGGTAAGTGGCAGGCCGTCGATGGTTTCATACAGGCCGGACGCATGGCTGCCGGGACCCCGGTTGATGCCCGAGCCGCGAATGGAGATTTTCACCCCTTCGTTGTTCGCAGCCTTAGCGTAGATGCCGGCCTGGTACTTGAGCACATCTTCATTGCTGCTGACCCGCCCCTGCTCGACGCTGGCCATGTCAACGTAGTTGGTCCCACCGGGCACCTGCTTGAGTTGCGCCTGGGCCGCTTCGCCTTCGCTCAGCTGCGTGGTGGTGACTTGCAGCGGTGCCAACTGCAGCGCCTCCTGGGCTTGGGCTAGGTGGCTGAATGTTAGGGCAGCCGCCAAGCCAAGACTGCGCGCAGAAAGAACAAGCAGAGGTTGTTGCAGGCGCATAGGCCGAATCCTTGAAGAGGTCTGCGGTTGGAAGCCGCGGATCATACGCAGGTCACGCACAAACCTCGTCGATTAGGCTAATGTGCTGGCCCTGAGCGCCCCTTCACCCTTGAGGCCGAGCCTTTCATGCGCAATCTCACCTTCGCCAGCATCTACCTGTTCTCTTCACTATTGGTCGGTTGCCAACAACACCCACCGGCCAACGACCAACTGGATGCGGTGCTCTGGACCCAAACCTCCATCGAGCATGAGTTGATCTATCGCCAGGTGTTCGCCGACGCCACCCGCCAACTCGACGTGGCCCTGGCCACCAAGGACTGGGACGCCCTGCCCTTTGCCCCGCGCAACCTGAGCGGCTTGCCGCCGGCGGTGATCGTCGATATCGATGAAACCCTCCTGAACAACGTGCCGCTCAATGCCCGGGACATCGTCAACAACCAGGTCTACTCCTATGACCGCTGGAACACCTGGGTCGACCAGGCCAAGGCCCAGGCCCTGCCCGGCGCCGTGGCGTTTTTACAGGCGGCCAAGCAACGGGGGATCAAGGTGTATTACCTGACCAACCGTGAGCACAGCCAGGTTCAGGCCACCGTCGACAACCTGCGTTTGCGCGGTTTCCCGGTGCAGAGCAACGAACAAGTACTGGCGGCGGCCACCCCGACCGGTCATTGCGAACAAGCGGGCTACGGCAAGAACTGCCGGCGCCAATGGGTCGCCAGCCAGGCGCGGGTGCTGTTGATGGCTGGTGATTCCCTGGGGGATTTCGTCCAGGCCGAACACAACACCCTGGCCGCCCAACGCCGGGCGGTGGAGCCTTATGTAGGCTGGTTTGGCCAGCGCTGGTTCCTGCTACCGAATCCAACCTACGGCAACTGGTACAGCGCGCCCTATGGCGACCGTGAAGAGATACCGTTTGCGCAGAAGCGTTTTTTCAAACGGGAGGCCCTTCAGTTGCAGCAATGAAGATCAGATGTGGGAGCTGGCTTTTCGGATCGCCGCACCGCTGCGATGGCGGTGGGTCAGTCGATACCTACCTGGCTGAACCATCGCCTTCGCGGGCAAGCCGGCAGCGGGCACGGAGTTTTGGGGTGGCACACAGCGCCCACTCATTAGCTGGTGGCCTGGCGATACTGACGCGGCGTAAACCCGGTCAACGCCTTGAACTGACGAGTAAATGCACTGTGGTCGGTGTAGCCGCATTGCAACGCCACATCGGTGATCGGCATGTCGGTGTGCAATAGGCGATGGGCATGTTCCAGGCGCACTTTCTGGATCATCTGCCGGGGTGTCAGGTGGAACACGCGCTTGCAGTAGCGCTCCAGTTGCGCCACCGAGATGCCGGCGATGCGTGTCAGTTCTCCGAGGGTCACGCGCTGGTTGAAGTGGGCGCGGATGTGTTCGTCCACGGCCGCAAGGCGCTGATAGGCCGGGTGGGTCTCACTGGCGGATTGCAGGTCGACCGAAATCCCAGCCAGGCCGATGATCGCGCCTTCGTGGTTGTGCAACGGCCATTTGTGGGTCAGGCACCAACCGGGTTCGCGGCTGCCATACAGGTGCAACTCCAGTTGATCCTCCAACACCAGGCCCTGCTCCAGCACGCGCCGATCCTGCTCGGTGTAACCCGGCCCCAACTGCGCGGGAAACACCTCGGCGCTGGTCTTGCCCAGTAACGGGCGCCGATCTTTCAAGCCGCAGCGCTGCACCAGGGTGCGGTTGACCATGACGTAGCGCGCCTGCACGTCCTTGATAAACATCGTCGCATTGGGAATCACGTCGAGCATCGGCAACAGCATGGCCACGCCCGCCAGCATCTGTTCGAGGCTGTGTGGGCGCTGCTCGCCGCCCTGGCACAGGGTTGCAAACGCGTTGTGCATCATGCCGTTCACTGCCTCGTTTATCGCCTCGCTGAGCCCGCAGATTGCCCGATGGCCAGGGCCCTGTCGAGTGCGGTTGCGCCTGCGGAAATTGTGCTGAATTCGTCATTGATAGCCGCGCAAAACATCAATCGCCAGCGGGCTGATGGGTTCACTGTAGCGCCACTGCATGCCTATCCAATAACCCACAAGAAGGCGCCGCTATGTCAGCCCAAGGCAAGTTCAAGAAACAGCTGTCTCTGATCGACCTCACCTTTATCGGACTGGGAGCCATCTTCGGCTCCGGTTGGTTGTTTGCCGCCAGTCACGTGTCGTCCATCGCAGGTCCTGCCGGGATTTTTTCCTGGCTACTCGGCGGTTTTGCCGTGCTGCTGCTGGGCATTGTGTATTGCGAATTGGGCGCGGCCCTGCCCCGTGCCGGTGGCGTGGTGCGCTACCCGGTGTATTCCCACGGCCCGCTGCTGGGCTACCTGATGGGCTTTATCACATTGATCGCGTTTTCCAGCCTGGTGGCGATCGAAGTGGTCGCCTCAAGGCAATATGCCGCCGCCTGGTTTCCCGAGTTGACCAAGGCCGGCTCCAGCGACCCCACCACCCTCGGCTGGCTGGTGCAGTTCGGCCTGCTCTGCCTGTTTTTCGTGCTCAATTACCGCAGCGTCAAGACGTTCGCCATCGCCAATAACCTGGTCAGCGTATTCAAGTTCATCGTGCCGCTGCTGGTGATCGGCGTGCTATTCACCTTCTTCAAACCGGCCAACTTTCACTCCCAGGGCTTTGCGCCTTTCGGCCTGTCGGGGATTGAAATGGCGGTGTCCGCCGGCGGGGTGATTTTTGCCTATCTGGGGCTGACGCCGATCATCTCGGTGGCCAGCGAAGTGAAAAACCCGCAACGCACCATTCCCATTGCCTTGATCCTTTCGGTGCTGCTGTCCACGGCGATTTATGTGCTGCTGCAAGTGGCCTTTCTCGGCGGCGTGCCCACCGAAATGCTTGCCAACGGCTGGGCCGGGATCAGCAAGGAACTGGCGCTGCCCTATCGCGATATCGCCCTGGCATTGGGTGTGGGTTGGCTGGCCTATCTGGTGGTGGCCGACGCGGTGATCTCCCCCAGCGGCTGCGGCAACATCTACATGAACGCCACGCCACGGGTGATCTACGGCTGGGCGCAGACTGGCACCTTCTTCAAGATCTTTACGCGCATTGATGAGAAGTCCGGTATCCCACGCCCGGCGCTGTGGCTGACCTTTGGCTTGTCGGTGTTCTGGACCTTGCCGTTCCCGTCCTGGGAAGCGTTGATCAACGTGGTCTCCGCCGCCCTGGTGTTGAGCTACGCGGTGGCCCCGGTGTGCGTGGCTGCACTGCGACGCAACGCCCCGGACATGCCGCGCCCGTTCCGGGTCAAGTGGATGAATGTGCTGGGCCCGCTGTCGTTCATCATCGCCGCGTTGATCGTCTACTGGTCGGGCTGGAACACCGTGTCGTGGCTGCTGGGCCTGCAGATCGTGATGTTTGGGGTGTACCTGCTGTGCCGCCGCCTGGTACCGACCCAGCACCTGAACATCGCCCAGCAAGTGCGTTCCAGCGCGTGGCTGATCGGCTTCTACGCGGTAACCATGGTGCTATCCAAGCTCGGCAGTTTTGGTGGCCTGGGCGTGCTCAGCCACCCCTTCGACACCCTGGTCGTCGCCGCCTGCGCGCTGGGCATCTACTACTGGGGCGCCGCCACCGGCGTGCCGGCGCACCTGGTGGAACTGGAACACGAAGACGACGAAAGCGAAGCCGTGCTGCCCGCGACCGGTATGCATCCGGCGAACGCATAACGGGCCAATCACCAAGGAGTATCTGGATGAAACGATTGCACGTGATTGACTCCCATACCGGCGGCGAACCGACGCGCCTGATCCTCAATGGCTTCCCGCAGCTTGCCGGCCAGAGCATCGCCGACAAGCTCGACAACCTGCGCAGCGAACACGACCACTGGCGCCGCGCCTGCCTGCTGGAACCCCGTGGCAACGATGTACTGGTCGGCGCGCTGTACTGCGAGCCGGTCTCTGCGGGAGCCACCTGCGGGGTGATTTTCTTCAACAATGCCGGCTACCTCGGCATGTGTGGCCACGGCACCATCGGTCTGGTCGCCTCGTTGCACTACCTGGGGCACATCGCGCCGGGGGTGCACAGCATCGACACGCCGGTGGGCCCGGTCAGCGCCACCTTGCATGCGGATGGCGCCGTGACCCTGCGCAACGTGCCCGCCTATCGCTATCGCCAGCAGGTGCCGGTGGAGGTGCCGGGGTATGGCCGTGTCTACGGTGATATTGCCTGGGGCGGCAACTGGTTTTTCCTGGTGTCCGAGCACGGCCAGGATTTGCACATGGCCAATGTCGATGCCCTCACCGACTTCACCTGGGCGATGCTCAAGGCCCTCGAAGCCCAAGGCATCCATGGCGAAGACGGCGCGTTGATCGACCATATCGAACTGTTCGCCGATGACGACCAGGCCGACAGCCGCAACTTCGTCATGTGCCCCGGCAAAGCCTACGACCGCTCGCCCTGCGGCACCGGCACCAGCGCCAAGCTGGCGTGCCTGGCCGCCGATGGCAAGCTTCAGGCCGGTGAGCCATGGGTACAAGCCAGCATCACCGCCAGCCAATTCGAAGGCCGTTTTGAATGGGAGGGCGAACGCATCCGCCCGTTCATCACCGGCCGCGCCTATATGACCGCCGACAGCACCTTGCTGATCGACGAACAGGATCCCTTCGCCTGGGGCATTTGAGCACCCGGCAGCTTTTAAACAGACCCTTCCAAGGAGATAAAAACATGAGCGATAACATCTTCACCGGCTGCATCCCGGCCCTGATGACACCCTGCACCGCCCAGCGCCAGCCGGACTTCGACGCCCTGGTCGCCAAGGGCCGCGAGCTGATCGATATCGGCATGAGCGCCGTGGTGTATTGCGGCTCCATGGGCGACTGGCCGTTGCTCACCGAAGCCCAGCGCCAGGTAGGCGTGGCGCGCCTGGTGGCGGCGGGTATCCCGACCATCGTCGGCACCGGCGCGGTCAACAGCCGTGAGGCCGTCGCCCATGCGGCCCACGCGGCCAAGGTCGGCGCCCATGGCTTGATGGTCATCCCGCGCGTGCTGTCCCGTGGCGCCTCGGCCACCGCGCAAAAGGCCCACTTCGCGGCGATCCTCAGCGCCGCGCCGAACCTGCCGTCAGTGATTTACAACAGCCCCTACTACGGCTTTGCCACCCGCGCCGACCTGTTCTTTGAACTGCGTCGCGAGTACCCGAACCTGATCGGCTTCAAGGAGTTCGGCGGCGCTGCCGACCTGCGTTACGCCGCTGAACACATCACCTCCAAGGACGATGACGTGACCCTGATGGTGGGTGTGGATACCCAAGTGGTGCACGGTTTCGTCAACTGCAACGCCACCGGCGCTATCACCGGTATCGGCAACGCCCTGCCACGGGAAGTCCTGCACCTGGTGGCCCTGAGCAAGAAAGCCGCCAAGGGCGATGCCAAGGCGCGGCGCCAGGCCCGTGAACTGGAAGCCGCGCTGGCAGTGCTGTCGTCCTTCGATGAAGGCTGCGACCTGGTGCTCTATTACAAGCACTTGATGGTGCTCAACGGCGATCTGGAATACAGCCTGCACTTCAACCCAAGCGATGTGCTCAGCGATGCCCAGCGCCGCTATGCCGAGAACCAGTACACGCTGTTCCGCCAGTGGTATGCCAACTGGTCGGCAGAACAGAACGTCGACTGACTGCTCGTACGCCGCTGGTGCACAGCGGCGTTTCTTCTTTTTTCAGGAACAGGCCATGACTCTGACAGGCAATATGCTGATCGGTCAGCACTCCATTCCCGGCACCGGCGCCGCCCTGCACGCCATCAACCCGGCTACCAACGCTGCGCTGGAACCCGCCTATCACGGCGGCTCGGCCGAACACGTGGCCCAGGCGTGCGCGCTGGCGTGGTCAGCCTTCGACAGCTACCGCGAGACATCGCTGCTGGCCCGCGCTGAATTCCTCGAAACCATCGCCAACGAAATCGAGGCCCTGGGCGATGAGTTGATCGAGCGCGCCGTGGCTGAAACCGGCTTGCCCCACGCGCGGATCCGGGGCGAACGGGGCCGCACCTGCCAGCAACTGCGCACCTTCGCCCGGACCGTACGCGCCGGCGAATGGCTGGACGTGCGAATCGATACTGCGCAACCAGGCCGCCAGCCCCTGCCCCGTGCCGACCTACGCCAACGCCAGGTGCCGTTGGGGCCGGTGGCCGTATTTGGCGCCAGCAACTTCCCGCTGGCATTTTCGGTGGCCGGCGGTGATACCGCTTCAGCCCTCGCCGCCGGTTGCCCGGTGATCGTCAAGGCCCACGGTGCCCACCCCGGCACCAGCGAACTGGTAGGCCGCGCGCTGGCCCGTGCCGTGAAGCAGTGTGGCCTGCCCGAAGGCGTGTTCTCCCTGCTATACGGCTCTGGCCGTGAAGTGGGGATTGCCCTGGTCACCGACCCACGAATCAAGGCAGTAGGCTTTACCGGCTCGCAAAGTGGTGGCATCGCTTTATGCCAGGCGGCCCAGGCACGCCCGGAGCCGATCCCGGTGTATGCGGAAATGAGTTCGATCAATCCGGTGTATCTGTTCCCTGCCGCCCTCAAGGCACGCGGCGAGGCACTGGCGCAAGGCTTCGTCACCTCACTGACCCAAGGGGCCGGGCAGTTCTGCACCAACCCCGGACTGCTGATTGCGGTCCAGGGCGCGCAGCTGGAGCAGTTTGTCAGCGTTGCCAGCAGCCTGCTGCAACGCAGCTCGGCGCAGACCATGCTCACCCCTGGCATCTTCCAGGCCTATGAAGCGGGCGTCGGCACACTGGCCGAGCATGCCCACCCCGTGGCCAGCGGGTTGCCAGCGCAAGGCCCGAACCAATGTCAGGCGCAGCTGTTTACCACCCGCGCGCAAGACTTCCTAACCAACCCGCACTTGCAAGGCGAAGTCTTCGGCGCCGCCGCGTTGCTGGTGCAATGTGTCGACGATGGCGAAATGCGCCGGGTGACCGAACACCTCGAAGGCCAACTGACCGCCACCCTGCACCTGGATGAGGTTGATCTTGAACAGGCGCGGGGATTGCTGCCGACCCTTGAGCGCAAGGCGGGCCGATTGCTGGTCAATGGCTGGCCGACCGGAGTCGAGGTGTGTGATGCCATGGTGCATGGCGGGCCGTTCCCCGCGACTTCGGACTCACGCTCGACCTCGGTGGGCACCGCCGCGATCCTGCGTTTCCTGCGCCCGGTGTGCTACCAGGACTTCCCCGACAGCCTGCTGCCCGAAGCCCTCAAACAAGACAATCCGCTCGCGTTGCGGCGCTTGCTCGACGGCCAGAGAGAAGCCTGAACATGCTCGACAACCCTCAACCCGAGATCGACATTGCGGTGGTCGGCGCCGGCATTATCGGCGTCGCCTGCGCGCTGCAACTGGCGCGCCAGGGCCGCCGAGTAGTGGTCATCGATCAGCAGGAACCGGGCATGGGCGCTTCGTTCGGCAATGCCGGGCATTTGGCGACCGAACAGGTGTTCCCCATCGCCGACCTGTCGATCCTGATGCGCCTGCCCGCCATGCTCATGGACCCCATGGGCCCACTGCGTCTGGACTGGAAATACCTGCCCCGCGCCCTGCCCTGGTTTACCCGCCTGCTGTTGAACCTGCGCCCCACCGCCTACCAGCGTTCGGTTGCCGGCATCCGTGCCCTCAATGAAAGCAGCCTGGGTGCGTGGCAGCGCTTGCTGGCAACCTTGGCCCGACCTGAATTGCTCCGTGAGGACGGTTCGCTATTGGTGTTCGAGCGCGCCGAGTCGCGCCAAGCGATTGAAGGTTTGCAAGCGCGCATGACCCAGCAACAGGTGCCGGTGGACTACTGGTCGGCGGACGCCGTGCAGCGGGCCGCACCGCAACTGAGCGAACGGATCCAGGGCGGATTGTTCTTTCCCCGGACCGGGCATTTCCTCGAGCCGTATCGCGTGGTTTGCGAACTAGTCGAGGCCGCCAAGGCCTGCGGCGTGACATTCCTCAAGCGACAGGTCCAGGACGGCCAGTTGCAGGCACAGGGCGTTACATTGATCACCGACCTGGGCCGCTTGGCCGCCCGCCAGGTGGTGATCGCCTGCGGTGCACACTCCGCCAGGCTCACCCAGGCGCTGACCGGCAAAAAGGTCCCCCTGGACACCGAACGCGGTTACCACCTGATGCTGCCCCATGAGCAAGAGCGCTTGCCGTTTGCCGTCACCTCGCTGGAGCGCAAGTTCATCATGACGCCCATGAGCGATGGGCTGCGCCTGGCCGGCACCGTGGAATTTGCCGGCCTCGACCGGCCGCCGAACATGCAGCGCGCCTGGCAGTTGCATCGGCTGAGCCACGGCCTGTTGCGTCATGAGTTGAGCGCTGAGGACGCCACACCGTGGATGGGCTTTCGGCCCTCGTTGCCAGACTCGCTGCCGATCATCGACCGAGTGTGCGACGGTAAGGTGTTGCTTGCTTTCGGCCATCAACACCTGGGGTTGACGCAAGCGGCCGTCACTGCCGAGCTGATCGCGCAACTGCTCTCACCGGTCTATATGCCCCAGCCTGCGGGATTGCCCGCGCTGGAGCGCTATCGACTGGACCGTTTCTGACAGCCCCTTGCAGGGGCCTAGCGAAAAAAAATATAAAGCGGTGAATTATTTAGTGTCCTCATGTATCTGACCCAGTAGACCATGCCATTAAAACAATGGCATCGACACCGATCAGCAACAGAGTGACCTGTATGAAATCGCGCAAGAAAAGTGTCAGCCCTATCGGGTTGAAAGACATCACCATTGTCGACGATGCCAAGATGCGCAAGGCGATCACCGCAGCAGCGCTGGGCAATGCCATGGAGTGGTTTGACTTCGGGGTGTATGGCTTCGTGGCCTATGTGCTGGGCAAGGTGTTCTTTCCCGGCGCCGACCCTGGCGTGCAGATGATCGCGGCGCTGGCGACCTTTTCCGTACCCTTCCTGATCCGCCCCCTGGGTGGCCTGTTCTTTGGTGCGCTGGGGGATAAGTACGGGCGGCAGAAAGTCCTTGCGGCCACCATCGTGATCATGTCCATCAGCACCTTTGCCATCGGCTTGATTCCCTCCTATGCCTCGATTGGCATTTGGGCGCCGATCCTGTTGCTGTTAGCCAAGATGGCCCAGGGCTTCTCGGTGGGCGGTGAATACACCGGGGCCTCAATTTTTGTCGCCGAATATGCCCCCGACCGCAAGCGCGGCTTCCTTGGCAGTTGGCTGGACTTTGGCTCCATTGCAGGCTTCGTGCTCGGTGCGGGGGTGGTGGTGGTGATCTCCAGCGTGCTGGGCGAAGAGCAATTCCAGGAGTGGGGCTGGCGCCTGCCGTTCTTCCTCGCCCTGCCCCTGGGCATGATCGGCCTGTACCTGCGCCACGCCCTGGAAGAGACTCCGGCCTTCCAACAACATGTCGAGAAACTCGAACAGGGCGATCGCGAAGGCCTGGCCCGCGGCCCGCGCGTGTCGTTCAAGGAAGTCGCCACCAAGCATTGGCGCAGCCTGCTGACCTGCGTCGGCGTGGTGGCCGTGACCAACGTCACCTACTACATGCTGCTCACCTACATGCCCAGCTACCTGACGCACAACCTGCACTACAGCGAAAACCATGGCGTGCTGATCATCATCGCGATCATGGTCGGCATGTTGTTCGTGCAACCCATGATCGGTTTTATCAGCGACAAGGTCGGGCGCCGGCCCTTTATCATCGCGGGCAGCATCGGCCTGCTGGCGCTGGCGATTCCGGCGTTTATGCTGATCAACAGCGGCAAGCTCGGGCTGATCTTCGCCGGGTTGCTGATGCTGGCGGTGGTGCTGAACTTCTTTATCGGCGTGATGGCGTCCACCCTGCCGGCAATGTTCCCCACCCACATCCGCTACAGCGCCTTGGCCAGTGCGTTCAACATCTCGGTGCTGATCGCCGGCCTGACCCCGACCGCCGTTGCCTGGCTGGTGGAAAGCACCAACGACCTGTACATGCCGGCGTATTACTTGATGGTGATTGCCGTGGTGGGCCTGGTCACTGGCCTGACCATGAAGGAAACCGCCAACAAACCCCTGCGCGGCGCGGCGCCGGCGGCGTCGGATATTGAAGAGGCACGGGAGCTGCTGCAGGAGCATCACGACAATATCGAGCAGAAGATCGAAGACCTGGACGAGCAGATCGCCGAGCTGGAAGCCAAGCGCGAGAACCTGGCGCAGCAGCATCCGCGAATCGACTGATCGGCTCCCACAGGGGATCTCGATCAGGCAGCGCGCTTGGCTGGGCCGCAAAAAAATCTAGGGGCTGGCTTGCCGGCGATGGCGGTGGGTCAGTCACTTTGTCGGCGACCGGCCCGGCGCGATCGCTGGCAAGCCAGCTCCTACAGGGGTGTGATGGCGATTGCGACCGCTTACTGATCACCGCAGCGCTGGTCATCACTCACCGGGGCCCAAGCCGCGACGATAATCACCGACCAAGCGCCGCCGCCGCCAGTTGCGCCACGCCGAGGGTGAGTCCCGGTTCATCCCCCTCTTCGAGCATCCAGGTTAACGACAACCCTGCCCAGGCAAGCACCCATTGCAGGAGCCTGCGCCGCTCGATACCCGAAACACTGGCGACCACTTCGATCCGCCGCGCAAAGCACTCCGGGGCCAGGGCGCGTTCATCTGGGTTGCAGAACAGATTGGCATAATCAAAGCCCCGCTCGCCGTAGAGGCCCTTGGGATCAATAGCGAGCCAGCCGGACGCGGCAAAATCCAGCACATTGCCATGGTGAATATCGCCATGCAGTACCGCGACCTCCTGGGGTGCCGCCAGGAGGTCGCGTGCAGTGCTTGCACAATGCTCAAGAATGCCGCCGTGCCTCGCCGCCGCAGGCCATAGCGCCGCGAACCACTGCTCCAGTGCAACCAATGCGGGAGTCGGCTTGGCCCGTGGTGCATGCAGGCGCGCGGCTACGCCACACAGGATGCGAGTGGCCTGCTCATCCCGGCCGTCATTGACCATCTGTAGAAGCGAGGCCGAGCCCAACGCACGCGCCATGAGCAAGGCCTCGCCGTCCTGGGCCAGTACGGGGGCGGCACCTTCGCCGTCCCACCAGGCCATCAGCACACTGCCGGCCTGCTCTTCGGCTATTTGAGAGATTTTGAGCATGGCAGGCATGCCGTGCTGGCGAACGGGCAGTAGATTGCCGTTGCGCGAGGCGAATGCGTCACCGTCGACAACCAGGTCCCATCGCTTCAAGTAGTGATCAAACATACCCATCACGGCCTAGACCTGAACCCCACAAAACCCATGGCAAAAAGCCAACCGCTGAGCATGGACAGGTAGATAGAGTTATACGAAGCAACGGTGTAGTCCAATCCGAAGTTGAGCGCGGTAAACGCAATGGCGGCGCAGAGGAACTGCGTGCGGGTAAACCGACTCAGAAAGCGTTCCATTGCGAGATTCAAGGTCGAGAGATACTTCATAGATTTACGCATCCGCTCACTTGCGCCCTTGTGTGCTGAACAACGCAAGAATAAGGCACACCAGGCCTGCAGCCAGGATGCCGTAGCCCAGCACGTGGATACTTCTGCTCGACGATTTCAGTTCCATTGCCGCAATGCTCCCTTTCAATAATCTGGGGAGTTTATCTCAGAGCCTGACAAACGAGAATCTTTCTCGCCAGAGAATACTGCACAGTGCTGATGAGAATTCATCGCGCAGATGACATAGTCGCGCTTACGACAAATGGAGTTGGCCCCAATGAAGCAATACATCTTCTATCTCCTCCTGGCGCTGCTTGCGGGATGCAGCACCGGGCCGTATCTGCATCCGCAATCGACACTGGGTACACAGGCTCTACTCGAACGCACCTGCCCCGGCCCGAAAGCCGCAATGAGCTTTGCCCCACGCTCGGAAGCGCTCGATTGGGTTCACGTATTGGTCTATGTAGCACCGCCAGGAACATCCAGCTGGCCAGACAAGCTGCGCTCAACCGATACCGAACTGCGCCTGTTTGGCCGACTTTACATCCCCCCGCGCCTACGCAACCTGAACACCCCGGATCAACGCCGGGCGGTCTATCAACAGACCGACCCGCCACTGTGGGTCAGCGCCGCTTCACCCCTAGTTACCGTAACGCTGGCGACGGGTGAAACCTATCAAGTCAGTATCGAGCAATTGAAAACCGGTTTTGACCCCAAGGAACAATCCAGCAGCAGCCGCAAGGGGACGGCGTTGGGCAAGGGCGACATGGATGACTTCACCCTCACCTTCCCGGCTATATTCGTAAACGGTGAAAAAGTGCCGATGGCGCCGATTCACTTCAAAAAACGTGAAGAGCGCTATGCTCCAGTCTTCAATTGTTGAATCAAAAAACTCCATCACCCAAGGAATGGCAATGACCTTCGACTGGCACTCGGGCCCCATCACCCGCGACACCCCACTGGACCCGCACTACAGGAATACGCAGAAGGTCCGCCGATTCCTCGTCGGCGAGTGCGGGGAGTCGTTCAAGTTCGATCGGGCGTTCATGGCCTGGATCAAGAGTGGCGCGCCCTTGACCATGGGGGACGTGGCAGATCATTGGAATCGGAAGTCGTCATCCCGGCCTTAGGCGCATCGATGGGGAGGGAATTGGATCAGTAACCTTGCGGAGTCAGAAGAACCGTGTGGCAGCTCGAGGCTGCGATAGCCCAGGCACTGCCAGCGCTAGGCCAGGGTATTCCACACCTGCACCAGCCCCACCAGATGCACCAGCCCATACACCACGCAAATCCCCGAACTGATCATAATAAAGCGCGTACTACGGCCTGTGCCGGCCAACACGAATGGGCCCAACAGCCCACGCAACAGGTAGACCAGGGTGATTACGCACAACGCAGGGCGCAGCAGGGGCAAGGGATCGATCACACCGGCGCCGGACAGCGCGTAGGCCGACCACGCGGCGAGCACGAGGGCAATCCCCGCCGTCACCACGGCCGGGAAGCGGCGACCGGCCTTGGCCGCACGTACAAAACGCTCGCCCGCACCAAACAGGTGATACCAGGACGGCCCTTTGATGATGACCCCGATATGCATCAGCGCCACCAGCAGGTTAAGCCCGGCAGCGACCAGCAGTGCCGTGTTGTATGCGTTTCCCATTCCATCACTCCCTGATGCCGATTAGCCACATTGCGCGCAAAGGTATCACGCCCCCTCTCGCACTGGCGATCAGCGCAATGCAAGCGGCCCCGAATCCGCAATACTATCGACTGCGGCGAGACTGGACCGACCGGCGGCTACCCTTTGCGCCAGATGATGCCGCACTATATCGGGCATGCCTCTACGCCCGACTCTCCCCGTCTCACCCTTCGAGTACCCTGCCCACCTTCGCGCCCAGGCCGAAGCGGCACCGCGCGCACCTGGCGTGTATTTCTTCTACGCGCAAGGCGAGTCGATGCCGTTGTACATCGGTAAAAGTGTCGATCTTCGCAGCCGCCTGCTGGCGCACCTGCGCAACCCAGAAGAAGCGCGCATGTTGCGCCAGGCACAGCGGATCGAGTACCAGCAGACCGCAGGGGAAATCGGTGCATTGTTGCTGGAGTCGCGCCTGATCAAAGAGATGCAGCCCTTGAAGAACAAACGCCTGCGCCGGCAGCGGCGCCTGTGCTCGCTGTGCTTGCACAATGGCAAACTCGAGATCATCGACACCACCGCGCTGACTGAGGGGCCACAGTTGTATGGGCTGTTTCGCAGCCGACGCATGGCAATCGAAGCGTTGATGCTGCTCGCCGACGAGCACCGTCTCTGCCATGGCCTGCTGGGTATAGAACCACCCAGCGCAAAGGGCTGTTTCCGCGCGCAGATCCGTAAATGCGCCGGAGCATGCCGGGGCGATGAAACCCATGCAGCCCACACCGAGCGTTTGCTGCTGGCGTTGGCGCATTGGGCCGTCCATCGCTGGCCTTACCCCGCCGCCATTGCGCTGCATGAACGCCATGGCCAGATGGAGCAATACCACGTCGTGGACAACTGGCGGTACATCGGGACTTACACCTCGGAGACCGAAGCCCGGTTGGCGCCGGCCCTGCCACCGCAGGCGTTCGATGCTGACAGCTACAAAATTCTTGTACGGCCCGTGCTATTCGAGAGCGCCCGTGTGGTGCTGCTTTCGTAGGTCGCGCCTGGCAGAACCCGCCCGCCAGGAACCTTTTGCACAATCGGGAATCAGTGCTGCATGTTTTCATACCCATGACTCAGCGAATTCCCGATGACTTTAAGAAGATCCCTGCTCTGTATCGCGCTGCTGACCATCGGCTTTTTTGCCGGGTACGCCGCAAAACCCAATGATGTGCTTCAAGTAACCGCTGGCCAACTCATCGAATGTGGCCAAGTGACCATTCCTACCCTGGGCATGTAAGCCCGGGGCCCGAGCGCCATCGGCAGCACTTACTGCGGTTTGACTTCAGGAACCCACAAGGTGCATGCGGTTGCCGCTTGGGCGACGAGCCAATCATGACCGCGGCTGCCGAAGGGACGTGGCATCGTGTGGGAGATCCGTAGCGCCATGTTGTAGGCGCCCGTCATTTCGTTCTCAGTCGGGTTTGTCTCTTCCAGCTTTGTATTGTTCTTGAGCCCATTAATCGCCCCATGTAGAGCGATTGCCTGATTGTAGGTGTCCTCGCTTTCTTCAAGGATAGACACCGCGATAAACGCGGCAGTCGAGCAGCGGTCCATCTTTTCCCACTGTTTCAGTTGCGCGTCATCCCCAACCGCAGTTGCGCACGCCAGCAAAACCGTACATCCCAGTAAATAACGCATTGATAGCTTCCCAGCGAATAGTCGGCGGCTTTAATAACCCATTGCAATCCACATTGCCACAACGCTAATCGCTGCATCGGTCATTCATGCTCGTTGGCGGGATGAGGTCCAGGCGCAGTAGCCCTGAATATCCCTAGCCAGCCTTCAAACTGCGATGGTTAGTCAACACTCCTTTGTCGTCAAACAAGAAAATCATCTGCCCCCCACCATTATCCTGACAAATAACGCCTTGCGTTTCTCCGTCGACGATCCCTTGGCAAGCCATGTTCCAGACATAAGGGCGAATTTGGCATTTCAGCGTCTTGCCATCTTCAATCACCAGATGATTGGTGGCCGAAATGCTCTCTGGGGCAGGCTTTGGACAGGCCCCATTCCCCCAATTGACACCCTGATGATTGGGTTGCGAAATACAACCAGCCAGTAGAAGCATGGGCAGCAGGCATCGGTAATTCATGATCACTCTCCTGAGTTCCAATATGGTTAAGCGCGCCCTAACTTTGGCTCCGATGGGGAACTGGGCGCTTATTAATTATCGCGACCAATAGATTCTTAAAGGAGGCACTAAACACAGAACCCTCTTTCACTACAAAAACAAAGTAAAAAAGTTAGCACTTATCCCTTCACGAGAGAACTAGCACAGATGGGCTAGTGGCTCATTGCCTTTTATAAAACACCCTGGTTATTTTTTTAGATGCCGCTCCCGCGTCTATTGCCTAGAGGGTACCCTTTCGACTCAATGTGCTATCTACTCAGTAGTCACCTGGTATCTAATACCCAAAAAACCCATCCTGCATCTGCACAAATCCGCAAGACAAGGACGTAAACACAGTGAACAGGGAGATCATCCTGATGCGCCATGGCCAGCCGAAACTGACAATGAGCGGCAAGGTTTCATTAGCCGAAATGAAACACTGGATCGAGCATTACAACTTATCCGAAATCATCAACCAGCCCGCGCCGCAGGCTAGCGTGCAACTGGCGGCGAGCGCTCAGGTGATCGTATCGAGTAGTGCCCCGCGAGCGCTGACATCCGTAAGGGCGCTGTGCCTTCAGCCTACAGTGGTAGACGCTGTATTCTGTGAAGCACAGCTGCCCCATGGCCGCTGGAGACTACCGCGGCTCTCTCCCTTTACCTGGGCATTTATCCTTCGTATCTCATGGTTGTGTGGTTTTTCAGGAACGGTCGAATCAGCCCGCCAGGCCAGGCTACGGGCCAGCAAGGCCGCGCAACAGCTTCAAGATCTTTCCAGCACCGGGCCGGTCTTGTTGCTCGGCCATGGCTTCATGAATCGAATGATTGGTAAGCAGCTAGAGGCTAGCGGCTGGACTCCCCAGATGCGTAACGCAAACCGCTACTGGAGCGCAGTGATCTATCAGATGCATCAGAAGTAAGTTATGCAATACCCATCAAATACCGTCATGAAAAGGCCTGCTACTGCAGCAGTATGTAATCCATGCATTGCGTGGCTCGTATAAGTTTTCCGCCTAAAACTCCATCTACATTTAAACGCGTTTAAGCCCAATAAATGCGCGGTACGATTAGGTAAAATTAGACAGCAAAAAAAAACACTACCCCTGCGCTCTACCGATCGAGCACAACCGAAAAAATAAATTAAATCGCCAACTAGCAACAATAAGAGGCACTATATAAATAGAATAAGCTACGGACTTGATAGACAATCAAAGGTTGGTTGCCCTGGAGGAATCACATGACCACTTTTCAATTTATCTTTGGCATGATTTTCTGCCTTGCCCTACTCACTATCAGGGCCTACTTGACCATACAAAACTACAGAAATAATGATAGGGACCGCCCGAAAAACAAGTAAACCCTACAAATAAAACCCATATATCATAAGTATAATCTGGAGCCCCGAATCATAGGCCAATTCGGGGCTTTTTTGTCCCGTACCAATTTTCACGACCGCGACGGTTGATAGCCCTGACATACGCCTGGCACGGCTGCAACGCGATCAATTCTCTATCGCCGGCATGGGTGATGGCGACAGTTCGTTGAGCATGTGTTCGGTCTGAATTAGGTTAATCCGTCACCAAAATAGTCACTCGGGTTGTATTGTATGTTCATCCTTACCAAATCCAACCAGCACCTGCGCCGCGACCTCAAGGCTATAGCTTTCAACCTTGAGCAGTCCTTTGGCGATCTGCGAAAGCCTGCGAAGATGCTTTTCTGGCAATCACCGCCTGCGAATCGATTCGTGCTGGCCGCTCAACAGTATTACGGCCGATACAGCGGGAATGCCTCTATCAACGGCACTATTTCCCGACCTGTTTCTATTGCGCTTTCCGAGGGATTGCTCGATCTTGGAATATTCCTGGCAAAATGAAAGATAATGGTCTGCCCGGTAGTACCATCCTTATAATACTTGAAATAACTGATTTCCGAGAACTGCCCATCTTTACGCAATGAAGTGGGATAAAACATCATCGAATAATCGATTCCGGTTTTATTGTCGGTCAGCAGGATCGCCGGCATGTTCGGATTATCTTGCTGGTGAAGCTGGATGGCGCGCTTCGCGAGGTCGAGGGGTTTGAAGCGGTTCATCTCACGAGGTACGACGGTAAAATCCACCATTTCATTCCAGGCATCGATGCTTTCCTTTGCTGGAAAATACTCCCATAAGCCCGGTTTTTGGTATTTCAGGACGAACGTCTTACCGCCGAACACCACTGTTTTTGTGTCGGCAATTGAAGGGCTAGACATATCGGAGGTAAGCGGCGTGGCGCAGCCGCAAAGCAGGAAGAAGGCGGATAACACAAGCAATGTGGCTTTCATTTCAATCCTTGAAAATGTGCGTCAATGTATTTTGCGCTGGTAACAATAGCCCAACGTATCACTGAATACTTACTTTATCGGGATCGAACGTGAAGTGGCAGTACGCAAAGCACAATGCCCATACGATGACCGGGGTGGAGAAATAGACTACCGACTCTGGTGGGGTTAAGAATGTTTCGTATAGCGACATAACGTCATCCTTGAGCTTGGGCCGTCGATTCCATGCCCCCCAAAGAGGGGAGGAAGGCCGACTCATTACTAATACAAGCCCGCTCATATTTTCCAGCCAAAAATAGGCAGGTCAATCCATACAAAGAAGTCGGACAATAACACCACTTTTGCGCAGCTCTAGCCTTTGGTTTTAAGCGGGCGGATATGAAATGGTGTATCGGGGGGTCGATTCCCTCCGTTCATCCAGAAGCCCTGGCTAAATGCCGGGGCTTCGCTTTTTCAGGGCAGTCCTTTTTTTCTCTCGTTGATATCAACCATGGGGTTTGAGGCAATAAAAACCCCGCTCCAGGCGGGGCTTAACGAAAACTTTAATCACTTGAGGCTTGAGGGACTGGGGCCTCATCGATGCTGATACAGTGCTCAATGTTCGTTATTTTCTGCAGCGCAAGCTCGGCTGTTGAATAAGCTCCGAACATTCTGCCCTGATAAAAAACAACCCACGCAAACTGAATATCCGCGTTGTCAGCCTGCCCTACAACCAACTTCTTGAACCGTTCCGCCAAGTCGTCGACATGCATCTGTGCCATGCCACGCAAAACCATGACGCTCTCCCAGTTTATAGTCGGAAGCTCTATATTCGACCTTGCACAAACTGAGTGCAATAAAAAACCCGGCACAATGGCCAGGCTTTCTGAGTTTTCGCCATAGCACCGCCAATATGGCCGGTGATGACTTGTGTATAGCGGTTATTTCAAATCCCGCGCCAGCTGTGCCTCAACCTTCTTGCGAAACTCATCCAGAGCGGCCCGTTCTTCGGCGCTGTATTCCTTGGCATCCTCATGCAAGGCGCAGACGGTGCCATACACCTCGCCGTCAGGTCCGCGTACTGGATAGCCTAAATAGTTGCTCAGCCCGAACTCTACCTCATCTTCATTGCCAGACCAGTCGGACTCCAAACGCGAATCCTTGACGTATAGCGGCTGGTCGGCGTCCACCACCCGCTCACAGTAGAGCTCCTGGCCGTTGTGGGCCAAACTACTTTTCTTGCCCTGGGCGCCTATGGGATAGGTATCTTCATGACGTCCGCCAGAAGCCTCTACCTGCATATGCTGGGGTAGGGAACGCATGACAAGAATAGAGCTGACACCAAGTTGTTCGGCTAGCGCATCAATGTCCTGGCGTAGCGAGTCGAATACTGAGCTGGATTTGGCCACAAAAAAGTCCGGACTATGGGTTGGAAAAATCCAACTATAGGACGCCGGATCGAGGATCCTAAATACCCAATGAGCATTAGGATAGAAGTTTGCGAGGCTGGATCACCATTCCCGAAGCAATGTCGTTGGACGAGGCTCACGCCGCGCGGGTCTTCGAAACGTTCGCTGGCTTTCAAGAGCGCTATGCAAGCGCCAGCGGGCTGCGGCCTTGAGGGCTCGCAAAGTTCCATTACCCAGCAGTAGCAACCAGACTGAAGGCCCCATTCCATGAGCGGTGAGCTTTTAGTTTAGGAACTGTTTTCACCCCTTCCCCGGCGTCCTGCCGACCGGACAAAAACTACCAATTAGCCCACGATTCGTGGCACTTGTCGTATGGCCGCGTTCGGCCAGAAGCGTACATGTTGTAGACGCCAACGTCACAATTGCATTCCAAGCTCTACTTCAACTAAAGTAGAATAATTCCTATTTGCGAATCATCTCGATGCAAACCTCTCACCCCTCCAAAGTTGATAGCCTGGATGCCCTGTACAAGGGCTATCACAGTTGGCTGCTGGGTTGGTTGCGCCGTCGTTTGGATTGTCCGCAGAATGCGGCAGATATGGCGCAGGACACATTTGTTCGTCTGCTTACCGTCGGTGCTTATACTGTTCCGCGAGAACCGCGGGCGTTTCTCGCAACCGTTGCTCGCCGCTTACTGGTTGATCGCAGCCGACGTCAGAAACTCGAACAGGCGTACCGCGAGGAGCTTGAACGCCAGGCTCAATACATGGAGCAGGCTCCCTCACCTGAACAGGTACTCGCGGCAGTACAAGCTTTAGAGCAAATCGCTCGGGCGCTTTCCCGAATGAGTACCCGCGCTCAACAGGCGTTTATCCTTCGCCACTTGGAAGGGTACAGCCACGCTCAGATCGCGGAGCAGTTGCAGGTTTCGATCAAGAGCGTGCAGAAGTATCTGGTGCAGGCGCTGCTACATTGCCACGCCGCAGCAGACCCTCTTTCGTGAGCACAAGCCCCGCGTCCCCCCTTACACCAAACGTGTTGCAGCAGGCTGCCTCGTGGCTGGTATGCATCGACGGACAGCTGGATGATGCCCAACTGCGCGAATACAACGACTGGCTGGAGGCTAGCGAGTTGCATCGCGAAGCCGTCCGGCAGTTGCAGGTCAGCTTGGCCCCCTTGCGTACATTGCCACGTGCGCCAACTCGCGCCGCCTTGAGCAGCATTACGCGCAAACCCGCACGCTTGCCGGTTAAAGCCCTGGTGCTGGCGCTGATGCTTTTGCTACCGGCAAGCCTGGTGCTACAGCGGACACCGGTGGCTTACTGGTTTGCAGACATTCGCACCGGCACCGGCCAATGGCATACCCAGCAATTGCCCGACGGTAGCCGTATCAGCCTCAATGGGCTCTCTGCCGTCGATGTGGATTTCGACGCCCACTCACGCACGTTGCATTTGCTTGGCGGTGAAATCCTGGTCGAAGTGGCCAAGGACGCGCAGCGCCCCTTCTTGGTCGTTACAGACGAAGGCAGCATCCGGGCTTTGGGGACGCGCTTTACGGTGGAGCGTTTGGGCAGTTCGACGCGATTGGCCATGATTGAGTCGAGCACCCATGTGACCAGCGCCGGTGACCGTCTGGATGTCCATTCCAGTCAGCAGGTGATGATGGATGCGGGCGGCATTCATCCATTGAACGACGTTGACGGAGTCGGGATTGAGCAGGCGTGGGAGCACCATAAGCTGGTGGTCAGGCGCCTGCCATTAGCTCAGGTACTCGAGCGCCTGAACCGCTTCCATAACGGGTGGATGATGTACGACCCCAAGGCACTGGCAGACCTCGAAGTCACCGCCGTCCTACCGGCGGATGACAGTGAGCGTGCGCTGCGCCTGCTCGCCCGCAGTCTGCCGATCAAGGTCGAAAAAGTGACGCCATGGGTTACCCGTATCGCTCTGAAAAAGCCGCGAACAGAGGCGTTTCCTGTGACCCCCTCAGTGCGCTGATAAAAAACATTTTCCTTGGGTTCCAGTTCTCATTTCTTGGCCGTCCTTGTAGTAGCCAACAAAACTCGAGACCTAGGAACATGCCTCCACTTAAACGCTTTCGTTTTACCTTTGGTCAACCTTGCGCCTTGGCGTTGACCTTTCATTTGGCGATTTTTGCAGCGCCACTTCTCATGACTCAACCTGTATTCGGGCAGGAGCAGGTCAAACATTACGGCATCCCTGCTGGTCCCCTGGGCGACGTGTTAAGTCGCTATGCTCGGGAGGCAGGGGTGGACATTTCTTTTGCGGCGGCACAGGTCGCCAATCTCAAAAGCGACGGGGTGCAAGGTAACTTTAGTGTCGATGAGGGCTTTGCCGTGCTGTTGCACGGTAATGCACTGCGCGCCCAATCCAGCGTGGATGGTTATCTGTTGGTCAGCATGCCGACCACGCGGGTTGAGTTGGGCCAGACCAACATTACCGAGTATCAGGACAGTGGCACTACAGAAGGCACCGGGTCTTACACCACCGGCGCCACCAGCACTGCCACCAAGCTGCCTTTGTCACTGCGCGAGACACCGCAGTCGGTGAGTGTAATCACCCGTCAGTTGATGGATGACCAGCAACTGTCAACCATCAACCAGGTGCTGGCCTTTACGCCGGGTATCAGCCTCAACCATCGCGACAGTGAGCGTTACACGTTTTACTCCCGCGGCTTTACGATCCAGAACTTCCAGTACGACGGTGTTCCGTCGCAAGTGGCCAACGAATCCCAGCAGTACACCAGTGCACTGTCGGACATGGCGATCTATGACCGTGTCGAAGTACTGCGAGGGGCCACCGGCCTAATGAGTGGCGCGGGTACACCGTCGGCCACCATCAACCTGGTGCGCAAGCGTCCGACCAAGGACTTCCAGGGTTACGTTTCCGGTGAGGCGGGTACGTGGGACAAATACCGTTCCGAAGTTGACGTATCCGGCCCACTGACCGAAACCGGCAACGTACGCGGGCGTTTTGTCGCGGCCTACCAGAAGCAGAACTCGTTCATTGATTGGTACAAGCAAGAAAAACGCGTGGTTTACGGTGCGTTGGACATCGACTTGAGCGACGACACTACGCTACGCACCAGCCTCGATTACCAAAACAATGATGCCGATGGCACTACCTACGGCCATATTCCATTGTTTTACAGCACCGGCAAGCAGACCAATTTCTCCCGTTCGTTCAACCCTGCCAGCCGCTGGGCATTCCAGGACAACACCAGCTACAACTTCAGCACCCTGCTGGATCACACGCTGGGTAACGACTGGAGCTGGAAAACCGCCTACAGCCACCAATACAGCTATCGCAAAGGGCAAGGGGCTTCGGCGAGTAATGGCGCGCCTGACCCGGTGACAGGCGCTGGCGCAAATGCCTACATCAGTCGTCTGGATAGCTACCAGACTCAAGACACCCTGGACACCTATGCCACCGGCCCGTTCACCTTGGGTGGGCGCCAGCATGAGCTGGTGGTAGGTGCCAGCACCTCGCGCACGCATCTAAACTTCCCCGACTACACCAGCACCGGAGCGGACGGAGATTTTGCATCGGTGGACAATATTTTCACCTGGGATGGTCGTCAGTTCGCTCGACCGAACTTCATTGAAAATGGCGGAACCGTTACGAACCTGCAGCAAACCGGGGTTTACACCGCGCTACGTCTGAAACCTATCGATCCGTTGACTGTGATTCTTGGCACCCGCGTCAGTTGGTGGGAGCAGGAAGATCGCGTCACCAGCATTTCGAACCAGACCAAAACTACCGACAAGACCCGTAAAACTGGGGTGGTTACTCCCTATGCAGGGATTGTCTATGACCTAAACGACACGTACTCGGCGTATGCCAGCTATACCAACATCTTCTTGCCGCAGACGTTCTACAAGACCGTCGACAACAAATCCCTTGAGCCATTGCAGGGCGATAACTACGAGATTGGCCTCAAAGGTGAATTCCTCAACGGTGCGTTGAATGCCAGCATCGCGTTGTTTGACGTCGAGCAAAAGAATAGCCCTCAGGAAGTCGCCAACCCGAATTCCAATAAGGCGAGTTATAAAGCTATTAGCGGTACCAGCACTCGCGGTGTCGAGACCGAAATTTCGGGCGAATTGACCACTGGCTGGAACGTATTCGGTGGCTATACCTATCGTGAATCCCACGATAAGGATGGCAAGCGTGTCCAGACCAATCAGCCTTCCAACCTCTTCAAGCTCGGTACCACCTACCGCTTGCAGGGAGATCTGGAGCGTCTGACCGTCGGCGGCAACGTGACTTGGCAAAGTAAGATCTACGCAGAGGGGCAAATTCCCCAGTACACCGGTCCAACCTACAAGGCAACACAGGACCCGTTTGCCGTGGTTGGTCTGTTGGCGAACTACAAAGTGGATGAGCACCTGACTGTCGGCCTGAACGTGAACAACCTGTTCGATCAGAAATATTACGACGGCATCGGCACCTTTGCCTCGGGCTCCTACGGCGAACCCCGCAATGCAGTGGTCAATGCCAAGTGGACTTTTTGAGGCGCTGATAAACTTGGTATAGGCGCATACACTAACGCTGTCCTGACGCAAAAAAACGCCGGTCCTTGCCAGGCAGCTTTTTATATCGCGGGTTCAGCGCCCGGCGGTGGTCGACTTCTATCGACCACGGGCCGAGCGCGTTGTACCAGGCAATACTGACCCACGCCGTACCAAGCGTAGTTGCAAATTCAGCTCCTGGACCACGTACAGCGTGACGGATACGAAATGGCGTGGCACGCCCCCAAGTCGTACTGATGGCTGATGGCTGGATAAACCAGGAGGAAAAAACTGCGCCCCCCAAGGGAGCCGAGAAGGCCAGAGGCTGCTTGCCGGGTCGCAATGCGTGCCATATCGGCAAGAATTGACTTGGTGAGGTCAGCAAACGACAGCTTCCCGGTCATGGTGAAGTTGACGATTGAGTCCTCCATCAAGCTGAACGCGTTGCCGAACAGGCGCTTGGTCTGCCCTGCCACTTTCTGTGATGAGTCCAGGTAGTTGGCCCAGGCCGATGTCGCGCCCTTCGTCCAATCGCCCTGGACAGTCTCCAAAGCTATGCCGGTTACCGTGATGCCCGTTCAGCAACGGTTCGTGCCAATCGCGAGATCGCACTCCTCTCCCACGTTTTCAACATGACCAGGGAGTGGGGGCTGACGGAGCGTGAGAACCCTTTAACGTTCGCCGGTTTTCAAGACTGACGAGTTTTCCTTTAAATACAGCAAGTTAACCTTTTACCATTTCCGCATCACTCCATATATCAACACGCTGAAAGCCCCATAACTCAAGGGGTGCACATCAGGTTGCGGAAATGATTTACTCCCCCCCCGGCGTCCTGCCGACCGCACACAAACTACCAAATTGCCCACGATTCGTGGCGTTTGTCCTATGGCCCCCCAGCGGCATTTGTAAAAGGCAAAGGGGTAAATACGTCTGAAAGGCAGGGTTGATCGGTGAGTCAGCAGAATGAGGGCAGAAATCGCCTCATGAAACGCCCAAACGAGTTATCGCCTGGCCCTCCCGCACCACCTCTGTGCATTTATTTTGTGAATAACGCGGCATTCCCCACGTTTTACGTAAAAAATCCTGCCACTGATGAACAAACCGTTTAATGATGGCTCAACTGTGCAAAGTCCCTGAGTTCACCCTTTGGCTAAGGGGTATGGATTGTGCGTATTTCTACGTTAAGGATGTCGAGTGCCGAATCAGCCCTCAACCCAACGCCTGTGTTGTATCCAGAGCCTGGGCGTCGCCCTGCTCTGCCTGTGCGCGCTGCCGGCCGCCGCCGATGGGCGGCAAGCGGGCCAGGAAGCGCTGCGCTTGCAGCAACAACAGCAGCGCGACTTGCAGCAATTACACCTGGAGCAACGCCAACGGCAGCTGCAACGCGGTAGTTTCGGTACGCAAGCGGCCACGCCGGCCTTGCCAACAGACATCGCCAAAGATGAACGCTGCTGGCCGCTAAGTGGCACGCGCCTGGCCGGGGTCACGCTGTTCAGCAAGGCTGAGCTGAACAAACGCATCGAACCCTACGTGGCGCCGTGCATGGGCGTCACCCAGATCAACCGCCTGCTGGCCGAGATCACCCAGCTGTATGTACAAGCCGGCTATATCGCCAGCCGCCCGTACCTGATCAGCCCGCCGGCGGCTGGGCAGTCGCTGGATATTCACGTCGAAGAGGGCTACCTCGAAGCCATCGAACTGGCCGACCAGAGCCTGCCGGTGTCGTTAGGCGGCGCGTTCCCCGGGATGCTCGGCAAGCCGCTGAACCTGCGCGATTTGGAGCAAGGCCTGGACCAGCTCAACCGCCTGCGTTCGGTGGACCTCACCGCAGACATCGCCCCTGGCAGTGAAGCTGGCGCCTCGCGCATCATCCTGCGCTCGCGCAGCACGGCGTCACGCTGGGGGCTGGGGCTTGGAGTGGATAACCTCGGCAGTGCCGGCACGGGGCGTGATCGCAATGCCATCAACCTGAGCCTGGACAGCCCGCTGGAGCTCAACGATTCGCTCAACCTGAGCTTCAGCGACACGCTCAACCACGGGCCGCGCTACAGCCGCAGCAACAGCCTGTTTTATTCCATCCCTTACGGGTACTGGACCTACAGCCTGTTCGCCAGCCACAACGAATACCGCTCGCCGTTCAAGCTCAGCCGCGCCACGTTTTACAACAGCGGCCGTACCGACCAGGTCAGTTTGCGCACCGACCGCGTGCTGTGGCGCGACCAGGGCCATCAACTCAGCGCCAACCTGCAACTGGCCTACAAGGACGTCGACAGCTACCTGCAAAAGGTTCGCTTAGGTATCCAGAGCCCGACGCTGACAGTGGCCGAGGCTGGCCTGAATCTGTTCTGGCTCAACAGCGCAGTGTGGAACCTCGACGTCAATTACGCCCAAGGCCTGACATGGTTCGGCGCCGACCGTGATGCTGACCAAACGCAAAAAAACCTGCCCCAGGCGCAATTCCATAAGTACCGCGCCAACCTCACCCAATGGCGCAACGGCCAATGGCTGGGGCAACCGTGGCAGTGGCAGAGCCAGCTGTCGGCGCAATACAGCCCGGATGCGTTGCCTGCCATCGAACAACTGCTGGGCACCGACGATTCGGCGGTGCGTGGCTACCGCGAAAACATCGCGTCCGGGGCCATCGGCGCGGTATGGCGCAACACCTTGCGCCTGCCGCTCAGCAGCGACCTGCCGGTAAAAATCACCCCGCGCCTGGGCCTCGACAACGGATGGATCAAGCGCGAACACGGCGCTCAAAGCCAGCGCCTGAGCGGTGCCAGTGCAGGGCTCAACCTGAGCTGGAAAAACGTGCAACTGGACCTCGATTACCAACGCAACCTCAACACGCCCACAGGGTTTGGCCAGGAGCGGGAGGTCTGGCTGACGCGCCTTAGCGTGCAGATTTGAACAACACCTGTTTAGCCTGAGTTAACCGCCGTACCTGACCACCACAGCAGCGTTGCAACGAACAACGCACGTCGCGGATCAGCCAACACAGAGCGAATTTATTTATGCCGACTGACACCCATACGTTTCACCTTTCACCCCAGGGCAAACTGCGCTGGGCCATCGCCAGTCTGTTCCTGCTGCCGCAGCTGGTACTGGCCGGTGGCTTAACCGTCGTCGAAGGGCCTGGCGGTACGCCGCAGCTGCAAAACCAGGGCGGCGTGCCCATCGTCAACATCGTCGCGCCGAATGCCGGCGGCCTGTCCCATAACCAGTTTCTGGACTACAACGTCGACCGCCAGGGTGTGGTGTTGAACAACGCCTTGCAGGCTGGTCAATCGCAACTCGCCGGGCAGCTGGCGGCCAACCCGCAGTTCCAGGGCCAGGCGGCGAGCGTGATCCTCAACGAAGTAGTGAGCCGCAACGCCTCGGCCATCAACGGCGCTCAGGAGATTTTTGGCCGGGCTGCCGATTATGTGCTGGCCAACCCCAATGGCATTTCCGTCAACGGCGGCAGTTTCATCAACACCCCAAATGCCAACCTGGTAGTGGGCCGCCCTGAACTCAACGACGGCAAGCTGCAAGGCTTGAACACTCGCGATGCAAGCGGCCAATTGACGGTGCAAGGCCAGGGTCTGCAAAACGGTGCGGGTTCGATCAACCTGATCGCGCCGCGTATCGACAGCGATGGGCGCCTCAGTGCGCGTGACCAATTGAACCTCAAGGTTGGCCGCAATCAGGTCGACTATGCCAGCGGCCAGGTGCGCCAGGTCGACCCGGCGAGCAAAGCCCAGGACCAGCGTATCGACGCCCACCTGTTCGGAGCAATGCAGGCCGGCCGTATCAACATCATCAGCACCGCCGAAGGTGCCGGGGTGCGCGTGGGCGCGGTGCAAGTCGAGGGTCGTGATGGGGTGAAGGTCAGCTCGGCCGGCGACCTCGATATCAGCGGCCAGGTCTACGCCAACAGCCTCGACGCCACCCGCGCCGGTGTGCAGAGCCGCCAGGGCGATGTCGACTTGCACAGTGCCAAAGACTTGAGCCTCGCCGCCACCGACGTCGGCGGGCGCAACGTCAAGCTAGACGCCGGCCGCAACCTCACCCTCAGCAGCCTGGAAAGCAAAAAACTTCAGGAAAAACGTGAGCAGTGGAACAACAGCAACTTCCTGTTCACCTACGAAACCTATGACCGCACCACCACCGACAAGGACTCGCGTCAGCACGGCAACAACGTCGTCGCACAACAACATGCCACGCTGTTGTCCGGCGCCAACACCGAGATCAAGGCCAGCAAGGTCGAAGCAGGCGACGCATTGCGCGTCAACAGCGGCGCCGACCTGCAACTGAGCGCCGCCACCGAAACCCGCGAAACCCGCGACCAAGGCAACCACCGCAAGCACCTGTGGAAAGCCAACTGGGACAATTCCAGCAGCGAACAGCGCAGCGTCACCAGCAGCCTCAAGGCCGGCAAAGCCCTGGAGTTGACCAGCCAGCAAAAACTGCAACTGCAAGGCGCCGAACTGAAATCTGCGGGCGATATTCAATTGGCCGCTCGGCAAGTCGACATCACCAGCGCCAGCCGTACCCAGAGCAGCAGCGACAACGCTTACTCCGGCGACCTGACTGGCGGCAGTTTCTTCGGCAAGAACGGCGATGGCGATAAGGGCAAGACCCTGAACACCGGCAGCAAGGTCAACGCCGATGGCAAGCTGATCGTCAAGGCGGACGATGTGCGCATCAGCGGCAGCCAGGCGCGTGGCGGCCAACAGGCCAGCGTCATCAGCGACAAAGGCTCGCTGGTGATCGACGGCGTGCAAGACACCTCCCACGACAATAACTACAGCAACGACAGCAAGTTCTTTGGTATCACCAAGGATGAAAGCCGCAAAAACCTCAAGGACAGCACCGTCGTCGCCAGCAACCTGCGCTCGGACAGCAACCTCAAACTGCAAAGCGCCAAGGACATCAGCGTCAGCGGCTCCAAGGTCTCTGCGGCAGGCGAACTGCAAGCGAATGCCAAGGGTGACATCAACGTCGCGTCGGCTGAAAACACCTCTCACACCACTACCAGCACTCACACGCGGGGTTTCGATAGCTACGCCAAGGAAACCGCCGACGGCACGCGTCAATACCGCGCGGGTGTGAACTATGCAGACCAGCAGCACGCCAGCAAGACCGACACTACCCAGCAGCAAGCTTCCAGCCTCAGCGGCGGCAGCCTGGCCGTCACGGCCGGTGGCGACGTGAGCATCAAGGGTTCCGAGCTGAACGCGACCCAGGGCGATGCGACCGTGAGCGGCAAAAACGTCGAGCTGTTGGCGACCGATGACAGCACCCGTAGCCAAACCGACACCACCACCACCGCTGGCGGCGTCTATTACACCGGCGGCCTGGACCGAGCCGGCAATGGTGCGCAGTTCAGCCACCAGAGCAACAATGACACCAGCCACAAAACCACCGCGCAAACCAGCAGCGTTGCGTCGGCAGGCACGCTGACGATCAACGCCGGCAACACCCTGACCAGCCAGGGCGCGCAAGTGAAGGCCGGTTCTGAGTTGCAGGTCAACGCGGCGCAGGTCGATAACCAGGCGGCGCATAACACCAAGACCAGCACCCACAAAGAGAATGGTTGGACCGCCGACGTCGGCGCCAATGTTGAATACAAAGGCATCACCCGGCCGATCGAAAAAGCCGTCGACGGCGTGGCCCAGGCCAAATTCCATCAGCCCGGCCTGCTGGATGCCTTCGAGCAACCGAATGTCGGGCTCGATGTGGAAGTCGGCCATACCAACAAGACCCGCACACAGCAGGACAGTACCGCCGTGGTCAGCCAGTTCAGCGGTGGCACGGTGCAGGTCAATGTCGCCAACACCGTGAAAGATGAAGGCACCCAGTACCGCGCCAGTGAGGGCGGGCTGAAGATCAATGCCGGCGAGCACCTCGCCACGGCGGCCGCCAACACCCACACCAGCAGCGAGCAAGGCGTTGACGCCAAAGTGGGCGTGCGCGTCTACACCACCACAGGTGAAGACTTGAACGTGCGAGGCAATGGCGCAGGCGGCAGCAGCGATGTGCGCGAATCCAGCAGCACGGCGGTGGTCGGCAGCTACGCCGGGGCCCAGGGTGTGAACATCGAGACCCAAGGCGACGCGCGTTATGAAGGTAGCCAGTTCAACGGCGGCCAGGCGGGCGTCAACCTCAAAGGCGGTGGCGAATTGGCGCTGAACCAGGCCAGCGATACCCAGAGCAACACCAATAACAGCCTGCGTGGTAGCGGTTCATTGACCGTGGGCACGGCGCCGGGCAGCAACGGTACGAACGTCAACCTCGGTTCCGGTGTGCAACTGGACGACAAGCGCCTTAACACCCAGGACAGCCAGGCGCGTGTCGCGACGCTGCAGGGCAACGGCCCGATCCAGCTTAGCAGCGGTGGCGACATGACCCTGCAAGGCACTCAGGTCGGCAGCAGCACCGCGAAGACCGGTGACATCAGCCTCAACGCTGGCGGCAAGCTGAACCTGCAAGCAGCCACCGATACTCACGTGAGCAGTGGCCGCAACCTGGGCGGCGGCCTGACGGTCGGTGCCGGCAAGACCAGCAGCGCCGAAAGCAGCGGCACCACCGGCAGCCTGAGCGCCAACTTCAACATCGGCAAAGTCGCCGAAAACGACCAAGGCGTTAGCGCCGGGCAGTTGCACAGCAACGGCAAGGTGAGCCTCACCAGCGGCGCCAACGCGGCGGATGCCATCCACCTGCAAGGCACTCAGGTGGTGGCTGACAGCGTCAATCTGGATGCGCAAAACGGCGGCATCCTGCAAGAGTCAGCGCAATCGACCCAGGCGCATAACAGCTGGGGCGTGACCCTGGGCGCAGGCGGCAGCGGCGGCAAAACCACCCTGGCCGACGCCGGTGAACACGACACCCCCAAGACCCAGCACGGCATCAATGCGCGGGCCAAGGTCGACGTGGATCACCTGCAAGGCACCACCCAGCACGACAGCCTGATCAAGGCGAATAAGGTGGTGATCAACAGTGCCGGTGACACCCATCTGGCCGGCGCGCGGATTGAAGCCGAGCAGGTCAGTGGCAACGTCGGCGGCGACCTCGTCATTGAGAGCCGCAAGGATCAAGTCAGCAGCACCCAAGTCAACGTCGACGCCAAGCTTGATGTCGAGAAAAACCAGCCCGGTGTGGTCAACAAACTGGCCAAGGCCAGCGGCCCGCTCAAGGACAAGGTGCAAGCCAAGGCCGAGGGCGCGTTTGACAAGCACCGCGAAAAGCTCGAGAACGCCGTGGACAAGGGCACCGAGCACCTG
Source organism: Pseudomonas sp. WS 5027 (assembly GCF_012985695.1). Lineage (NCBI taxonomy): Bacteria > Pseudomonadati > Pseudomonadota > Gammaproteobacteria > Pseudomonadales > Pseudomonadaceae > Pseudomonas > Pseudomonas sp. WS 5027. Next base: position 56,757 of record NZ_JAAQWU010000005.1, on the reverse strand, counting down.
GCCTCGGCCAAGGACAGCGTGGTCAACAGCGTTGGTAACGCCAAGGAACGCCTGGGCGAGAAACTCACTCGCAGCGGTAGCTACGACGTGAACCCCGAGCCCCGCGGCACCTTCGGTACGAGCGTGGACAAAGCCAAGGCTTACCTGGCGGACAAGAAGGATGCCGTGGGCACTCGCCTGTCCGATCTCAAGGAAAAGGTCTGGCCAAAAACCACTGACAGCTACGCCGTCAACGGCAAAAACACCACCGGCAGTTCGGTGGCCAATACCACCGCAAACGTGCTGTTCGGGGACAAGAGCGGCAACACGTCCTACACCCCGACGTTGAACCTGGACGTCAGCCATGTGGTGAAGGACAGCGTCACTCAAGCGTCGGGCATCCGCACGCAAGGCGTCAACCTGCAGGTGAGTGGCGAAACCCACCTGACTGGAGCCCGGATCAGCGCGGACCAGGGCAAGGTCGACCTGGGTGGCTCCAAGGTGACGGCAACGACGTTGGCCGGCAGCGATTACCGAGCGGATGTCGGGCTGAACCTGTCGAAGTCACCGGTCAACCTGGTGCTGGGCGCCAAGGACGAATTGACCCAGAAACAGGACGACGCCATACGTAAGGATCAAGCCTTCAACCTTGGACCGCTGAGGGTCGGCGGGCACAGTGATAGCCAGGCGTTACAGGCCGGGATTGATCAGCAAATCAATTAGCTAGCAATCCACTCGTGGAAGCAGGAGGCTAAGCGGATAACCGAGACGGTGTATAGACGTGTGGGTGAGATCGTAAAGCCGACCCGTTGATAGAGGATCTGACAGTAGTTGCGCAAAGCGTCTTAAACGATGCGGAAACTGTCAGTTTAAAACCTTATCCAATTATCGAACGCCAGAAACACAAAAGCCCCGCAATCGCGGGGCTTTCGTTTGAATCTTGGCGGGAAACCAGGGATTCGAACCCTGGGAACGCTATTAACGTTCGCCGGTTTTCAAGACCGGTGCATTCAACCACTCTGCCAATTTCCCTTGTGCAACACAGGATTATAGTAGCCCATCCTGTCTCAGCGGGCGCCATAATACCCGAATGAAACACACTGTCAAACTCTCTGCATAGCTTGTTACAGAGCGTCTGTTATGATCTTTGCGACTGAACGTTTCAAAACTGAAGGAGTGTCGCCATGCGCGAACAGGATTACGCAGTTAATAGCAACGTGCAGGCTGAGCAGCTAGAGGTTAGCCGCGTCCTGCGCAATACATACGGCCTGCTCGCCCTCACCCTCGCATTTAGCGGCGTGATGGCGTATGTGGCGCAGCAGATGCGTGTCGGTTACCCGAATATCTTCGTGGTGTTGATCGGCTTCTACGGCCTGTTTTTCCTCACCAACAAGCTGCGCGACTCGGCCTGGGGCCTGGTGTCGGCGTTTGCCCTGACCGGTTTCATGGGGTTCCTGCTGGGCCCGATCCTTAACCGCTACCTGGGCATGCAGGGCGGCGCGGAAGTGGTCAGCTCGGCATTTGCCATGACGGCATTGGTGTTTGGTGGCCTGTCGGCTTATGTACTGATCACCCGTAAGGACATGAGCTTCCTCGGCGGCTTCATCACTGCTGGCTTCTTCGTGTTGCTGGCAGCCGTGTTGGCGAGCATGTTCTTCCAGATCAGCGGCCTGCAGTTGGCGATCAGCGCCGGTTTCGTGCTGTTTTCCTCGGTCTGCATTCTGTTCCAGACCAGTGCCATCATTCATGGCGGCGAGCGCAACTACATCATGGCGACCATCAGCCTGTATGTATCGATCTACAACCTGTTTGTCAGCCTGTTGCAAATCTTCGGCATCATGAGCCGCGACGACTGATCCCAGCCTTATCAAAAAGCCCGCTTCGGCGGGCTTTTTGTTGCCTGCGGCTTTATCATTGGCAAAGGTTTACCTACAGAGTGTTCCATGAAGTTCGCAATTGCACTGTTTTCCGCCGCCCATGCGCCCTCCTCGCGCCGTGCCCTGCTGTTTGCCCAGGCTGCGCTGGCCGGCGGGCATGAGATTGTGCGGCTGTTTTTCTATCAGGATGGCGTCTACAGCGCCGCCAATTCGGTGGTCACACCGCAGGATGAGCAGGATATCGCCCAACAATGGCGCGCTCTGGTCAGCGAGCATCAACTCGATGGCGTGGTATGCATCGCTGCCGCGTTACGGCGCGGAGTGCTCAACGGCGAGGAGGCCGCGCGCTACCAGCGCAGTGCGGTGAACCTGGACGCGCCCTGGGCGTTGTCGGGCCTTGGACAGTTGCACGATGCCATCCAGGACGCCGACCGTCTGATCTGCTTTGGAGGGCCATGAAATGTCCAGATCCTTGTTAGTAATCAGCCGCCAGGCGCCGTGGTCTGGGCCCAGTGCGCGGGAAGCACTGGATGTGGTACTGGCCGGTGGCGCATTCGACTTGCCGATTGGGCTGCTGTTTCTGGATGACGGGGTATTTCAACTGGCCCCCGCACAGAATGCCAAAGCGGTGCAGCAGAAGGATGTGACTGCCAACCTGCAGGCACTCTCGCTGTTCGGCATCGATGAGGTATTCGCATGCAGCCACAGCCTGGCCGAGCGTGGATTGGCCGTCCCTGACAACGCGCAGCCACTGAGCAGCGAGCAGATTTCCCAGATGATTGACCGTTACGATCAGGTGATGACCCTCTGATGTCGACCTTGCATGTATTGTCCCACTCCCCTTTTTCCGACAGCAGACTAGACAGTTGCCTACGCCTGTGTGGCGCACAAGACGCGATCCTGCTGTGCGGCGATGCAACCTATGCCCTGCAAGCCGGTAGCGCGCCTTTCAAGGCCCTGGAAGGCAAGGCCTTATCCATCTTCGTGCTTGTCGAAGACGCCCAAGCCCGCGGCCTGTCGTTGCCGGACTGGGCCAAGGGTGTCGACTACCCGGGTTTTGTGCAGTTGTCGATCGACCATGACAAGGTCAACAGCTGGCTATGAACACTCTGACCGTAGGCCCGCGCACCCTGGAACTGGACAAGGACGGTTACCTGGTTGACCTCAATGCCTGGTCCGCCGAGGTGGCCAACGCCCTGGCAAAAGCCGAAGATCTGGAATTGACCGCCGAACACTGGGAGATCCTCGAGCTGCTCAGAGGCTTTTACCAGGAGTTCCAGTTGTCACCGGCCACCCGCCCGCTGATCAAGTACACCGCCTCGAAGCTGGGCCCGGAAAAGGGCAACAGCCTGCACCTCAACCGACTGTTCAAAGGCACTCCCGCCAAACTTGCCGCCAAGCTGGCGGGCCTGCCCAGGCCGACGAATTGCTTATGACCGACTTTGCCCCGTTGATCACCGAAACTCCCGCCGAACATCCCTTTGCGCCGTTTGTGCGCATCCTCGGCAAAGGCAAGCGCGGTGCCCGCAGCCTGACGCACGAAGAAGCACGGGAAGCCATGGGCATGCTGCTCGACGAGAAAGTTCAGGAGTCCCAGCTCGGCGCGTTCCTGATGCTGCTGCGCCACAAGGAAGAAAGCCCCGAGGAACTCGCCGGTTTCACCGAGGCCCTGCGCGAACGCCTAAACCCGCCAGCATTGGAGGTGGATATCGATTGGCCTACCTACGCCGGGAAAAAACGCCATCTGCCGTGGTACCTGCTGGCCGCCAAGTGCCTGGCGCAGAACGGCGTGCGAATTTTCATGCATGGCGGCGGTGCCCACACGGCGGGCCGGCTGTACACCGAACAGTTGCTGGGTGAGCTGCAGATTCCACTGTGCCGCAACTGGCAACAGGTCGAGACCGCCCTTGCGCAACGCAACCTGGCGTTTATGCCCCTGGGTGACTGGGCCCCGCAACTGCAACGCATGATTGACCTGCGCAACATCCTTGGCCTGCGCTCGCCCATTCACTCCCTGGCACGCATCCTCAACCCGCTGGGTGCACGTTGCGGCCTGCAAAGCATCTTCCACCCCGGTTACCAAGGCGTACATCGCGATGCCAGCGGCCTGCTGGGTGACAACACCATTGTGATCAAGGGCGATGGCGGCGAGATCGAGATCAATCCCGACTCCGCCAGCCACTTATATGGCACCACCGGTGGCGCAAGCTGGGATGAGGAGTGGCCTGCCCTCTCCGCCCAGCGCCACGTCAAGCCGGCCAGCCTCGACCCCGAGCATTTGAAAGCCCTGTGGCGCGGCGAAGTGCAGGATAGCTACCCTCAGTTGGCGCTGATCGCCACCATGGCCCTGGCCCTGCGCGGCCTTGGACACCCACGGGAACAGGCGTTCGAGCTGGCCCAACAGTATTGGGAAGCGCGGGACAGATCGATTTAATCGATCATTAACCCCGAGCCTTTGCGCTATTTGTTCGAACCCAGACCATTAGACTGCACTCCAACGCTTAACAGCCAAGGAGTCAGTCATGGGTTTGCTGATTGAAGGACGCTGGCATGACCAGTGGTACGAAAGTAGCGCAGATGGCGCCTTCCAACGGGAACAGGCGCAACGCCGGCACTGGGTCACCGCAGATGGCCAACCTGGCCCAAGCGGTGATGGTGGTTTCAAGGCCGAGGCCGGCCGCTACCACCTCTATGTCTCCCTCGCCTGCCCGTGGGCGCACCGCACCCTGATCCTACGCAAGCTAAAGGGTCTGGAAAGCCTGATCGACGTGTCGGTGGTCAGTTGGCTGATGCTGGAAAATGGCTGGACCTTCGATAAGGCCCATGGCTCTACCGGCGACCAGCTCGACGACTTTGCCTTTATGCACCAGCGCTATACCGCCGATACCGCCGACTACACCGGGCGCGTCACGGTGCCGGTGCTGTGGGACAAGCAGCTCAATCGCATCGTCAGCAATGAGTCGGCGGAGATCATCCGCATGTTCAACAGCGCGTTCGACGGGCTGACTGGCAACACCCTGGACTTCTACCCCGAGCCACTACGCCCGACCATCGATGCGTTGAACGAGCGGATCTATCCTGCGGTGAACAACGGCGTGTACCGCGCAGGCTTTGCCACTTCGCAGCAGGCGTACGAAAACGCGTTTGATGATGTGTTTGCCGAACTGGATCACCTGGAACAGCACCTGGCCAAGCACCGCTACCTGGCGGGTGAATACCTGACCGAGGCCGATGTGCGGCTGTTTACCACGCTGATTCGTTTTGACGCGGTGTATTACAGCCACTTCAAATGCAACCTACGGCGGATTGCGGATTATCCGAATCTGTCGAATTGGCTACGGGAACTGTATCAATGGCCGGGCGTGGCCGAGACGGTGGATTTTGCCCACATCAAGGGGCATTACTATGCCAGCCACCGGACGATCAACCCCACAGGGATTGTGCCGAAGGGGCCATTGCAGGTGTTTGATAGCAAACATGACCGACAGAAGATGAGCAGCAAGGGCGTATGGAGCTAAAGCAAAAACTGTAGGAGCGAGCTTGCTCGCGAAGATCGTCAACGATAACGCTGGCATTCTGGAGGAACGCGGCGCAGTTGAATTTTTCGCGAGCAAGCTCGCTCCTACAGTTGATATGAGTGCCGGTTATCACACCTGGGACTGAGCGCCTTCAAACCACTTCAACTTCTCACGTAACACCACTACTTCTCCTACGATCACCAGCGTCGGCGCATGTACTTCATGCTCCGCTACCAGGCGCGGCAGGTCGGCCAGGGTGCCCGTAAACACGCGCTGGTTGGACGTGGTGCCTTGCTGGATCAGCGCCGCCGGGGTATCCGCCGAGCGGCCGTGGCGGATCAGTTGCTCGCAGATGATCGGCAAGCCAATCAAGCCCATATAGAACACCAACGTCTGCGACGGCCCCACCAGGTCATTCCAAGGCAAATCCGAGGTCCCATTTTTCAGGTGCCCCGTGATGAAACGCACCGATTGCGCATAATCACGGTGGGTCAAGGGAATGCCAGCGTAAGCCGCACAACCACTGGCTGCGGTGATCCCCGGCACCACCTGGAACGGGATGCCATTAGCCGCCAGTTCCTCGATCTCTTCACCGCCACGCCCGAAAATAAACGGATCGCCGCCCTTGAGACGCAGCACACGCTTGCCCTGCTTGGCCAGTTTCACCAATTGCTGATTGATCTGCTCTTGCGGCACCGCGTGATCGGCGCGGCGCTTGCCGACGTACACGCGCTCGGCATCGCGCCGGCACAACTCAAGAATCGCTGGTGCCACCAGGCGGTCATATAGCACCACATCGGCCTGCTGCATCAAGCGCAGGGCGCGAAAGGTCAGGAGGTCCGGATCACCGGGGCCCGCACCGACCAAATACACTTCACCTGGCGCATGGGGCGGCTTGCCATTGACCTTCTCCACCAGCAAACGCTCGGCCTCATCGCCTTGCCCAGCCAGTTGCCGATCAGCAATCGGCCCTTGGAAAACCTCTTCCCAGAAAGCCCGGCGTTGTTGCACATCCGGATACAAACCTTTGACCTGCGCTCGAAAGCGCGCGGCCAGTCCGGCCAGTTGGCCGTAGGTAGACGGAATCCAGGTTTCCAGCTTGGCCCGGATCAAGCGCGCCAAGACCGGCGCGTCACCGCCACTGGACACCGCAATCACCAAGGGCGAGCGGTCGACAATCGCCGGGAAGATCACACTGCACAAGGCCGGAGCGTCCACCACATTGACCGGCACGCACCGGCGCCGGGCATCGCTGGACACTTGCGCATTCAGCGGCTCGTCGTCGGTTGCCGCGATGATCAGGGTGCAGCCATCAAGATCTGCCTCCTGGTAACCACGCACAATCAGTTCACCGCCACTGCCCTGCACCAGTTCACGCAACTGGTCTTCGATCAAGGGAGCAACCACCCGCAGTAACGCGCCGGCGTCAGCCAGTAGCCGGGACTTGCGCAAGGCAATCTCCCCACCACCGACGACCAACACGCGGCTGCCGCGCAGGTTATGAAACAGCGGCAGAAATTCCATTTAGCCGATGACCTCAACGCCCGCCATGTACGGCTTGAGCACTTCAGGCACGCGGATCGAACCGTCAGCTTGCTGGTAGTTTTCCAACACCGCGACCAGGGTACGGCCTACGGCCAGGCCCGAACCGTTGAGGGTATGGACCAATTCCGGCTTGCCGGTTTCCGGGTTACGGAAACGCGCTTGCATGCGTCGGGCCTGGAAATCACCGCAGTTGGAGCACGAGGAAATCTCGCGGTATTTGTCTTGGCTCGGCACCCATACTTCCAGGTCGTAGGTCTTCACTGCGCTGAAACCCATGTCGCCGGTGCACAGCGCCAATACGCGGTACGGCAACTCCAGTAGTTGCAGGACGCGCTCGGCGTTGGCAGTCAGGCCTTCCAGGGCTTCCATGGAGGTCGACGGTTCGACGACTTGCACCATCTCGACCTTGTCGAACTGGTGCTGGCGGATCATGCCGCGGGTGTCTCGGCCCGATGCGCCGGCTTCACTACGGAAGCACGGGCTGTGGGCGACGAACTTGATCGGCAGTTGCTTGGCGTCGAGGATCTCGCCGGCCACGATGTTGGTCAGCGACACTTCGGCAGTCGGGATCAGGTACAGATCGGCCTCGCCATCACGGCTGATCTTGAACAGGTCCTCCTCGAATTTCGGCAACTGGCTGGTGCCCATCAGCGCTGGCGCTTGTACCAGGTACGGGGTGTAAGCCTCTTCGTAACCGTGTTCGCCGGTGTGCAGGTTGATCATGAACTGCGCCAGGGCACGGTGCATGCGCGCGATCGGGCCGCGCAGCAAGGCAAAGCGCGCACCGGACATTTTGGCGGCGGTTTCAAAATCCAGGCCACCGGTCAGCTCGCCCAGGGCGACGTGGTCCTTGATCTCGAAATCAAAGGTTTTTGGCGTGCCCCAGCGGCGCACTTCGACGTTGCCGTCTTCATCTTCGCCAACCGGCACCGACTCGTGCGGCAGGTTGGGAATGCCCAGCAGGATCGAATCCAGCTCGGACTGAATCTTATCCAGCTCGACTTTGCCGTCGGACAGCTCGCTGCCCATGCGCTCGACGTCCGCCATCAACGGCGCGATGTCTTCACCACGCTGCTTGGCCTGACCGATGGATTTGGAACGTGCATTACGCTCAGCCTGCAGTGCTTCGGTGCGGGTCTGGACGGTCTTGCGCTGTTCTTCCAGCGCTTCGATGCGCGCAACATCCAGGGCAAAGCCACGGGATGCCAGGCGGTCCGCTACGTCCTGAAGGTTGCTACGTAACAGTTTGGAATCGAGCATGTCGGTCTCTCGTTTATCAAAGTTTGGTCAAGGACAGGCCAGCCCAAGTGGCAAGCAGCCCGCCGAATACACTGATGGCCAAATAGCCTAATGCCAGCGGCACTTGCCCGCTTTCCAGCAGGCGCACGGTATCCAGTGAAAAGGATGAAAAGGTGGTCAGGCCGCCAAGGAAGCCCACCATCAACCCGGCGCGCACTTCAACTGGCACCTCCGGGCGTAACAGAAACAGGCCGTACAACGCGCCGATCAGCAGGCAGCCCACGATATTAACGGCCAGCGTCGCGGTATAGAAGTGTTTCGGCCAATTGGCGTTGATCCAATTGCCGGTGGCAAAGCGCAACAAAGTACCGGCCACACCGCCAACGGAGACTGCAACGACCAAGGGAATCATGGTTTTCTCCGCTGTTTAGGGCTCAAGCGATCAAGTTGCGCCAGGTGATTGAGCTTTTCTCCAATCTTCAGCTCCAGGCCACGGGGCACCGGCTGGTAGAACGGTTGCGGCTCCAGATCGTCGGGAAAGTAGTCTTCACCGGCTGCATAGGCATCCGGCTCATCGTGGGCGTAACGGTATTCGTCGCCATAACCCAATTGTTTCATCAACTTGGTGGGCGCGTTGCGCAGGTGCAGCGGGACCTCCAGCGAGCCGTGCTCGGCCGCTGCACGCAATGCCGACTTGAAGCCCATGTACACCGCATTGCTTTTCGGCGCACAGGCCAGGTAGGTGATGGCCTGTGCCACCGCCAACTCGCCTTCCGGGCTGCCCAGGCGTTCCTGGACCTCCCACGCCGCCAGGCACAGGCTCAGGGCCCGCGGGTCGGCGTTGCCGATGTCCTCGCTGGCCATGCGCACCACGCGCCGGGCCAGGTACAGTGGATCGCAGCCGCCGTCGATCATCCGCGCAAACCAATACAACGCGCCGTCCGGGTTGGAACCGCGCACAGACTTGTGCAACGCGGAAATCTGGTCGTAAAAGGCTTCACCGCCCTTGTCGAAGCGCCGCCGGGTATCGCCCAGCAGGCTTTGCAGCAGGTCGACGCCAATCTCGCTATGGTCTTCGGCCAGGTCCGAGGCATTTTCCAGCAGATTGAGGAAGCGCCGACCGTCACCGTCAGCCGCCGCCAACAGGATCTTGAAACCCTCCTCCCCCAGGCTAAGGTGGCGCTTGCCCAGGCCCTTGTCCTCGCTCAGCGCCCGTTGCAGCAGCTTGTGCATCGCCGCTTCATCAAGGCTCTTGAGCACATACACCCGCGCCCGCGAGAGCAAGGCGTTGTTCAGTTCAAACGAGGGGTTTTCCGTGGTGGCGCCGATGAAAATCAGCGTGCCATCTTCCACATAAGGCAGGAACGCATCCTGCTGAGATTTGTTGAAGCGATGCACTTCGTCGACAAACAGGATGGTGCGCCGGCCGTACTGCCCGGCCTGCTGCTTGGCGACCTCCACTGCCTGGCGGATCTCCTTGACCCCGGCCAACACCGCCGAGACCGTTTCAAAGTGTGCATCCGAGACTTTCGCCAACAGCCGCGCCAGGGTGGTCTTGCCCACGCCCGGCGGCCCCCAGAAAATCATCGAGTGCAGGGCACCCTGCTCCAAGGCCTCGCGCAGGGGCTTGCCGCGAGCCAGCAAGTGCTCTTGCCCGACATACTCATCCAAATTGGTCGAGCGCAAACGCGCGGCCAAAGGCTGGGCAATCGGGTCACTTCGAAACAGGTCCATGGGCAGCGATTTACTCCTGGATCACATCGGCACCCTTGGGGATGTCGAACTTGAACGTCGAGGCTGGAACAGGCTCATTGGCCTTGACCCCGGTGAACAGGATATTGGTGCGCTGGCCGACACTGTCGACCAGTTGCATATCGTTGATCACGCCGTTGCGGAACGACAGGCGCAGGCTGTCGAACAACGTGTCCTTGGACTTGGGCTTGAGGGTGAAATCGATCACGTTGCTCTGTTGCTTGGAGGTGATCTCGAAACTCTCACTGATCTGCGACACATCACCGGAAAGCAGCAAGGCCGGGGTCTGGCTCAGGCGCGGATCGAGGGTCTTGATGGTCGCCTGCACCAGGTCCGGGTCCCACAGCGTGACTTTCTTGCCATCGGAAACGATGGTCTGCTCGTTGGGCGCGTCGGTTTTCCAGAAGAACAGGCCTGGGCGCTGCACGGCCATTTCACCGGCCGTTTCCTGCAACTGGGTGCCGCCGCCGTCCAGGGTCAACTGGGAGAAGCGCGCAGTCAGGGTCTTGGATTTGTCCAGCAGGTTGGTCAGGCTCGCGACGGATGCCTGGTCAGCGTTGGCCGAAAACGCGGTCAGGGCCAATGCCGGCAACAACAGCATGCGGATAAGACGCATGGGAGTCCTCATAGAATGATGTGAAAGGCGCGCCGCGTGCTGCCACGCGGCACGAGGTCAGTCGCGCATCGGCCCTGGCGCGATCACTTCGCGCGAGCCGTTGGTGTTCATGGCCGTGACGACGCCGGCCATTTCCATGGATTCGATCATACGCGCGGCACGGTTGTAGCCGATCTTCAGTTTACGCTGGACCGCAGAGATCGAGGCGCGACGGCTTTCCAGCACGAACGCCACCGCTTCGTCGTACAGCGCGTCGGTCTCGGCATCATCGTCGCCGCCACCGCTGCCGCCATCGAAGCCGCTGCCGGCCTCCTCGACACCCGCGAGGATATCGTCGTTGTATTCCGGCGCGCCGCGCAGTTTCCACGCCTCGACCACCCGGTGCACCTCGTCATCGGAAACGAAGGCGCCGTGAACGCGGATCGGCAGGCTGGTGCCGGGTGGCATGTAGAGCATGTCACCATGGCCCAGCAGTTGCTCGGCGCCACCCTGGTCGATGATGGTCCGCGAGTCGATCTTGCTCGACACCTGGAACGCCATCCGGGTCGGAATGTTAGCCTTGATCAGGCCGGTGATCACATCCACCGACGGCCGCTGAGTCGCGAGGATCAGGTGGATCCCCGCCGCACGGGCCTTCTGCGCGATACGGGCGATCAGCTCTTCGACCTTCTTACCGACGATCATCATCATGTCGGCAAATTCATCGACCACCACGACGATGGTCGGCAACTTGGTCAGCAGCGGTGCTTCATCGTGAATGCTTTCGCGCTTGTACAGCGGGTCGGTCAGCGGCGTGCCGGCGTCCTGGGCTTCCTTGACCTTGGCGTTGAAACCGGACAGGTTACGCACGCCCATCTTCGCCATCAGCTTGTAGCGCCGCTCCATCTCGGCAACGCTCCAGCGCAGGGCATTGGCGGCGTCCTTCATGTCGGTTACCACTGGGCACAGCAGGTGCGGAATGCCTTCGTAGATCGACAGCTCCAGCATCTTGGGGTCGATCATGATCAGCTTGGCGTCTTCCGGGCCGGACTTGAACAGGATCGACAGGATCATCGCGTTCACACCTACCGACTTACCGGAACCGGTGGTACCGGCAACCAGCAGGTGAGGCATTTTCGCAAGGTCAGTGATCACCGGCTTGCCGCCAATGTCGTGACCCAGGGCCAGGGTGACCGGCGACTTGAAGTTGTCGTATTCCGGGGTCGACAACACTTCGGAGAAGCGCACGATCTGGCGGTCTTCGTTGGGAATCTCGATGCCCACGGTGGTTTTGCCGGGGATCACTTCCACCACGCGCACGCTGGTCACGGCCAGGGAGCGCGCAAGGTCTTTGGCCAGGTTGGAGATACGGCTGACCTTGACCCCCGCGGCCGGCTGGATTTCGTAACGGGTAATCACTGGGCCTGGGTGGATCGAGTCCACCGACACTTCGACGCCAAACTCCTTGAGCTTGATTTCCAGCAGATGGCCGACGGCCGCCAGGGATTCCGGGGAATAGTTGAGTTGTTTCTTTTCCGCCGGGTCAAGGATCGAGATCGGCGGCAAGGTGCCTTCGACGGCGCTGTCGATAAACAGCGGCGCTTGCTTTTCCTTCTGGACACGATGGCTTGGCTCGGGCGCCTTGACCGGGGCGGGAGCGATGACCGGCGGCACTTGTTTCTCGCGATCAGACATGTGCTTGGTCAGGGCCTGCTCGCGTTCGATCAGGCGTTCCTTGACCTTGGCCTGCTCACGGCGATCCGGCGTACTCGGAGCCACCACTTCGTTGACCCGGGTATCGACTTCACGCAATTGCGCAACCATGCGCTTACGGTCAACGCGGGCCGCCCACCAGCGGTTAGCGGCGCCCTGGAACAGTTCGAACAGGTCGAGAGTGATCTTGCCAGTCACATCCATGACCTTGAACCACGACAAGTCGGTAAATACCGTGAGGCCAAACAGGAACAGGGCGATGAACATCAGCGTGCTGCCCTGGATATTCAGGGTCTTGCGGGCCAGGTCACCCAGGCTTTCGCCCAGGGCGCCGCCCGCACCCGCCGGCAGTCCGGTCGGCGCATGGAAATGGATATGGGCCAGCGCCGCGCCCGACAACACCAAAAACACCAGGCCGATCAGGCGCCAGGAGAACAGCCAGCCGCTCCACTGCCACGGCTCATGACGCTGACGGAAGATCTGCCAGGTCTTGATCGCCAGCAGCAACGGGAAGATATAGGCGAAATAACCGAGGATCATGAACAGGATATCGGCGCTGTAGGAGCCCACAGGCCCGCCGAAGTTCTGTACATCGTCGATCTTGCTGTTATGGCTCCAGCCCGGATCGTCCTTGCCGTAGGTCAGCAAGGCCATCATCAGGAACAGGCATAGAGCACCGATGGCAATCAGCGCGCCTTCCTTGAGCCGATAGTGCAGGTGCTGGCGCCAAGCCGGTACTACTGCTGTTTTGGGTGCTGCGGTGGATTTCTTCAAAACGGGTCTTTTCCTGCGCCTTAAGCGCGTCCAACAGTTGAATGACTATAAAAATACTGCCCAATCCGGGCAGGTGAAAAGTGAACGAGCGTCGTCAAGCGTCCTTCAACACTCCGTGACTCAGTCATGAACCGGCGTTAACGCCGGCCCACAAGGATATAGTGCCGCCATTGTACGGGTTTGTGTGCCCGTTGCCACGCTGCCGGTCTCGCTCAGGCAGCATAGACAAGCGCATCGGCCATACGCTTCAATTTGAGCATGCATTGTCTTTACTGACAAAGGCTTATGAGCTGTTTTTATCAGACTGGACAAGCTTTACCCAGCATTACCGCCCAACGGATAGCGACATGACGCGATTACGACCGCATCGCCGCTATAGAGTTGCAGAAACACTCGCTCATGCATCAGGGCACTGATTACGCGATCGTGCTGGCCGAGTGGCGCTAGGTCGACAATAATCACTGCCTACGCGGCGGGCCTTGGCCTGTCACCGCCCTCCCCTTCCGTAAGCCTGACTACCCATGCTCACCTGGTTGCAACGCAACACCCTGACTTTTCCACCGCTGGCCAAAGCCATGCGTGAACCCAACGGCCTGCTGGCTGCCGGTGGCGACCTGTCTGCTGACCGCCTGGTCCAGGCCTATCGTCATGGCTGCTTCCCCTGGTTCTCGGAAGGCCAGCCCATCCTGTGGTGGTCGCCAGACCCGCGCACAGTGTTGTTCCCCGCCGAACTGCACGTATCCCGCAGCCTCGCCAAGCTGCTGCGTCAGCAACGCTACGAGGTGACCTTCGACCAGGACTTCGCTGCCGTCATCCAGGCCTGCGCTGCACCTCGCAGCTATGCAGACGGCACCTGGATCACCGAGGCCATGCAGAACGCCTACCTGCAACTGCACCAACGGGGCTATGCCCACTCTGTCGAGGTATGGAATCAGGGCGAATTGGTCGGCGGCCTATACGGCCTGGCCATGGGTCAGCTGTTCTTTGGCGAGTCGATGTTCAGCCGCGCAGACAACGCCTCGAAATTCGGTTTTGCCACGCTCGTCAGGCAATTGCAGGCCTGGGGCTTTGTGCTGATCGATTGCCAGATGCCCACCGATCACCTGCACAGCCTCGGCGCCCGCGCCATTCCCCGCAGCGACTTTGCCGGTTACCTGCGCGACCACCTTGATCAAGCCAGCAGTGGGCCGTGGGTTTCTTAGGCGACATCCGCGCACCTGGCTTACACTTATTTCAAAGCTTATCCGAGGGTTGATCATGACCGAGTTGGCGCGCTTGAAGTTTTATGCCACTCAACCCCACTCTTGCAGCTACCTGCCCGAAGAACAGGCGACGACGCTGTTCCTCGACCCCAGCCAGCCGATGGACGTGCATGTGTATGCCGATCTGTCAGAGATGGGCTTTCGGCGCAGTGGCGACCACCTGTATCGGCCGCACTGCCAGAACTGCAATGCTTGCGTGCCGGCACGCATACCTGTGGCGCAGTTTTTAGCGGACCGCAATCAAAAACGCATCCTCAAACGTAATGCCGACCTGATCGTGAGCCCAGCCAAGCCCGGTTTCAGCGAGGAGTACTTTGATCTTTACCAGCGCTACATCGAACAGCGCCACGCCGACGGCGACATGTTCCCGCCCAGTCGCGACCAGTTTTCCACGTTCCTGGTACGCGATCTGCCGTTCTCGCGCTTCTACGAGTTCCGGCTTGAAGGAAGGCTGCTGGCGGTCGCGGTCACCGACCTGCTACCCAATGGTTTGTCGGCGGTCTACACCTTTTACGAGCCCACCGAAGAGCGCCGCAGCCTCGGACGCTTCGCCATCCTGTGGCAGATCAGTGAAGCGTCCAGGCAAAACCTGGAGGCGGTGTACCTCGGATACTGGATCAAAAACTGCAAAAAGATGAACTACAAGACCCAATATCGGCCCATTGAGCTGCTAATTAATCAAAGATGGGTCACGCTTAACTAGAACCCCTTGGCTTAAACACCCTTTTTCGGGCACAATGCACGCCGCTTTTGCCTGGCGCAGTTGCACCGGGCCATTCACTGGATACCGAGGGCTTTACTGCATGTCGAAAGAAGACAGCTTCGAAATGGAAGGCACTGTCGTCGACACCCTGCCCAACACCATGTTTCGTGTGGAGTTGGAAAATGGGCACGTCGTAACCGCGCATATCTCCGGCAAGATGCGCAAGAACTACATTCGTATTCTTACCGGTGACAAAGTGCGCGTCGAGCTGACGCCCTATGACTTGAGCAAAGGGCGCATCACTTACCGCGCTCGCTAAGCAAGTCAATACAAAACGCCCGGTTATGCCGGGCGTTTTTGTGTGTGTGGGATTTATAGAGGTCGCAAAACAACTGTAGGAGCGAGCTTGCTCGCGAAGAACCCCAGGACAACGCACCGAATCAGGAAGCATGCGTTATCGTTGGCGATCTTCGCGAGCAAGCTCGCTCCTACAGGTTTACAGCGGTCAGGCCATTTCGGCCGTGGTCTCGAACTCGAAGGTCAGCTCGCCATCCTTCAGGTCGATATGCACCACGCCACCATGGTCGGAGAGCTCGCCGAACAGGATCTCTTCGGCCAGCGGCCGCTTGATCTTGTCCTGGATCAGGCGCGCCATTGGGCGGGCGCCCATTGCCGCGTCGTAGCCTCCCTCGGCGATCCAGCTGCGTGCCGCTTCCGTCACCTCCAGCTGTACGCGCTTGTCTTCCAACTGCGCCTGAAGCTCGGTAAGGAACTTGTCCACCACGCTCTTGATAACCTCATGACTAAGGCGACCAAACTGGATAATGGTGTCCAGACGGTTACGGAATTCCGGCGTGAAGCTCTTCTTGATCACTTCCATGGCGTCGGAAGAGTGATCCTGATGAGTAAAGCCAATGGAAGCCCGCGCAGCCGTCTCGGCACCCGCGTTGGTGGTCATGATCACGATCACGTTGCGAAAGTCCGCCTTGCGCCCGTTGTTGTCGGTCAGGGTCCCGTGATCCATGACCTGCAGCAGCAGGTTGAAGACTTCCGGGTGGGCCTTTTCGATTTCATCGAGCAACAATACGCAGTGAGGCTGCTTGGTGATCGCCTCCGTCAACAGGCCGCCCTGGTCGAAGCCGACATAACCCGGAGGTGCACCGATCAGGCGCGACACGGTGTGCCGCTCCATGTATTCGGACATGTCGAACCGCACCAGCTCAATGCCCATGGCCTTGGCCAACTGCCGCGCAGCTTCGGTCTTACCGACGCCGGTAGGACCGGCGAACAAGAACGAACCCACCGGTTTGTCCGGCGACTTGAGGCCGGCCCGGGACAGCTTGATCGCCGTCGACAGCGAATCAATCGCCGCATCCTGGCCAAACACCGTCAGCTTGAGGTCGCGCTCCAGGTTACGCAGCAGCTCCTTGTCGGAACTGGTGACGTGTTTTGGCGGAATACGCGCGATTTTCGCCACGATATCCTCGACCTGGGCCACTTCAATGCGCTTCACACGCTTCTCTACCGGCTGCAGGCGCTGGTAGGCCCCTGCTTCGTCGATCACGTCGATGGCCTTGTCCGGCATATGCCGGTCATTGATATAGCGCGACGCCAGCTCAGCGGCCGCACGCAGCGCCTCATCACTGTATTCGATGCCGTGGTGCGCTTCGAAACGGCCTTTGAGCCCACGCAGGATACCAATGGTGTCCTCAACCGAAGGCTCGGACACGTCGACCTTCTGGAAGCGACGCGCCAGGGCGCGGTCTTTTTCGAAGATCCCACGAAACTCCTGGAACGTAGTCGAGCCTATGCAGCGGATATCACCGGAAGACAGCAGCGGCTTGAGCAGGTTGGACGCATCCATCACCCCACCGGAAGCCGCACCGGCGCCAATGATGGTGTGGATTTCATCAATGAACAGGATCGCCTGGGGACGCTTTTTCAGCTCGCCAAGCAACGCCTTGAAACGCTTCTCGAAGTCGCCACGGTACTTGGTCCCGGCGAGCAGCGCCCCCAGGTCAAGGGAGTAGACGACACTGTTGGCCAGCAGGTCAGGCACCTGGTTGTCCACAATGCGCTTGGCCAGGCCTTCGGCAATCGCGGTCTTACCCACGCCAGCCTCACCCACCAGCAGCGGGTTGTTCTTGCGACGACGAGCCAGGATCTGCGCAACACGCTCAACTTCCATCTCGCGCCCAACCAGCGGATCGATCCGCCCCTGGCGCGCCAACTCGTTGAGATTGCTGGCATAGGCATCCAGCGGGTTGCTTGAAGAAGAAGACTCACCACCCTCTTCGTCCTGCATATCCTGCTCACCCTCGGAGTGATCGCCATGCCCTGGCACTTTCGAGATGCCATGGGCGATGTAGTTGACGACATCAATGCGGGCAACGCTCTGCTGCTTGAGCAGGAACACCGCCTGGCTTTCCTGCTCGCTGAAGATGGCAACCAATACATTGGCGCCCGTCACTTCACGCTTGCCGGAGCTCTGCACATGGAAGACAGCACGCTGCAACACCCGCTGGAAGCCCAGGGTTGGCTGGGTCTCACGGTCCTCGTCATGCACGGGGATCAGTGGCGTGGTGGAGTCAATAAACTCTTGCAGATCATGCTTGAGCTTGTCGAGGTTGGCGCCGCACGCACGCAGAACGGTGGCGGCAGCTTCGTTATCCAAAAGTGCCAGCAGCAGGTGTTCGACGGTCATGAATTCATGACGCTTCGAACGGGCCTCCTTGAAGGCAAGATTGAGGGTGACTTCGAGCTCGCGGTTTAACATAGCTTCACCTCATACCCAAGTGGTCGGAGTTAACCGTCCTTCTCGATTTCACAGAGTAGCGGATGCTGGCTTTCCCTGGCGTACTGGTTGACCTGCATGGCCTTGGTCTCGGCGATGTCGCGGGTAAACACTCCACATACTGCCCGTCCTTCTGTATGAACGGCCAGCATTACCTTGGTCGCCAACTCGCGGTTCAGATTAAAAAACACCTCGAGTACTTCGACGACGAAATCCATCGGCGTGTAGTCATCATTGAACAAAACCACCTTGTACATCGGCGGCGCCTGTAAAGCAGGCTTGGCCTCCTGAACAGCGATGCCTGCAGAACCGTCATCGTCTTCTAGATGATCCGGGCGATCCTGATTGAATGTTAGTCGAATCTGGCTGAATGCATGCATGGAAAGAAATGTTCGTCTGTTGTGCATTTACAGTGATGGGGGCGACCTGTCAGAAATTCAACTCCGACCGACTGGTCGCCTTGACTATCGGCAAAACGGTGTTACAACCAATAGAACCCACAGTGGGTAAAAAAGGTCCGCGCAGTCAACCTTATTTATTCGGGTTAGGACGGATAAACTGGATGATACTCCAGTGATGGAGTCTGGTGCAGAGGGATATGGGTATGTCTGGCAGCAAGATCAGTGGCAAGGTCAAATGGTTCAACAATGCCAAGGGGTACGGCTTCATTATCGAAGACGGTAAGGATGAAGACCTTTTTGCGCATTACTCAGCAATTACCATGGAGGGTTACAAAACGCTGAAAGCGGGCCAAGCAGTGTCCTTTGAGATTATCCAGGGACCCAAGGGGCTGCATGCTACCAACATCTGCGCAGCGTGTGCCGCCGCCCCTGGAAAACCCAACGAAGACAAGCACGACAAGACAGCTAAATCCGCTCATTCCAAAAAGGAACAAACGGCCTGATCCGCCACTGAGCAGATACAGCACATAAAAAAAACGGCCACCCTGAGTCATCAGGATGGCCGTTTTTTATGGCCTTCGACTTACATATGCGAAATCAACGCATCGCCAAAGCCCGAAGACGACACCAGCTTGGCGCCGTCCATCAGGCGCTCGAAGTCATAGGTCACGGTCTTGGCCGAAATCGCCCCGTTGGTGCCCTTGATGATCAAGTCGGCCGCCTCGGTCCAGCCCATATGACGCAGCATCATTTCCGCCGACAGGATCAGCGAACCTGGGTTGACCTGATCCTTACCCGCATATTTCGGCGCTGTACCGTGGGTAGCTTCAAACATCGCCACGGTGTCGGACAGGTTGGCGCCCGGAGCAATACCGATGCCGCCCACTTCTGCCGCCAAAGCGTCAGAGAGATAGTCACCGTTGAGGTTCAGGGTGGCGATCACATCATATTCGGCCGGACGCAGCAGGATCTGCTGGAGCATGGCATCAGCAATCGCGTCCTTGACCACCACATTGCGGCCGGTACGGGGGTTCTTGAACTGCATCCACGGCCCGCCATCGAGCAGGGTCGCGCCGAACTCTTCGGCCGCCACTTCGTAGGCCCACTCCTTGAAGGCACCTTCGGTGAACTTCATGATGTTGCCTTTGTGCACGATGGTCAGCGATTCACGGTCGTTATCCACTACATATTGCAGGGCCTTGCGCGCCAGGCGCTTGGTGCCCTCTTTGGAAACCGGCTTGACGCCAATCCCGCAATCCTGGTCAAAACGGATCTTGGTGACGCCCATTTCTTCTTTGAGGAACTTGATGACCTTGATGGCTTCCGGCGAACCGGCCTTCCATTCGATGCCGGCGTAAATATCCTCGGAGTTCTCACGGAAGATGGTCATGTCCACATCGCCAGGCTTCTTGACCGGGCTTGGCACACCTTCGAACCAACGCACCGGGCGCAGGCAGACATACAGGTCCAGTTGCTGGCGCAGGGCCACGTTCAGCGAGCGGATACCGCCACCGACCGGCGTGGTCAGCGGGCCCTTGATGGAAACCACGTAGTCCTTGACCGCGTCCAGGGTTTCCTGGGGCAGCCAGGTGTCCTGGTCGTAAACTTGAGTGGCCTTCTCGCCGGCATACACCTCCATCCAGGAGATTTTGCGCTTGCCGCCGTAAGCCTTGTTAACAGCTGCATCGACCACCTTGATCATCACCGGGCTGATGTCGACGCCAATACCGTCACCTTCGATGAAGGGAATGATCGGGTTGTCAGGAACATTGAGAGAATGGTCTGCGTTGACGGTGATTTTGTCGCCGACTGCCGGAACCTGAATCTTCTTGTATCCCATGCTGAACTCCGTTTGTGGATTGAACATCTGGCTGTGCCCGAGCCTACTCCAGTTGAATGTGGACTGGAACCTTGCGCCCGGTACATTTGCTGCGAAAACCGTAGATTCAGTCGCCTACAACCTTGAAACAAAAGGGAAAAACGCCAAACTTGAGCATTACGTGCGACTTTAGGCGCAATCCGGTACCTGCGACCTTTAGACCAATGGACGACCCACCTTTTGTATGAAGGCTCGGCGTAAGCATAGCGACCTATGTATAATGCCGCCGCTGACCAAAGAGTCACGACGGCCGACCGCTCTATATCGAGCACCTGCGCCCGAAAAAGCCGGGTTGCCACAGCAACCCACCCGCTTGACGCTCGACTGATGCAACCCAACATCACCGCGAAGAAACATCGACATTCGGCTCATGGATGACTTTGAACGAACGCGCTTTACCCGGCGCATCTCGAGTTTCCGCGCACGCTTTTAGCAAAGAAGAGAGTTAATCCGAATATGCCCACCCGCTCGAAGATCATCTATACCTTCACCGACGAAGCTCCAGCCCTCGCCACCTATTCACTGCTGCCTATCGTAGAGGCTTTCACCGCTTCCGCTGATATTGAAGTGGAAACCCGCGATATCTCCCTCGCAGGGCGCATCCTCGCAAGCTTCCCCGAGCAACTGGGCACCAAGGCTGTTGCGGACCACCTCGCCGAACTGGGCGCCCTGGCCGTTACCCCTGAAGCCAATATCATCAAGCTGCCGAACATCAGCGCCTCGACCCCGCAGCTGCAAGCCGCGATCAAGGAACTGCAGGCCCAGGGCTACGCCCTGCCGGACTACCCGGAAACCGTAACCACCGACGCGGAAAAAGAAACCCGTGCACGTTACGACAAGGTCAAGGGCAGCGCCGTGAACCCGGTCCTGCGCGAAGGCAACTCTGACCGCCGCGCCCCACTGTCGGTCAAGAACTACGCTCGCAAGCACCCGCACAAAATGGGCGCCTGGGCTGCTGACTCCAAGTCCCACGTGGCTCACATGAGCAACGGCGACTTCTACGGCAGCGAAAAAGCCGTGCAGATCGAAGCAGCCGATGCTGTCAAAATCGAGCTGGTCGGCAGGGATGGCAGCACCACCGTTCTGAAAGAAAAGACCTCCGCACTGGCCGGCGAGATCCTCGACAGCGCCGTGCTGAGCAAGAACGCCCTGCGCGCGTTCATTGCCGCCGAGATCGAAGACGCCAAGAAACAAGGCGTGTTGCTGTCGGTCCACCTCAAAGCCACTATGATGAAGGTCTCCGACCCGATCATGTTCGGCCAGATCGTTGCCGAGTTCTATAAAGATGCCCTGGCCAAGCACGCTACCGTGCTGGAACAGATCGGCTTCAACCTGAACAACGGCATCGGCGACCTGTACGCTCGCATCAAGGCCCTGCCGGCCGACCAGCAAGCGCAGATCGAAGCGGATATCCAGGCGGTCTACGCCGCTCGCCCATCGCTTGCGATGGTCAACTCCGACAAAGGCATCACCAACCTGCACGTGCCGAGCGACGTGATCGTCGACGCCTCGATGCCAGCCATGATCCGTGACTCCGGCAAGATGTGGGGCACCGACGGCCAACTGCATGACACCAAGGCCGTGATCCCGGATCGCTGCTACGCCACCATCTACCAGGCGGTCATCGAAGACTGCAAGGCCAATGGCGCCTTCGACCCAACCACCATGGGCAGCGTGCCAAACGTTGGCCTGATGGCGAAGAAAGCCGAAGAGTACGGCTCCCACGACAAGACGTTCCAGATCAAGGCTGACGGCGTAGTCCGCGTCACCGACAGCAAGGGCAACCTGCTGATGGAACAGTCGGTCGAAGCCGGCGATATCTTCCGCATGTGCCAGACCAAAGACGCGCCGATCCAGGATTGGGTCAAACTGGCCGTCAACCGCGCCCGCGCCAGCAACACCCCAGCCATCTTCTGGCTGGACCCGCTGCGCGCCCACGACGGCGTAGTGGTCGAGAAAGTTCAGGCCTACCTGAAAGACCACAACACCGAAGGCCTGGATATCCGCATCATGTCGCCGGTCGACGCGATGAAGTTCACCCTCGAGCGCACCCGCAAGGGCCTGGACACCATCTCGGTGACCGGTAACGTACTGCGCGACTACCTGACCGACCTGTTCCCGATCATGGAACTGGGTACCAGCGCCAAGATGCTGTCGATCGTGCCGCTGATGAACGGTGGCGGCCTGTTCGAAACCGGCGCCGGCGGTTCGGCTCCAAAACACGTGCAGCAACTGCTGGAAGAAAACTTCCTGCGTTGGGACTCCCTGGGCGAGTTCCTGGCCCTGGCCGCCTCCCTTGAGCATTTGGGTGTGAACTACAACAACCCGAAAGCCCTGGTACTGTCCAAGACCCTGGACCAGGCCACCGGCCAGTTCCTCGACAACAACAAGTCGCCATCGCGCAAAGTCGGCAACATCGACAACCGCGGCAGCCACTTCTACCTGGCGCTGTACTGGGCACAAGCCCTGGCCGCCCAGACTGAAGATACCGCGCTGCAGGCGCAGTTCGCTCAACTGGCAAAAACCCTGGCCGAGAACGAAGCAACCATCGTTGCCGAACTCAACGCCGTACAGGGCAAGCCAGTGGACATCGGCGGCTACTACGCGCCGAACCCAGAGCTGACCAGCAAGGCTATGCGTCCGAGCGCTACCCTCAATGCCGCGATTGCTGCATTGAAGTAAGGCTGTAAGGATGCAAAGAAACCCCGGCCCCGCGCCGGGGTTTCTCTTTGTGCCCAGCACCGTTTTCACTGAAGAAACCCAATCAAAATGTGGGAGCGGGCTTGCTCGCGAAAGCGGTAGCTCAGCCAATATATTCGGTGGCTCAAACACCGCCATCGCGAGCAAGCCCGCTCCCACACCGACCGAGTCACACCCTGAATCGAGGCGTTCAAATGACCTGGCAACCCCACATCACCGTCGCCACCATCGTCGAAGACAACGGTCGCTTCCTGATGGTCGAAGAGCTCAAGGGCGGCCGCGCCGTGCTCAACCAGCCCGCCGGGCACCTCGACCCGCATGAAACCCTGACCGAAGCCGCCGTGCGCGAAACCCTCGAAGAAACCGGTTGGGACGTGGAAGCCACTGGTATCGTCGGCATCTATCTGTACACCGCACCCAGCAATGGCGTGACTTACCAACGGGTCTGCTTCATTGCCAAAGCCCTGCAACACCACCCGGACTATCAGCTCGACGAAGGCATCGTGCGCGCTCGCTGGCTGACCCGTGACGAACTGATGGCTGTACGCGACGACTGGCGCAGCGAGCTGATCATCCGCTGTATCGATGACTATTTGGCCGGCCAGCGCCACAGTCTCGAACTGATCCGCCCTTCTCTTTAGCCTTGCGGGCGTGAGCCTGCTAGAATCGCGTCCTTTTTCAAGACACCCGTTGAAATCCTATGCGTGATCCAGCCCCTTCTGACACACAAAAGAAGCGCGTCATCGTCGGTATGTCCGGCGGCGTGGATTCTTCCGTTTCCGCCGTTCTGCTCATGGAGCAGGGTTATGAGGTGGAAGGCCTGTTCATGAAGAACTGGGAAGAAGACGATGGAACGGAATACTGCACCGCCATGGACGACCTGGCCGATGCCCAGGCCGTGTGCGACAAGATTGGCATCAAGCTGCACACCGCCAACTTCGCCGCCGAGTACTGGGACAATGTGTTCGAGCACTTCCTGGCCGAATACAAGGCCGGCCGCACGCCGAACCCGGACATCCTGTGCAACCGGGAAATCAAGTTCAAGGCGTTCCTCGGCTACGCCATGATCCTCGGTGCCGACCTGATTGCCACTGGCCACTATGTGCGCCGCCGCGATATCGATGGCCGCACCGAATTGCTCAAGGGCCTGGACCCGAACAAGGACCAGAGCTACTTCCTGCATGCCGTCGGTGGTGAACAGATCGCCAAGACCCTGTTCCCGGTAGGCGAACTGGAAAAGCCCGAAGTGCGCAAGATCGCCGAGAAACACGGCCTGGCCACCGCCAAGAAGAAGGACTCCACGGGGATCTGCTTTATCGGCGAGCGTCGCTTCAGCGACTTTCTCAAGCAGTACCTGCCGGCCCAGCCGGGCGAGATCAAGACTACCGAAGGCGAAGTCATCGGCCGTCACCACGGCCTGATGTACCACACCATCGGCCAGCGCCAGGGCCTGGGCATCGGCGGCCTGAAAGACGCCGGTGAAGAGCCGTGGTATGTGCTGGTCAAGGACCTCGAGCACAACGTGCTGATCGTCGGCCAGGGCAACGAGCATCCCCTGCTGTTCTCCGGCGCGCTGCTGGCCTCGGAGATCTATTGGGTCAACCCGATCGACCTGAGCACCCCGCGCCGCCTGACCGCCAAGGTGCGCTATCGCCAGAGCGACCAGCCCTGCACCCTGGAAAGGACTGCCAGCGGCTACCGTGCCACGTTCGATGATCCACAACGTGCGGTCACGCCCGGCCAGTCCGTGGTGTTCTACGACGGTGAGATCTGCCTGGGGGGCGGCGTGATTGAAGTCGCCGAACCCTGGAGCAACCCGGCATGAACCCGACCCAGGAGCAATTGACGGCATTGGGCGGGGTCTTCCTCGCCGCAGTGCTAGTAGACAAAATCGCCAAGACCGGCCAGGTGACCGAGGCTGGGCTGACCTGCATGCTCGGCAGCCTGCTGGTGGTTGATCCGAAGGACACCCTGGACGTGTACGGCGGCGACGACCTGAGCCTGCGCGAAGGTTATCGGGCCCTGATCGGTGCGCTCGAGCGCGACCCAAGCACCCTGCAGCGCGAGCCGCTGCGCTACGCCTTGTCGATGCTCGGCCTTGAGCGGCAACTGGCCAAGCGCGGCGACCTGCTGGAAACCATCGGCAAGCGCCTGCCGCAGATCCAGTCCCAGGTCGAGCACTTCGGCCCGGCCCACGAGAACGTGATCGCCGCCTGTGGCGCCTTGTACCAAGACACCTTGAGCACTCTGCGCCAACGGATCCAGGTCCACGGCGACATGCGCAACCTGCAACAACCCAACAACGCCTCGAAAATCCGTGCCCTGCTCCTGGCCGGTATTCGTTCGGCGCGCTTGTGGCGCCAGTTGGGCGGTCATCGTTGGCAGTTGGTCATCAGCCGTCGCAAATTGCTCAAAGAGCTTTACCCGTTGATGCGCAACGAATAAGTCGCAGCCACGGGCTATTTTCAAGCCGTTACGCGTAATACGCCGGTCAGTTGGCAACGGACCGGCGGATTTTTTCATGTATGATACGCGCCCCATTTCGTTGCCCGACTGTCCGAGAACACCCCATGCAGCTCTCTTCGCTCACTGCGGTTTCCCCTGTTGACGGCCGCTACGCCGGCAAAACCCAGGCCCTGCGCCCTATTTTCAGCGAATACGGCCTGATCCGTGCTCGTGTACTGGTTGAAGTGCGCTGGCTCCAGCGCCTGGCCGCTCACCCTGCCATCAGCGAAGTGCCGGCGTTCTCCGCCGAGGCTAACGCTGTACTGAACACCCTGGCGGAAAACTTCTCCCTGGAGCACGCCGAGCGTGTAAAAGAGATCGAGCGCACCACCAACCACGACGTCAAAGCCATCGAGTACCTGCTCAAAGAGCAAGCGGCCAAGTTGCCGGAACTGGCCCAGGTCAGCGAGTTCATCCACTTTGCCTGCACCAGTGAGGACATCAACAACCTGTCCCACGCCCTGATGCTGCGCGAAGGCCGTGATGACGTGATGCTGCCGCTGATGCGCCAGACCGCCAATGCTATCCGCGAACTGGCCATCCGCTTCGCCGACGTGCCGATGCTGTCGCGCACCCACGGTCAGCCGGCTTCGCCGACCACCCTGGGTAAAGAACTGGCAAACGTGGTGTACCGCCTGGAGCGCCAGATCGCTCAAGTGGCCGCCGTGCCATTGCTGGGCAAGATCAACGGTGCCGTAGGCAACTACAACGCTCACCTGTCGGCCTACCCTGAGATCGACTGGGAAGCCAACGCCCGCGCCTTCATCGAAGACGAGCTGGGCCTGGGCTTCAACCCGTACACCACGCAGATCGAACCCCACGACTACATTGCCGAGCTGTTCGACGCCATTGCGCGCTTCAACACCATCCTGATCGACTTCGATCGCGATATCTGGGGCTACATCTCCCTGGGCTACTTCAAGCAGCGCACCATTGCGGGCGAAATCGGCTCGTCGACCATGCCGCACAAGGTCAACCCGATCGACTTCGAAAACTCCGAAGGCAACCTGGGCATCGCCAACGCCTTGTTCCAGCACCTGGCCAGCAAGTTGCCGATCTCCCGCTGGCAGCGCGACCTGACCGACTCCACCGTATTGCGCAACCTCGGCGTGGGCTTTGCCCATAGCGTGATCGCGTACGAAGCCAGCCTCAAAGGCATCAGCAAACTGGAACTCAACGCGCAGAAAATCGCCGCTGACCTGGACGCTTGCTGGGAAGTCCTGGCCGAGCCGATCCAGACCGTAATGCGCCGCTACAACATCGAAAACCCGTACGAAAAGCTGAAAGAGTTGACACGCGGCAAGGGCATCAGCCCCGAGGCGCTGCAAACTTTCATCGACGGCCTGGACATGCCAGCCGCGGCCAAGGCCGAGCTGAAACTGCTGACCCCGGCCAACTACATCGGCAACGCTGTAGACCAAGCCAAACGCATCTGATTGCGGCTTGACCCCTTGAGACGCCCGGCAGCGCCGGGCGTTTTTATTCCCGTCTGAAAAGTGCTTTTTTTCAATAGGTTACACATGAATCCTGATATTCCTCTTCAACTTCTAGGCGGCATCACTGCACGGGAATTCCTGCGCGACTACTGGCAGAAAAAACCGCTGCTGATCCGCCAGGCCATTCCTGATTTCGAAAGCCCGATCGATGCCGACGAACTGGCCGGCCTGGCGCTGGAAGAAGAAGTCGAGTCGCGCCTGGTGATTGAGCACGGCGAGCGCCCTTGGGAGCTGCGTCGCGGCCCGTTTGCCGAAGACGCCTTCAGCACCCTGCCCGAGCGCGAGTGGACCCTGCTGGTGCAGGCGGTCGACCAGTTTGTACCGGAAGTGGCCGAGTTGCTGGAGCAGTTCCGCTTCCTGCCAAGCTGGCGCATCGATGACGTGATGATCAGCTTTGCCGCCCCCGGTGGCAGCGTCGGTCCACACTTCGATAACTACGACGTGTTCCTGCTGCAAGCCCAGGGCAAGCGCAACTGGAAGATCGGCCAGATGTGCAGTTCGGAAAGCCCGATGCTGCAGCACGCGGATCTGCGCATCCTCGCCGAATTCGAAGAGAGCGCCGAATGGGTGCTGGAACCGGGCGATATGCTCTACCTGCCACCGCGCCTGGCGCACTTCGGCATCGCTGAAGATGACTGCATGACGTACTCGGTAGGTTTCCGAGCACCAAGCGCCGCCGAAGTGCTGACCCACTTCACCGACTTCCTCAGCCAGTACCTGACGGATGAAGAGCGCTACACCGACGCCGACGCCCAGCCTGTCAGCGACCCACACCAGATCCAGAGCGATGCCCTCGACCGCCTGAAAAGCCTGCTGGCCGAGCACATGAGCGACGAGCGCATGCTGCTGACCTGGTTCGGCCAATTCATGACCGAGCCGCGCTACCCGGAACTGGTCGCTGGCCCCGAAGAACTGGCGCAGGAAGAAGTGATCAGCAGCCTGGAAGACGGCGCAGTGCTGATCCGCAATCCGAGCGCGCGCCTGGCCTGGTCCGAAGTGGACGACGACGTATTGCTGTTCGCCAGCGGCCAGAGCCGTTACCTGCCAGGCAAACTGCGCGAACTGCTGAAGTTGATCTGCGCGGCCGACGCCCTGCACGTCGACAACCTGGGTCCGTGGCTAGCCGATGAAGATGGCCGTGACCTGCTGTGCGAACTGGTCAAGCAAGGAAGCCTGGGGTTTGCCGATGAATAAAATTCACGTAAGTGTCGCAGACTGGCAAAAGGATATCGCCGAGATCCGGCGCATTCGTGAAGCGGTATTTATCGCTGAGCAATCGGTTCCACCTGAGCTGGAGTGGGACGCAGACGACGCTGGAGCCATGCACTTCCTCGCGTTCGAAGGCGACTTTCCCATTGGCACTGCACGCCTGCTGCCCAGCGGCGAGATTGGTCGCGTGTCGGTCCTCAAGGACTGGCGCGGGCTGAAGGTCGGCGACAAGCTGATGGAAGCGGTGATTGGTGAGGCCGAGAAACGCGGTCAGAACCGCCAGTTCCTCAGCGCGCAGGTGTATGCCGCGCCGTTCTATGAGCGGCTGGGGTTCAAGATTGTCAGCGAGGAATTCCTGGAAGTCGGGATTCCCCATGTGGATATGGTGCGCGAGGGCTGATCCGAGTCCGAGTCGCCCCCATCGCAGGCAAGCCAGCTCCCACACTTGGAATGTAGGCCCCTGTGGGAGCAGGCGAGCGAGCTTGGTATTGCAAGCGGGCTTGCTGTGGCGAGCGGGCTTGCCCCGCGCTGGGCTGCGTAGCGGCCCCCTCTAACCAAACGCCGAGTTCTTCCTGAAAGAACTCGGCGTTTTTATTGGGGCTGCTACGCAGCCCAGCGCGGGGCAAGCCCGCTCGCCACAACAATCTAGTGCCAACCAGTTCGATAAACTGGCACCATCAAGCCCAAATGACTCGCAGAGATAACGGACATGTCCCTACGCACCCTAGTCGCCAGCTTGCTCTTGGCCGTCAGTTTTTCGGCAATGGCAGCCACCGAAGTCCTACCCCTGAACAACCGCACCAGCGCCGACCTGCTGCCGGTCGCGCAGAATTTCATTGGCAAGGACGGCACTGTCAGCGCCTACGGCAATCAACTGATCGTCAATGCCGAGCCCGACAAGATCCAAGGCCTGCGCGCCCTGCTCGCACAACTGGACACTCCATCCAAGCGCTTGCTGATCACTGTCGACACCAACGAAAACAATCAGCAGACCAACCGTCAGGTCATCACCTACAGCACCGAAAGCCGAGACGGTGGGATTCAGCAGATCCAGGCCAGCGAAGGTGTGCCCGCGCTGATTCAGGTCGGCCAAAGCGTGCCACTGACCACCACCCAGCCCGACGCCTATGGCCGCCCGCAGAACCAGACCCAGTACCGCAACGTCACCCAAGGCTTCTACGTCACCGCCAGCGTCACCGGCGAGACCGTGCACCTGAGCATCAGCACCAATCGTGACCGTATGAGCCAGGAGCGTCCCGATGTAGTGAATGTGCAAAGTACCGACACAACCGTCAGCGGACGCCTAGGCGAATGGATCACCTTGGCCGGTATCAATCGCCAGACCCAGGCCGACAAACAGGGCGCTACCCGCACCTACTCGACCCAGGGCCGGGATGACCTGACTTTGCGTGTCAAAGTCGACACCATGAACTGAAGCACCAAAAACTGACTGATTAGTCGTATTAGACCAAAGATGTAGTGCTATAAAAAAAGCACTACAAAACATTTGACGATCCAAAAAAGCATGGGCATGATGGCCTCGCTCCCGCTAATCAGGGGCCCTGGCAAGGGCCTTCGGATCGTCGCTCTAAGCTACCCACCTGAGCCGATTCGTGTCTGTACTGCCCACAAGGCGTGTTTGACGAGGTTGCGACTGGAACGAAGTTGTCCCGAGGGACGGAAGCTAACCAGGTAACCCGGCAACACACTGATGGATCGTACCAAGGCCCACGACGCCCGAAGACTGTTCTCGGTTCGCCTCTACCTGCTCACTTTCTCCCTTGAGCCTATCGTTCATCCCGTCGCCTTCCCCGCCAAGCCCACCTTGACCGCCTAAGCTTCTGGTCAGCGAGCAGCCAATCCCACGCACTGAATACGTGGCTGGCAAACGGAATTTTCAACCCAGTAGTTTTTCCACAAAAGACGCGACGAGGTTTTTCCCCATGGCACTGACACGCGAACAGCAAATTGCAGCCCTTGAAAAAGACTGGGCTGAAAACCCACGCTGGAAAGGCGTGACTCGCGCTTACTCCGCTGCTGACGTCGTCCGCCTGCGCGGCTCGGTTCAACCTGAGCACACCTTCGCAAAACTGGGCGCCGAGAAGCTGTGGAAGCTGGTTACCCAGGGCGCCAAGCCGTCCTTCCGTCCAGAGAAAGATTTCGTCAACTGCATGGGCGCCCTGACCGGCGGCCAGGCGGTGCAACAAGTCAAGGCCGGTATCCAGGCGATCTACCTGTCCGGCTGGCAAGTGGCTGCGGACAACAACTCCGCCGAGTCCATGTACCCTGACCAATCGCTGTACCCGGTGGACTCCGTGCCAACCGTGGTCAAGCGCATCAACAACTCGTTCCGCCGCGCCGACCAGATCCAATGGAAAGCCGGTAAAGGTCCGGGCGACGAAGGCTACATCGACTACTTCGCGCCAATCGTGGCTGACGCCGAAGCCGGTTTCGGTGGCGTACTGAACGCCTACGAGCTGATGAAAAGCATGATCGAGGCAGGCGCCGCCGGCGTGCACTTCGAAGACCAGCTGGCTTCCGTGAAAAAATGCGGCCACATGGGCGGCAAGGTACTGGTTCCGACCCAGGAAGCCGTACAGAAGCTGACCGCTGCCCGCCTGGCCGCTGACGTTGCCGGCACGCCGACCATCATCCTGGCCCGTACCGACGCCAACGCCGCTGACCTGCTGACTTCGGACTGCGATCCGTACGACCAGCCGTTCGTGACTGGCGAGCGCACCCAGGAAGGTTTCTACAAGGTTCGTGCAGGCCTGGACCAAGCAATTGCCCGCGGCCTGGCCTACGCGCCGTACGCCGACCTGATCTGGTGCGAAACCGCCAAGCCAGACCTGGACGAAGCCCGTCGCTTCGCCGAGGCGATCAAGAAGGAATACCCGGACCAACTGCTGTCGTACAACTGCTCGCCTTCCTTCAACTGGAAGAAAAACCTGGACGACGCGACCATCGCCAAGTTCCAGCGCGAACTGTCCGCCATGGGCTACAAGCACCAGTTCATCACCCTGGCCGGCATTCACAACATGTGGCACAGCATGTTCAACCTGGCGCACGACTACGCCCGCAACGACATGACTGCCTACGTGAAACTGCAGGAGCAGGAATTCGCTGACGCCGCCAAAGGCTACACCTTCGTGGCGCACCAGCAGGAAGTGGGCACTGGCTACTTCGACGACATGACCACCGTGATCCAGGGCGGCACCTCGTCCGTGACCGCGCTGACCGGTTCGACCGAAGAAGAACAGTTTCACTAAGTCACTGAGTACACGGCCATTGCGGGTCCGATAGAAAGCTAACCGCAGTGCCGCACGATCTGACGCCCCGACTGGTTCGGGGCGTTTTTTTGCCTGAAAAAATCTCTCCTGGCCCAGCGAAGATCAAAATGTGGGAGCGGGCTTGCTCGCGAAAAAGGTGTGTCAGCCAACCGTTTCTTGGCTGATGATCCGCTTTCGCGAGCAAGCCCGCTCCCACAATAAAAATGAGGCTAGCCTGATGTTTTTGCGCAAAACCTTGATCCAGAGCGGTATTCGTTCAGGAAAAATCAGTTAAAAGTTGCGCGCTGGCAACTTGCGCCAAACGGGCAAGTAACAACAACTTCCCCCGCGACGCACTCAACACCCGCTTAAAACTCCCGCAAACAGTATTCATTATCATTTAGAGCAACAAAACATCGTTACACAGCAAACAAAACATATTTGATGAAAATCAAGCTAATGCCCGCAGCGTCTGGGCTACAGCCCCATAAAGGTGCACTATGTCCTTCTTTCAGCGAATAATTTAGCTACAGGAATTTTACTTGCTAGGTGTTTAGCCATAAAATCACCGCGATTGATTGCGCTGCGACATATCGTCACTGCGTCGTTACTTTTTCGAGCTCAGAGACCTTTGCTCTCTGTTAAGGATTTCCAGCATGACCGAAGCGACAGGACTCATGGCCCACAACTGGGGCTTTGCCATTTTCCTCCTCGGTGTTGTCGGCCTCTGTGCCTTCATGCTTGGCGTTTCCAGCCTCCTCGGGTCAAAAGCCTGGGGCCGCAGCAAAAACGAACCGTTCGAGTCCGGCATGCTACCTACAGGTGGCGCCCGCTTGCGGCTCTCAGCCAAATTCTATCTGGTCGCGATGCTGTTCGTGATCTTCGATATCGAAGCCCTCTTTCTCTTTGCCTGGTCTGTGTCCGTCCGCGAAAGCGGCTGGACCGGATTCGTCGAAGCTCTCGTTTTCATAGCAATTCTGTTGGCAGGTCTTGTCTACCTGTTCCGAGTGGGCGCCCTTGACTGGGCTCCGGAAGCTCGTCGCAAGCGGCAAGCGAAGCTGAAACAATGAGGCTTTGGCGATGCAATACAATCTCACCAGGATCGACCCGGATGCTCCTAACGATCAGTACCCCATCGGCGAACGGGAAACCGTCTCCGATCCGTTAGAAGATCAAGTCCACAAAAACATCTACATGGGCAAGCTGGAAGACGTGCTGAGTGGCGCGGTCAACTGGGGGCGCAAGAATTCCCTGTGGCCGTACAACTTCGGCCTTTCGTGCTGCTACGTGGAAATGACCACCGCCTTCACGGCGCCCCACGACATCGCGCGCTTTGGCGCCGAAGTTATCCGGGCATCGCCGCGACAGGCGGATTTCATGGTTATCGCCGGTACCTGCTTTATCAAGATGGCGCCGATCATCCAGCGTCTCTACGAGCAAATGCTCGAGCCAAAGTGGGTTATCTCCATGGGTTCGTGCGCCAACTCCGGTGGCATGTACGACATCTACTCCGTGGTTCAGGGGGTGGACAAGTTCCTGCCCGTGGACGTCTACGTGCCTGGCTGCCCGCCCCGCCCTGAAGCATTCCTGCAAGGCTTGATGTTGCTGCAGGAATCGATTGGCAAGGAGCGTCGCCCACTTTCCTGGGTTGTCGGAGATCAGGGCGTGTACCGCGCCGAGATGCCGTCACAAAAGGAACAGCGCCGCGAACAGCGAATCGCAGTCACCAACCTGCGCAGCCCCGACGAAGTCTGATCCAGAACCGCTTCTTTTATAGAACGAAAACCTGGCTTCATTCTTTACGTTGACCGAAAGCGATAAAAAACCATGACTACAGGCAGTGCTCTGTACATCCCGCCTTATAAGGCAGACGACCAGGATGTGGTCGTCGAACTCAACAACCGTTTTGGCCCTGACGCCTTCACCGCACAGGCCACACGCACCGGTATGCCGGTGCTGTGGGTGGCGCGTGCCAAACTCGTCGAAGTCCTGACCTTCCTGCGCAACCTGCCCAAGCCGTACGTCATGCTCTATGACCTGCATGGCGTGGACGAGCGTCTGCGCACCAAGCGCCAGGGTCTGCCGAGCGGCGCCGACTTCACCGTGTTCTATCACCTGATGTCGCTGGAACGTAACAGCGACGTGATGATCAAGGTCGCCCTCTCGGAAAGCGACCTGAGCATCCCGACCGTGACCGGTATCTGGCCGAACGCCAGCTGGTACGAGCGCGAAGTCTGGGACATGTTCGGCATCGACTTCCCGGGCCACCCGCACCTGACGCGCATCATGATGCCGCCGACCTGGGAAGGTCACCCGCTGCGCAAGGACTTCCCGGCGCGCGCCACCGAATTCGATCCGTTCAGCCTGAACCTGGCCAAGCAGCAGCTTGAAGAAGAAGCCGCACGCTTCCGCCCGGAAGACTGGGGCATGAAACGCTCCGGCACCAACGAGGACTACATGTTCCTCAACCTGGGCCCGAACCACCCTTCGGCCCACGGTGCGTTCCGTATCATCCTGCAACTGGACGGCGAAGAAATCGTCGACTGCGTGCCCGACATCGGCTACCACCACCGTGGTGCCGAGAAGATGGCCGAACGCCAGTCCTGGCACAGCTTCATCCCGTACACCGACCGTATCGACTACCTCGGCGGCGTGATGAACAACCTGCCGTACGTGCTCTCGGTCGAGAAGCTGGCCGGTATCAAGGTGCCAGACCGCGTCGATACCATCCGCATCATGATGGCCGAGTTCTTCCGGATCACCAGCCACCTGTTGTTCCTGGGTACCTATATCCAGGACGTTGGCGCCATGACCCCGGTGTTCTTCACCTTCACCGACCGTCAGCGTGCGTACAAGGTCATCGAAGCCATCACGGGCTTTCGCCTGCACCCGGCCTGGTACCGCATCGGCGGTGTGGCCCACGACCTGCCGAACGGCTGGGAGCGCCTGGTCAAGGAATTCATCGACTGGATGCCCAAGCGTCTGGACGAGTACCAGAAAGCCGCCCTGGACAACAGCATCCTCAAGGGCCGGACCATCGGCGTCGCACAGTACAACACCAAGGAAGCCCTGGAATGGGGCGTCACCGGTGCTGGCCTGCGTTCGACCGGTTGCGATTTCGACCTGCGCAAGGCGCGCCCGTACTCCGGCTACGAGAACTTCGAGTTCGAAGTGCCGCTGGCGGCCAATGGCGATGCCTACGACCGCTGCATCGTGCGTGTCGAAGAAATGCGCCAGAGCCTGAAAATCATCGAGCAGTGCATGCGCAACATGCCGGCAGGCCCGTACAAGGCGGATCACCCGCTGACCACGCCGCCGCCTAAAGAGCGCACCCTGCAACACATCGAAACCCTGATCACGCACTTCCTGCAAGTCTCGTGGGGCCCGGTGATGCCGGCCAACGAGTCCTTCCAGATGATCGAAGCGACCAAGGGTATCAACAGTTATTACCTGACGAGCGATGGCGGCACCATGAGCTACCGCACCCGGATTCGTACCCCAAGCTTCGCGCACTTGCAGCAGATCCCTTCGGTGATCAAAGGCGAGATGGTCGCGGACTTGATTGCGTACCTGGGTAGTATCGATTTCGTTATGGCCGACGTGGACCGCTAAGCATGAACAGCACGCTTATCCAGACAGACCGTTTCACCTTGAGTGAAACCGAGCGCTCGGCCATCGAGCACGAGTTGCATCACTACGAAGACCCGCGCGCGGCGTCGATCGAAGCCTTGAAGATCGTCCAGAAGGAACGTGGCTGGGTGCCCGACGGCGCCCTCTACGCCATCGGCGAGATCCTCGGCATCCCGGCCAGCGATGTGGAAGGCGTGGCGACGTTCTACAGCCAGATCTTCCGCCAGCCGGTCGGCCGCCACATCATTCGCGTGTGCGACAGCATGGTCTGCTACATCGGCGGCCACGAGTCGGTGGTCGACGCGATCCAGAGCAAGCTGGGCATCGGCCTGGGCCAAACCACTGCAGACGGGCGTTTCACCCTGCTGCCGGTGTGCTGCCTGGGTAACTGCGACAAGGCGCCGGCGTTGATGATCGACGACGACACATTCGGCGACGTCCAGGCCTCTGGCGTCACCCAATTGCTCGAGGGCTACCCATGACCCTGACTTCCTTTGGCCCGGCCAACCTGATCAAGCGTTCGGCCGAAACCCACCCGCTGACCTGGCGCCTGCGTGACGACGGCGAGCCTGTATGGCTTGACGAGTACCAGGCCAAGAACGGCTATGCCGCAGCACGCAAGGCTTTCTCCGACATGGCCCAGGACGATATCGTCCAGACCGTGAAGGACGCCGGCCTTAAAGGTCGCGGCGGTGCAGGCTTCCCCACGGGTGTGAAGTGGGGCCTGATGCCGAAAGACGAGTCCATCAACATCCGTTACCTGTTGTGTAACGCTGATGAAATGGAACCCAACACCTGGAAGGACCGCATGCTGATGGAGCAACTGCCCCATCTGCTGATCGAAGGCATGCTGATCAGTGCCCGCGCGCTGAAAACCTACCGTGGCTACATCTTCCTGCGTGGCGAATACACCACGGCCGCCAAGCACCTGAACCGTGCCGTCGAAGAAGCCAAGGCCGCAGGCCTGTTGGGCAAGAACATCCTCGGTTCGGGGTTCGACTTCGAGCTGTTCGTGCACACCGGCGCCGGGCGTTATATCTGCGGTGAAGAAACCGCCCTGATCAACTCCCTCGAAGGCCGCCGCGCCAACCCGCGCTCCAAGCCGCCCTTCCCCGCCGCCGTTGGCGTGTGGGGCAAGCCGACGTGCGTCAACAACGTCGAGACCCTGTGCAACGTGCCGGCGATCATCGCCGACGGCGTGGACTGGTACAAATCCCTGGCCCGCGAAGGCAGCGAAGACATGGGCACCAAGCTCATGGGCTTCTCCGGCAAGGTCAAGAACCCTGGCCTGTGGGAACTGCCATTCGGCGTGACCGCCCGCGAGCTGTTCGAGGACTACGCCGGCGGCATGCGCGACGGCTACACCCTCAAGGCCTGGCAGCCCGGCGGCGCCGGTACCGGCTTCCTGCTCCCCGAGCATCTGGATGCACAGATGTATGCCGGCGGCATCGGCAAGGTGGGCACCCGGATGGGTACCGGCCTGGCGATGGCGGTGGACAACACCGTGAACATGGTCTCGCTGCTGCGCAATATGGAGCAGTTCTTCGCTCGCGAATCCTGTGGTTTCTGCACCCCGTGCCGCGATGGTCTGCCGTGGAGCGTCAAGCTTCTGATGGCTATCGAGAAAGGCGAAGGCCAGCCGGGGGATATCGAGACCCTGCTGGGCCTGGTCGGTTTCCTCGGCCCGGGCAAGACCTTCTGTGCTCACGCACCGGGCGCCGTGGAGCCACTGGGCAGCGCAATCAAGTACTTCCGCTCGGAGTTCGAAGCCGGCATCGCACCAAAAAGCGCCGCCGTCCCGCCTCTGGCAAAGCCGATCGTAGTCGGCGCGTAACGCTTCAATAAGCGAAGGGTCCGTGCCCTTCGCTTTGTCATGTGCTGACGCCTTGAAGGCTGTGTTGATGCACATGAATAACAAGATTCCATTAGCCACGCCCGCTGACAACGGGCCAACGAAGAACTTTGAACCATGGCCACTATCCACGTAGACGGCAAAGCGCTCGAAGTCGATGGGGCAGACAACCTGTTACAGGCGTGTCTGTCACTAGGCCTCGACATCCCTTATTTCTGCTGGCACCCCGCGCTTGGTAGCGTCGGTGCCTGCCGCCAGTGTGCGGTCAAGCAGTACACCGACGAAAACGACACCCGTGGTCGTATCGTCATGTCCTGCATGACGCCAGCCACCGACAACACCTGGATCTCCATCGACGATGAAGAATCCAAGGCGTTCCGCGCCAGCGTTGTCGAGTGGCTGATGACCAACCACCCCCACGACTGCCCGGTCTGTGAGGAAGGCGGTCACTGCCACCTGCAAGATATGACGGTGATGACCGGCCATAACGAGCGCCGTTATCGCTTCACCAAGCGTACCCACCAGAACCAGCAACTGGGCCCGTTCATTTCCCACGAAATGAACCGCTGCATCGCCTGCTATCGCTGCGTACGCTTCTATAAAGACTACGCCGGCGGCACCGACCTGGGCGTCTTCGGCGCCCACGACAACGTGTACTTCGGTCGCGTTGAAGACGGCGTGCTCGAAAGCGAGTTCTCCGGCAACCTCACCGAGGTCTGCCCGACCGGTGTGTTCACCGACAAGACTCACTCCGAGCGCTACAACCGTAAGTGGGACATGCAGTTCTCGCCGAGCATCTGCCATGGCTGCTCCAGCGGTTGCAACATCTCCCCGGGCGAGCGCTACGGCGAACTGCGTCGCATCGAAAACCGCTTCAACGGTTCGGTCAACCAGTACTTCCTGTGCGACCGTGGCCGTTTCGGCTATGGTTACGTCAACCGCGAAGACCGTCCGCGCCAACCGTTGCTGGCCGATGGCGCCAAGCTGAGCCTGGACGCCGCGCTGGATAAAGCCGCTGACCTGCTACGCGGGCGCAACATCGTCGGTATCGGTTCGCCACGCGCCAGCCTCGAAAGCAACTACGCGTTGCGCGAGCTGGTCGGTGCCGAGCACTTCTACAGTGGTATCGAAGCCGGTGAGCTGGAGCGCATCCGCCTGGTCCTCCAGGTGCTGAACGACAGCCCGCTGCCAGTGCCGAACATGCGCGACATCGAAGACCACGACGCAATCTTCGTGCTCGGTGAAGACCTGACCCAGACCGCTGCCCGCATCGCCCTGTCCCTGCGCCAGTCGGTCAAAGGCAAGGCCGAAGAAATGGCCGACGCCATGCGCGTGCAGCCTTGGCTCGACGCTGCGGTGAAAAACATCGGCCAGCACGCGCTGAACCCGCTGTTTATCGCAAGTCTGGCTGAAACCAAGCTCGACGATATCGCCGAAGAATGCGTGCACGCAGCGCCAGATGACCTGGCCCGCATCGGTTTCGCCGTGGCCCACGCCCTTGACGCCAGCGCACCTGCCGTCGAAGGCCTGGACGCAGAAGCCGTGGCCCTGGCCCAGCGCATCGCCGACGCCCTGCTGGCGGCCAAGCGTCCATTGATCATTGCCGGTACCTCATTGGGTTCCAAAGCGCTGATCGAAGCCGCCGCCAACATCGCCAAAGCCCTGAAGCTGCGCGAGAAGAACGGTTCCATCAGCCTGGTCGTGCCGGAAGCCAACAGCCTTGGCCTGGCCATGCTCGGCGGCGAGTCCGTGGACGCGGCCCTGCAAGCGGTGATCGACGGCAATGCCGACGCCATCGTGGTGCTGGAAAACGACCTGTACACCCGCACCGATACCGCCAAGGTTGACGCGGCACTGAACGCCGCCAAAGTCCTGATCGTCGCCGATCACCAGAAGACTGCCACCAGCGACCGTGCCCACCTGGTACTGCCAGCCGCTACCTTCGCTGAAGGCGACGGTACCCTGGTCAGCCAGGAAGGCCGCGCCCAGCGCTTCTTCCAGGTGTTCGATCCGAAGTACATGGACGCCAGCATCCTGGTTCACGAAGGCTGGCGCTGGCTGCATGCCCTGCGCGCAACCCTGCTGAACCAGCCGATCGACTGGACCCAGCTCGACCATGTCACCGCAGCCGTCGCCGCGAGCGCACCGCAACTGGCGCGTATCGTCGATGCTGCACCGTCCGCCGCGTTCCGGATCAAGGGCATGAAGCTGGCCCGTGAACCGCTGCGTTATTCCGGGCGTACCGCCATGCGTGCTGATATCAGCGTGCACGAACCGCGTACCCCACAAGACAACGACACTGCGTTCGCCTTCTCCATGGAAGGTTATTCGGGTTCGGTCGAGCCGCGTCAACAGGTGCCGTTTGCCTGGTCGCCGGGCTGGAACTCGCCGCAGGCCTGGAACAAGTTCCAGGACGAAGTCGGTGGTCATATCCGCGCTGG
Source organism: Pseudomonas sp. WS 5027 (assembly GCF_012985695.1). Lineage (NCBI taxonomy): Bacteria > Pseudomonadati > Pseudomonadota > Gammaproteobacteria > Pseudomonadales > Pseudomonadaceae > Pseudomonas > Pseudomonas sp. WS 5027. The sequence continues at coordinate 17,624 of NZ_JAAQWU010000005.1, read as the reverse complement.
CGACCCAGGCACCCGCCTGATCGAAAGCACCGGTGACTCGCTGAACTGGTTCGCAGCCGTACCGCGTCCGTTCAACCCGGCCCAGGGTACCTGGCAGGTTGTGCCGTTCTTCCATCTGTTCGGCAGCGAAGAGACCTCTTCCAAAGCCGCACCGGTGCAAGAGCGCATTCCACAAGCCTACGTGTCCGTGGCCAAGTCCGAAGCCGATCGCCTGGGCGTCAACGACGGTGCCCTGCTCAGCTTGAACGTAGCCGGCCAGACCCTGCGTCTGCCGCTGCGCATCAATGATGAGCTGGGTGCTGGCCTGGTTGCACTGCCAAAAGGCCTCGCCGGGATTCCACCGGCAATCTTTGGCAAAACCGTTGACGGTCTGCAGGAGGCAGCGCAATGACTTGGTTCACTCCTGAAGTGATCGACGTGATCATCTCGGTGGTCAAGGCCATCGTGATCCTGTTGGCCGTGGTCGTCGCGGGCGCCCTGCTCAGCTTCGTCGAACGTCGCCTGCTGGGTTGGTGGCAGGACCGTTACGGTCCGAACCGCGTTGGCCCATTCGGCATGTTCCAGATCGCTGCCGACATGCTGAAAATGTTCTTCAAGGAAGACTGGACCCCGCCGTTTGCCGACAAGGTGATCTTCACCCTGGCACCGGTCGTGGCCATGAGCGCCTTGCTGATCGCCTTCGCGATCATCCCGATCACCCCGACCTGGGGTGTGGCGGACCTGAACATCGGCCTGCTGTTCTTCTTCGCCATGGCCGGTCTGTCGGTCTACGCGGTACTGTTCGCCGGTTGGGCCAGTAACAACAAGTTCGCCCTGCTGGGCAGCTTGCGGGCTTCGGCCCAGACTGTGTCCTACGAAGTGTTCATGGGCCTGGCGCTGATGGGCATCGTGGTGCAGGTTGGCTCGTTCAACATGCGCGACATCGTCGAGTACCAGGCGCAGAACCTGTGGTTCATCATTCCGCAGTTCTTTGGCTTCTGTACCTTCTTCATCGCTGGTGTGGCCGTGACTCACCGTCACCCCTTCGACCAGCCGGAAGCGGAACAGGAACTGGCCGACGGTTACCACATTGAATACGCCGGCATGAAATGGGGCATGTTCTTCGTCGGTGAGTACATCGGCATCATCTTGATCTCGGCCCTGCTGGTCACGCTGTTCTTCGGCGGCTGGCACGGTCCGTTCGGCATCCTGCCGCAGTTGGCGTTCTTCTGGTTCTTCCTCAAGACCGCGTTCTTCATCATGTTGTTTATCCTGCTGCGCGCTTCCATTCCGCGTCCACGATACGACCAGGTGATGGATTTCAGCTGGCGCTTCTGCCTGCCGCTGACCCTGATCAATTTGCTGGTGACTGCTGCCGTTGTGTTGTTGAACACGCCAGCGGGCGCGGTTCAGTGAGGATTTGACCCATGTTCAAATATATTGGCGACATCGTTAAGGGTACCGGTACCCAGTTGCGAAGCCTGGTGATGGTTTTCGGCCATGGCTTTCGCAAACGCGACACCCTGCAATACCCGGAAGAAGCGGTGTACCTGCCGCCGCGCTATCGCGGCCGCATCGTACTGACCCGCGACCCCGACGGCGAAGAGCGTTGCGTAGCCTGCAACCTGTGCGCCGTGGCGTGCCCGGTGGGCTGTATCTCCCTGCAGAAAGCTGAAACCGAAGACGGTCGCTGGTACCCAGACTTCTTCCGCATCAACTTCTCGCGCTGCATTTTCTGCGGCCTGTGCGAGGAAGCTTGCCCGACCACCGCGATCCAGCTGACACCGGATTTCGAGATGGCCGAGTTCAAACGTCAGGACCTGGTGTACGAGAAAGAAGATCTGCTGATCTCCGGTCCCGGTAAAAACCCTGATTACAACTTCTATCGTGTTGCAGGTATGGCCGTTGCCGGTAAGCCCAAGGGCGCCGCACAAAACGAAGCCGAGCCGATCAACGTGAAGAGCTTGCTGCCTTAAGGAAGAAAGATGGAATTCGCTTTCTATTTCGCATCGGGTATTGCAGTGGTGTCCACGCTTCGCGTGATCACCAACACCAACCCCGTGCACGCCCTGCTCTACCTGATCATTTCGCTGATCGCCGTGGCCATGACCTTTTTCAGCCTCGGCGCACCGTTTGCCGGTGTCCTGGAAGTGATCGCCTACGCTGGCGCCATCATGGTGCTGTTCGTGTTTGTGGTGATGATGCTCAACCTGGGGCCAGCTTCGGTCGCCCAGGAGCGCGTCTGGCTCAAGCCCGGCATCTGGCTTGGCCCGGTAATCCTGGCAGCGCTGCTGCTGGCTGAGCTGCTGTATGTACTGTTCGCTCACCAGAGCGGCCAGGCCATCGGCCACACCACCGTAGACGCCAAGGCCGTGGGCATCAGCCTGTTCGGCCCGTACCTGCTGGTGGTCGAACTGGCTTCGATGCTGCTGCTCGCTGCAGCCATCACTGCCTTCCACTTGGGCCGCAACGAAGCCAAGGAGCAATGACGATGCCTGCTATCCCTTTGGAGCATGGTCTGGCGGTCGCCGGCATCCTGTTCTGCCTTGGCCTGGTCGGCCTGATGGTTCGCCGTAACATTCTGTTCGTGTTGATGAGCCTGGAAATCATGATGAACGCTGCAGCACTGGCGTTCATCGTGGCAGGTGCACGTTGGGGCCAGCCGGATGGACAAGTCATGTTCATCCTGGTGATCAGCCTGGCAGCCGCCGAGGCCAGTATTGGCCTGGCGATCCTGCTGCAACTGTATCGTCGCTTCCACACGCTTGATATCGACGCTGCCAGTGAGATGCGCGGATGAACATGATCTTTCTGACTTTCGTATTCCCCCTGATCGGTTTCCTGCTGCTGTCGTTCTCCCGTGGACGCTGGTCGGAAAACCTTTCGGCCCTGGTCGGCGTGGGTTCCATTGGCCTGTCGGCGATTGTCGCCGCCTACGTCATCTGGCAATTCAACGTTGCACCACCCGAAGCCGGTCACTACACCCTGGTGCTGTGGCAGTGGATGGCGGTCGAGGGCTTCAAGCCTGACTTCGCTCTCTACGTCGACGGCCTGTCGATCACCATGCTCGGCGTGGTGGTAGGCGTGGGTTTCCTGATCCACCTGTTCGCGTCCTGGTACATGCGCGGTGAGGCCGGTTACTCGCGCTTCTTCGCCTACACCAACCTGTTTATCGCCAGCATGCTGTTCCTGGTGCTGGGCGATAACCTGTTGTTCCTGTACTTCGGCTGGGAAGGCGTGGGCCTGTGCTCGTACCTGTTGATCGGTTTCTACTACAGCAACCGCAACAACGGTAACGCGGCACTCAAAGCCTTTGTCGTGACCCGGATCGGCGACGTGTTCATGGCCATCGGCCTGTTCATTCTGTTCCAACAGGTGGGCACGCTGAATATCCAGGAACTGCTGGTGCTGGCACCGCAGAAATTCCAGGTCGGCGACTTCTGGATCACCCTGGCCACCCTGATGCTGCTGGGCGGCGCTGTCGGTAAATCGGCACAACTGCCACTGCAAACCTGGCTGGCAGACGCCATGGCCGGTCCTACCCCGGTATCGGCACTGATCCACGCCGCCACCATGGTGACCGCCGGTGTCTACCTGATCGCCCGTACCCACGGTCTGTTCACCCTGGCGCCGGAAATCCTGCACCTGGTGGGCCTCGTAGGTGGCGTGACCCTGGTGCTGGCCGGCTTCGCCGCGCTGGTGCAGACCGACATCAAACGAATCCTCGCCTACTCGACCATGAGCCAGATCGGCTACATGTTCCTGGCCCTGGGCGTTGGCGCCTGGGACGGCGCGATCTTCCACCTGATGACCCACGCCTTCTTCAAGGCCCTGCTGTTCCTCGCTTCAGGTGCGGTAATCGTTGCCTGCCACCACGAGCAGAACATCTTCAAGATGGGCGGCCTGTGGAAGAAACTGCCGCTGGCCTACGCCAGCTTCATCGTCGGTGGTGCCGCGCTTGCAGCCCTGCCACTGGTGACCGCAGGTTTCTACTCCAAAGACGAGATCCTCTGGGAAGCCTTTGCCAGCGGTAACCAAGGCCTGCTGTACGCCGGCCTGGTGGGTGCGTTCATGACCTCGCTGTACACCTTCCGCCTGATCTTCATCACGTTCCACGGTGAAGCCAAGACCGAAGCCCACGCAGGCCACGGCATCTCCCACTGGCTGCCGCTGTCGGTGCTGATCATCCTGTCGACTTTCGTCGGCGCCATGATCACCCCGCCACTGGCTGGCGTACTGCCACAAAGCGTCGGGCATGCTGGCGGCGACGCCAAGCACAGCCTGGAAATCGCCTCGGGCGCCATTGCCATCGCCGGTATCCTGCTGGCGGCCATGCTGTTCCTCGGCAAGCGTCGCTTCGTCACTGCCGTGGCCAACAGTGGCATTGGCCGCTTCCTTTCGGCCTGGTGGTTCGCCGCCTGGGGCTTCGACTGGATCTACGACAAACTGTTCGTCAAGCCTTACCTTGCGATCAGCCATGTACTGCGCAAAGACCCGCTCGACCAGACCATTGGTTTGATCCCGCGTGCTGCCAAGGCCGGTCACACCGCCCTGAGCCGCACCGAGACCGGCCAATTGCGTTGGTATGCAGCTTCCATGGCTGCTGGTGCCGTGCTGGTGATCGGCGCCATCGTCGTGGTTGCGGTCTGACTATGTTTAAGTGCACTGCGTACTTTGCGAACTTGCGAAAGGAAACGAGCCCGTCATGATTCTGCCCTGGCTAATCCTGATCCCCTTTATCGGCGGCCTGCTCTGCTGGATGGGTGAACGCTTCGGCGCCACCCTGCCCCGCTGGATTGCGTTGCTGACCATGTCCCTGGAACTCGCACTCGGCCTCTGGCTGTGGGCCCATGGCGACTATTCATTTGCTCCGGCACCGGGTGTCGATCCAACCTTCGCGCTTGAATTCAAGCACGTCTGGATCGAACGCTTCGGCATCAACGTGCACCTGGCCCTCGACGGCCTGTCGCTGTTGATGATCCTGCTGACCGGCCTGCTGGGTATCCTCTCGGTACTCTGCTCCTGGAAAGAAATCGAGCGTCACGTGGGCTTCTTCCACCTGAACCTGATGTGGATCCTGGGCGGCGTTGTCGGCGTGTTCCTCGCCCTCGACCTGTTCATGTTCTTCTTCTTCTGGGAAATGATGCTGGTGCCGATGTACTTCCTCATCGCGCTCTGGGGTCACAGTTCTTCGGACGGCAAGAAAACCCGGATCTACGCGGCGACCAAGTTCTTCATCTTCACTCAGGCTTCCGGCCTGATCATGTTGGTGGCGATCCTGGGCCTGGTCCTGGTCAACTTCAACAACACCGGCGTGATCACCTTCAACTACGCCGACCTGTTGAAAACCAAGATGTCGATGACCACCGAGTACATCCTCATGCTCGGTTTCTTCATCGCCTTCGCAGTGAAGCTGCCAGTGGTGCCGTTCCACTCCTGGCTGCCTGACGCTCACGCCCAGGCACCAACCGCAGGTTCCGTGGACCTGGCCGGTATCCTGTTGAAGACGGCGGCCTACGGCCTGCTGCGTTTCGCCCTGCCGCTGTTCCCGAATGCTTCGGCCGAGTTTGCGCCGATCGCCATGACCCTGGGTCTGATCGGGATCTTCTACGGTGCATTCCTGGCCTTCGCGCAAACCGACATCAAGCGTCTGATTGCCTTCTCGTCCGTTTCCCACATGGGTTTCGTACTGATCGGCATCTACTCCGGCAGCCAGCTGGCGTTGCAAGGCGCGGTGATCCAGATGCTGGCTCACGGTGTTTCAGCCGCCGCACTGTTTATCCTCAGTGGCCAGTTGTACGAGCGCCTGCACACCCGTGACATGCGTGAGATGGGCGGCATCTGGTCGCGTATCGCGTACCTGCCGGCGATCAGCCTGTTCTTTGCCGCCGCGTCTCTGGGCTTGCCGGGTACGGGTAACTTTGTCGGTGAGTTCCTGATCCTGATGGGCAGCTTCGTCAGTGCGCCATGGATCACCGCGATTGCCACTTCCGGCCTGGTGTTCGGTTCGGTCTACTCGCTGATCATGATCCACCGCGCCTACTTCGGCCCGACCAAGTCGGACGCCGTCCTCAAAGGGATGGATGCTCGCGAACTGATCATGGTGCTCGGCCTTGCGGTACTGCTGGTGTACATCGGCGTGTATCCGCAACCGTTCCTCGACACCTCTGCCGCCACGATGCATGGCGTGCAGCAGTGGTTGAGCACCGCCTTCACTCAACTCGCTTCGGCCCGGTAAGAGCGCTATGGAATTCACGATCCAACACTTTATCGCGCTTGCGCCGCTGCTGATTACCAGCCTCACCATTGTGGTGGTGATGCTGGCAATCGCCTGGCGCCGCAATCACTCGCAGACGTTCCTGCTGTCCACCGCAGGTCTGAACCTGGCCTTGCTGTCGATTATCCCGGCACTCAAGGTCGCCCCACTGGCGGTGACCCCGCTGGTCATGATCGATGACTTCGCGCTGCTGTACACCGCGTTGATCCTCGTTGCGACACTGGCCTGCGTCACCCTCGCCCATGCCTACCTCGGCGAAGGCGGCACTGGCTACCCGGGCAACCGCGAAGAACTGTACCTGCTGATCCTGCTGGCTGCGGCCGGCGGTATCGTGCTGGTCAGCGCGCAGCATCTGGCTGGCTTGTTCATCGGCCTGGAACTGCTGTCGATCCCGACCTACGGCCTGGTGGCGTACGCCTTCTTCAACAAGCGCTCCCTGGAAGCCGGCATCAAGTACATGGTGCTGTCGGCCGCAGGTTCCGCGTTCCTGTTGTTCGGTATGGCCCTGCTCTACGCCGAAGCCGGCAGCCTGAGCTTCAGCGGTATCGGCCACGCCCTGGCCACCACCAGCATGCCTGCGCCCATCGCCCAACTGGGCCTGGCCATGATGCTGATCGGCCTGGCGTTCAAGCTGTCGCTGGTACCGTTCCACCTGTGGACCCCAGACGTGTACGAAGGCGCCCCGGCGCCAGTGGCCGCGTTTCTGGCAACCGCTTCGAAAGTCGCCGTGTTCGCGGTGATGGTGCGTCTGTTCCAGATCTCCCCTGCCGCCAACACCGGCGTGCTGAGTGATGTGCTGACCGTGATCGCCATCGCGTCGATCCTGTTCGGTAACCTGCTGGCCCTGACCCAGAACAACCTCAAGCGTCTGCTGGGTTATTCGTCTATCGCGCACTTCGGCTACCTGCTGATCGCCCTGGTGGCGAGCAAAGGCCTGGCCGTGGAAGCCATCGGCGTGTACCTGGTCACCTACGTGATCACCAGCCTCGGCGCGTTCGGCGTAATCACCCTGATGTCCTCGCCTTACAAAGGCCGTGACGCCGATGCCCTGTACGAATACCGCGGCCTGTTCTGGCGCCGTCCGTACCTGACCGCCGTGCTGACCGTGATGATGCTGTCCCTGGCCGGTATCCCGCTGACCGCAGGTTTTATCGGCAAGTTCTACATCGTCGCGACCGGTGTCGAAGCCCACGAGTGGTGGCTGGTTGCCTCCCTGGTGCTGGGCAGTGCCATCGGCGTGTTCTACTACCTGCGCGTGATGGTCACCCTGTACCTGATCGAGCCAAACCTGCGCCGTGTGGATGCCGAGTTGCACTGGGAACAGAAAGCAGGCGGCGTGATGCTGCTGGCCATTGCCCTGCTGGCGTTCTTCCTGGGTGTCTACCCACAACCGTTGCTCACCCTGGTGCAGCATGCGGTGATGGCGGGTTGATCGCTTAGGCTCAAGCAGTAAACAAAACGGCACCTTAGGGTGCCGTTTTGCGTTTCTGGGAAAGGTTCAAGCTCCCTGCCCAGCTCAAGGAATATTCCTTAATAAAATGCCTCCGTGTCTGGCATCTACCTGCCGGAGCCGCTCGTATGGTGTATGCGCTTTAGGAAGAATCCCACGTCAGGCTCACTTGACCCCTGGCAGATGGGCCACCAAACTATACGCAGGCTACGTACAGAACATGGATGCTCTATTTATCGAACTGCCGCCCTTTGAGCGGTACCGCAAGGACTACCTGACTGACGAACTGTTTCACGGCTTTCAACAGGAGCTAATGAAGAATCCCGAAGCGGGAGCCGTGATGGAAGGCACCGGTGGGTTACGCAAGCTGCGCTTCGTCGATGAACGACGAAACAAAGGCAAACGGGGTGGATTACGAGTCATCTACTACTGGTGGTCTGGCGGCACTCAATTTTGGCTGTTCACGCTGTACGGCAAGCACGAGCAAAGCGACTTGAGCCCACAACACAAAAAAGCCCTCAAACACATGCTGGACAGGGAAATCAACGCGAGAGGACTCACATGAAACGTGACATTTTTTCCGAACTGGTCGAAGGCTTCGATGCATTGGCCAACGAGCGCCAAGGCAAGGTCACACTACGTACCCATCAAGTGCAGCAAAACAAACTGGCCCCTCTCACTGCTGAAGAAGTCATTGCGGTGCGACAACAACTCAATCTTTCCCGTGCTGTATTTGCCATGTACCTGCGCACCAATGCACGCACCCTGGAAAACTGGGAACAAGGTCGCGCACGCCCCAATGCCCAGGCAGCCACACTGATTCGACTGGTATCAAAATTTCCGGATACGGTGGAGCGATTAGCGTTGCTTAGCTGATCGTATGTGAAGCGGTCTTTCACACATCAACAAAAACGGCACCTCACGGTGCCGTTTTGCTATTCCTCCTACCTCACTTGCGCGCCGCCTCCCACGACTTGAGCAAGTCCGCATAGTTCACGGTTTCACCCTTGGGCTTCTCGTTCGCCAGTTTCGGTTTCGGTGCGCCCGGCTGGTCGAACCAGTACTGGGCATCGCGCTCGGGGTTCATCTTCGGTCCGCAGATCGGCTGCACCTTGGAGCGCTCCAGGCGCGTCATGATCGCATCCTGATCCTTGGCCAGGCCATCCAATGCCTGTTGCGGGGTTTTCTCGCCGCTGGCGGCTTCCGAGATGTGGCTCCACCACAGTTGGGCCAGGCGTGGATAATCCGGCACGTTGGTGCCGGTCGGCGTCCATTGCACCCGCGCCGGGCTGCGGTAGAACTCCACCAGGCCGCCGAGTTTGGGGGCCAGGTCGGTCATGGCCTGGGAGTTGATATCGGATTCGCGGATGGGCGTCAGGCCGACGATGGTTTTCTTTAATGACACGGTTTTCGAAGTCACGAACTGCGCATACAACCAAGCCGCGAGTTTTTGCTTCTCAGGCGTGGACTTGAGGAACGTCCAGGACCCCACGTCCTGATACCCCAGCTTCATCCCCTCCTCCCAATATGGCCCGCGTGGCGACGGCGCCATGCGCCACTTCGGCGTACCGTCGGCATTCATCACCGGCAGGCCGGGCTTGGTCATGTCAGCGGTAAAGGCGGTGTACCAAAAGATCTGCTGGGCGATGTTGCCTTGGGACGGCACCGGCCCGGACTCGGAGAAAGTCATGCCCGCCGCTTCCGGTGGCGCATAGGCGCGCATCCAGTCGACGTACTTCTGCGTGGCAAATACCGCAGCCGGGCCGTTGGTGTCGCCGCCACGGGTCACGCTGGACCCCACCGGGTGGCAGTCCTCGACCCGTATCCCCCACTCGTCCACCGGCAAGCCGTTGGGCAGGCCCTTGTCGCCGCCACCGGCCATGGAAAACCAGGCATCGGTAAAGCGCCAACCCAGGGAAGGATCCTTCTTGCCGTAGTCCATATGCCCATACACGCGCTTACCGTCGATTTCCTTGACGTCTTCACTGAAGAACTTGGCGATATCCTCGTAGGCCGACCAGTTCACCGGCACGCCCAGCTCATAGCCGTACTTTTCCTTGAACTTGGCCTTGAGGTCGGCGCGCTCGAACCAGTCGGCACGGAACCAGTAGAGGTTGGCGAACTGCTGGTCGGGCAACTGATAGATCTTGCCGTCCGGCGCGGTGGTAAACGAGATACCGATAAAGTCCTTGAGGTCCAGGGTCGGCGAGGTGAAGTCCTTGCCTTCATTGGCCATCAGGTCGGTGATGGATTCGGTCTTGCCATAGCGAAAGTGCGTGCCAATCAGGTCGGAATCGTTGACCCAACCGTCATAGATATTCTTGTCCGACTGCATCTGGGTTTGCAGTTTCTCCACCACGTCGCCTTCCTGCAGCAAGTCGTGGGTCAGCTTGATCCCGGTGATTTCACTGAAGGCCTTGGCCAACACCTTGGATTCGTACTCGTGGGTGGTGAGGGTTTCCGACACCACATTGATCTTCATCCCACGAAACGGCTCGGCGGCCTTGATAAACCACTTCAGTTCTTCAAGCTGCTGGGCCTCCGTCAGGGTGGACGGTTTGAACTCGCTGCCGATCCACTTTTTCGCGGCATCTTCGTACGCATCGGCCCAGGCCGCAGCACTCAAACCGCTGAGGGCCAAGACGGCGGCCAATGAAATGCTATGTCGCAGCTTATTGTTTTTATCGAACATAGAGACCTCCTGGTTGATTTCAAACGGGTCCGACAGATGCCCCGCCCCGTGTAGGAGCGAGCTTGCTCGCGAAAAGCCCCAAGACACCGCGTGCATCCAGGCTGCCCGCGTTATCGTTGACGATTTTCGCGAGCAAGCTCGCTCCTACACGGGAACAGGCCATCGCGTCAGCCCCAACGCATCACAGACAACAGCCACACCACAGACAGCGCGGACGCCACCCAGATGCTCCAGCCGGTAACGCCGATCACCAGCAGATGCAGGTAGGCGCTCCCGAGAAGACCGATAAACAAGCGATCACCACGGGTGGTGCTGATCGGTAACAAGCCGCGCCGGGGAATACTCGGCGAACGCAGCTCCCACGTGGTCATGCCCGCCAGCAACAGGGCAATCGCCGCAAAAAACAGTGCCGTCGGGGTGGTCCAGGCCATCCATTCCATCATCGTTTCCTCAGACCCGGCCCAGGGCAAAGCCCTTGGCCACATGGTTGCGAACAAACCAGATCACCAGCATGCCCGGCAAAATGGTCAACACCCCAGCAGCCGCCAGCACGCCCCAGTCAATCCCCGACGCTGACACGGTGCGGGTCATCACGGCGGCAATCGGCTTGGCATTGACGGACGTCAGGGTGCGCGCCAGCAGCAGTTCGACCCAGGAAAACATAAAGCAGAAAAACGCCGTGACACCGATCCCCGAGCCAATCAGCGGGATAAAGATCTTCACGAAAAACTTCGGAAAGCTATAGCCATCGATGTAGGCCGTTTCGTCGATTTCCTTGGGCACCCCTGACATAAAGCCTTCCAGGATCCACACCGCCAACGGCACGTTGAACAGGCAGTGGGCCAGGGCCACAGCAATATGCGTATCGAACAGGCCAATGGACGAATACAGCTGGAAAAACGGCAACAGGAACACCGCCGGCGGCGCCATGCGGTTGGTCAGCAGCCAGAAGAACAGGTGCTTGTCGCCAAGGAAGCGATAGCGCGAAAACGCGTAGGCCGCCGGTAGCGCCACGGTCAGGGAAATAACCGTGTTCAGGCTCACGTAGTACAGCGAGTTGAGATACCCGGTGTACCAACTGGGGTCGGTGAAGATCACCTTGTAGTTGGCCAAGGTGAAATCCTGCGGAAACAGCGTCAGGCCGCCGAGGATTTCAGTGTTGCTCTTGAAGGACATGTTCAGCAGCCAGTAGATCGGCACCAGCAGGAACAGGATGTAGATCAGCAGCGGAATGACCTTGCGCTTGCTCATGTTGGCGGCCTCAGCGGTTGGCGTCGGAGTGGGTCATGGCGGTGTAGAACAGCCAGGACACCAACAGGATGATCAGGAAATAGACCAGGGAAAACGCCGCCGCCGGACCTAGGTCGAATTGGCCTACGGCCATCTGGGTCAGGGTCTGACTGAGGAAGGTCGTCGCATTCCCCGGCCCGCCGCCGGTCAGTACGAAAGGCTCGGTGTAGATCATGAAACTGTCCATGAAGCGCAGCATCACGGCGATCAGCAGCACGCTCTTCATCTTTGGCAACTGGATATGTCGGAATACCGCCCAGGCCGACGCCCGATCAATCCGCGCCGCCTGGTAGTACACATCCGGTATGGCCCGCAACCCCGAGTAACAGAGCAGCGCCACCAGGGAAGTCCAGTGCCATACATCCATCACCAGTACCGTGACCCAGGCGTCCATGGTGTTGGCGGCGTAGTTGTAGTTGATGCCCATGGCATTCAGGCTCGAACCCAGCAGGCCGATATCGGCACGGCCGAAGATCTGCCAGATGGTGCCGACTACGTTCCACGGGATCAGCAGCGGGATGGCCATCACAATCAGCACCAGGGACGACCAGCGGCCTTTGGTGGGCATGGTCAGGGCAATGGCAATGCCCAGGGGGATCTCGATCAGCAACACACATGCCGAATAGATGAACTGGCGCAGCAGCGAGTCATGCAGACGTGGGTCCAGCAGCACCTGTTTGTACCAGTCGGCCCCGACGAAATAGCGGCTGGACTGATCGAAAATATCCTGCACCGAGTAGTTGACCACGGTCATCATCGGGATCACCGCACTGAACGCCACCAGCAGGAACACCGGCAACACCAGCCACCAGGCCTTGTTGTTCTGCACCTTGTTCATGGCCGCACCTCCAGCAGGTAATCGTCGGCATACACCATCAGCCATTGCGCCGGGAAGCTGATGGATGCGCGCCCCTCGGGTACCGGCTTGTCTTCGGCCAGGCGCACTTTCAACAGAGCGCCGTCGAGGTTGAGGGTCAGGATCTTGTAGGTGCCCAGGTCTTCGACATGTGTGACGTCGGCCTGCAACGCGTCGGGATTGGGCTCTTCCCACACATGGATAAACTCGGGACGAATACCGACCTGCAGTTTCTTGTAGTCCTTTTCTGCGAGCTCCCGTTGCTGCACCTCGGACAGCGCCAGATGTGTCCCGGCAAATCGGACCCCGCCGGTATCGGCCTTCACCTCAATCAGATTCATCCCCGGGCTACCGATGAAATAGCCGACAAAGGTATGGCTGGGGCGCTCGAACAACTCCCGCGGAGTGCCGAACTGCACAATCTGCCCGCCGTACATCACCGCGATCTTGTCGGCAAAGGTCGAGGCTTCCAATTGGTCGTGGGTGACGTAGACCATGGTGATATTGAACTGCTCATGGATCTGCTTGAGCTTGCGCCGCAGCTTCCACTTCAGGTGCGGATCAATCACCGTCAGTGGCTCGTCGAACAGGATCGCGGAGACGTCATCGCGCACCAGGCCACGGCCCATCGAGACCTTTTGCTTTTCATCGGCACTGAGGTTGCGGGCTTTTTTGCCCAGCAGGCTCTGCAGGTCGAGCACCTCGGCAATTTCCTGCACCTTGCTGTGCACTTTCGCCTCGGCCATACCCTGATTTCGCAGAGGGAATGCCAGGTTATCGAACACGGTCATGGTGTCGTACACCACCGGGAACTGGAACACCTGGGCGATATTGCGCTTTTCCGGGGTCAGGTCATTCACCACCTTGCTGTCGAACAGCACCTGGCCTTCCGAAGGGCTGAGCAGGCCGGAGATGATGTTGAGCAAGGTTGACTTGCCGCAACCCGAGGGGCCGAGCAATGCGTAGGCGCCGCCCTGCTCCCAGATGTGGTTCATTTCGCGAATGGCGTAGTCTTCAGGCCCTGCGGGTGTAGGGCTATAGCTATGCGCCAGGTTCTGCAAATGGATCTCGGCCATCAGGCAACCCTCGCGACACGGCGCCCGGGGGCTTGGAGCAAACGGCCCTGGCCATCGAACACAAACAGTTTATGGGTCGGAATATAGATCCGGATCGGCGCATCCACGTCGTACTCGTGCACTCCCGGCAGGTGCAACACCAGCAGAAAATGCTCGCTGCGCACATGCAGGAAGGTTTCCGAGCCGCTGATCTCCGCCACTTCCACCGTCACCGCCAGTTCCAGGTCATCATCGTTGCTGGGCACCAGGCTGATATGGCTAGGGCGCACGCCAAACCGGAACTCGCCCTCACCAATCGGGCGCAGGTCCACGTTCAACGGAAAGTGCACATCGTTGGCGAAACTCACTTCATTACCGCTGATACGCCCTGGCATCAGGTTGATCGGAGGCTCGGAAAACAGCTCGGCTGCCAATACCGTCTGCGGTTGGTGATAGACCTCGGCGGCCTTGCCGCTCTGGATCACCCGGCCTTCGTGGAGGATGGTGGTGGTGCCGCCCAGCGCCAGGGCTTCGTTGGGTTCTGTGGTGGCATAAATGGCAATGGTGTTGCGGGCCTTGAACAGCTCGCGCATTTCCTGACGCAGCTCTTCGCGCAGTTTGTAGTCCAGGTTCACCAGAGGCTCATCGAACAAAATCAATTCGGCATCCTTGACCAGCGCCCGGGCCATGGCCGTGCGTTGCTGCTGGCCACCGGACAGCTCCAGGGGATGACGTTGCAGGAACTTGTCGATGCGCAGCATCTTCGCGGTTTCCAGCACCTTGCTGCGGATCAGTTCGTTGGACACCCCGGCCTGGCGCAAAGGCGAGGCGATGTTTTCGAACACCGTCATGGTCGGGTAGTTGATGAACTGCTGGTACACCATCGATACATTGCGCAAGCGCACCGGCTTGTGGGTGACATCGACGCCGTTCATCAGGATGCGCCCGTGGTCAGGCTTGTCCAGGCCGGCCATCAGGCGCATCAGGCTGGTTTTGCCAGACAGCGTACGGCCCAGCAACACATTGAAGGAGCCGGCTTCAAAGCGCAGGTTGGCGTCGTCGATCCAGGTCTGGCCTTCGACGACACGAGTCACATGTTCCAGGGTCAATGACATGACACGCCCTTTTTTTTATTGGAATTGTTCTGCCAAGGTCAGAGCGAGTTTCGTGCCAATAACAAAAAGTATTTATTTAACAGAGGCGTAGGTAGAACTGCTGCTCAGTGCTGAACAGAAATGAACATTCACAACTGAACAATTGAACAACCGCCGGGTTGACAATGAACAGTTCTGAACAACACTGAATAAGCTCAGCAAAACCGCTCCCACAAGGTGAGCGGTGCACGGTTCATAACAACAATAAAAGAAGGTCACCCCATGGCCGCACCTGCCCCATTGCTGCCCCACGACACCATCATCCAGGACTCCTGGCGCCGCTGCCGTGCCTTTGGCCTGGATCACCAGAGCGCCCCCAGCTTCGACCAACTGCCCGCCGAGGGGATCAGCCAGCTGTTGGAGAGCCAGCACGCGCTGGTCCAGACCACCCACCAAGAAGTGCTGCCCTACTACGAGAACATCCTCAGCAATTCCAACTGCCTGATCATGCTTGCCGACAACCAGGGCCAGGTCCTGACCTCCTGGGGCACCCAGCGCTTTATCGAACCCAAACTGGCCCGTGGTTTCAGCGCGGGGGCCAGTTGGATGGAGCGCTCCACCGGCACCAACGCCATCGGAACGGCACTGGCCTGCGCCCAGGCGGTGCACATCGAGCATGACGAACACTTCCTCAAGGCCAACCGTTTCATGACCGGTTCAGCCGCGCCGATCTTTGATGCCAACCGCGAAATCATTGCGGTGCTGGATGTGTCCAGCGACAGCTACCTGCCGCCCTCCCACACCCTGGGTATGGTCAAGATGATGAGCCAGACCGTGGAAAACCGCCTGATTCTCAACCTGTTTGGCGGCGAGCACTTCCAACTGACCTTCAACACCGGCCTGAACAACCTCGACAGCCAATGGGCCGGCCTGCTGATCTTCGATGAAAGTGGCCAGGTGCTGTCAGCCAATCGCCGCGCCGACAACCTGCTGGGCATCAGCCTGTCGAGGGTGATGATCGACAGCCTGTTCAAGGTCTCGCTGCTGGAGCTGCTCAACCAACCCGAAGGCCAGCCCTTCGCCCTACAAGCTGCGGGGCGCAACCGTTTCCAGTGCCTGCTCAAACGCCCCAAACAGGCGCCGGTGCAAGCCAGGGTCTTCAGCGAGCCGGCCGCCGTGGCCATCGGTCTCAAGACCCTGCACTTTGGCGACAGCCGCGTGGAAAAAGCCGTGCGCCAGGCCGAACGCCTACTGGAAAAAGACATCCCGTTGCTGATCCATGGCGAAACCGGTGTGGGCAAGGAAGTTTTCGTCAAAGCCCTGCACCAGGCCAGTTCCCGCAGCCAGCAGGCTTTTATCGCGGTCAACTGTGCGGCAATTCCGGCCGAGTTGGTGGAATCGGAGCTGTTTGGCTACGAAAAAGGCGCGTTCACCGGCGCCAACCAAAAGGGCAGCATCGGCCTGATCCGCAAGGCTGACAAAGGCACGCTGTTTCTCGATGAAATCGGTGACATGCCCCTCCCGACCCAGGCCCGGCTGCTGCGGGTATTGCAGGAGCGCTGCGTGCAGCCGGTGGGCAGCAGCGAATTGTTCCCGGTAGACCTGCGAATTATCTCGGCCACCAACCGTTCGCTACGCGAACAGGTGCAGGTCGGACGGTTTCGTGAGGACTTGTACTACCGCATCGGCGGCCTGACCCTGGAACTGCCGCCCCTGCGCGAGCGCAGTGACAAACAGGCGCTATTCAAGCAACTGTGGCAACAGCACCGCGACCCCACGCAGTGGGCCGGACTCAGTGCTGAAGTGCTGGCGTTATTCGAGCAACACCCTTGGCCAGGCAACTTGCGCCAGGTCAGCAGCGTGATGCAGGTGGCGCTGGCCATGGCCGAAGACCAGCCGATCCGCCCGGAGCACCTGCCAGATGATTTTTTTGTCGACCTGGGGCAAGCCTCGCCCCCCGCACCGCTAGTCATGGGCGATCTGGACGATAGCCAAAATCTGCAGCAACAACTGGCAGCGGTCGGCGGCAATATCTCCCACTTGGCGCGGGAGCTGGGGGTCAGCCGCAATACCTTATACAAACGATTACGCGCCGCTCCATAGCCGTAAATCCTGCGTCTTTCTTTAAGACCGATCGCTAGTTGATGTGGGCATAAGCGGCGATCCCACCGAGCAAATTCTGCCTGCACGTAAGCCCATTCTGATTTAACAGACCACACCTCCAACCACCCTTTTCCTGCGGCATTCTCCGACGCCTTTCTTTTGCAGAGACGTCATGGATGCCAGCTCCTGCCCCTGATTCATCCCCCCTCGACCTGATCGAATACGAGCTGAACGGCTTTCACCAGAGCCTGGCGGTGTATCGCCAGCAGGTAACCAGCTGGTACGCGCAAGCCCTGGACAAGGCCAGCCATGCCACGGATTTGCCGTCGTTGCTGGGCATGGAGCGAGTGCTGCGGGTCGGCGATTCCCAGGTGTCGGTGAGCATGGCCGACACCGATTTTGCTTCCAGTGTTGCCGTGTGCCCGGCAGGCGGCGAGCTGAAGATCGAGAGCAAGTTCGAGTCGGTGTATGACGTGCCGCTGGGCAATCTCCAGGTGCAGGTGCTTGGCCTGGATGACGGCAGTTCCACGTTTATCCAACTGGATGAACAAGGCAAGGGCTCCCATCACTGCGCAGCCGGCGGGCGCTATCAGCTGCGTGTGCAGGGCGGGGTTTCGCCAGCGCAGGTGGAGGCGCTGTTTGCGTCCTACGACGGTTTGACCGTTGAGCTGCAAGCCTGGTTGCGCAAGGAGTGGAGTGGTTTCAAACCGCACTGGCAGGCCTCCACGGCGAGCGCTATTGGCAGTGGGATATTGGCCGGTACCTGGTCAGCCATTTCCGAGGTGTGGGACAGCCTTTCGCTGGTGCAGGACATCCTCAAGGACCCGG